>JBLHOC010000134.1:0-8622 GCA_047620825.1 Bacteroidia bacterium | reverse complement strand
CCTCAAACACAACTCACAACAGTTTTTGGTGGACTGATCATCTTTGTTTGTGTAAACATAGCTTGGCTGTTTTTTAGGATTGACAGTATAGAACTAATACCAGGTCATGTTGATGCTTTGTTTAACAATATCGGTACGTCTTCACTAGAAATTGGGTGGCCCATATGGACTATGTTAGGTCTGTTTGTTTTGGCAGAAATAATGCTTTACAATAAACGAATCGACAGTTTGCTTGATAACTATCGTTTCCCCGTCCGCTGGATTGTATACGGGTCGTTAATCTGGTGTATTTCCGCTTGGGCAGGGGTTACCAATCATCCATTTATCTATTTTCAATTTTAACCATGAATAGAATTTCATATATCGTTAAGAAAAGTGTTATTCGATTGGTTTTCGTAGGATTATTGTTGGTAATCTTTAATAAAATATATACCCATTATTTTTGGTTAAATGATCTAGATGAGCATGGCCCAATGTTATACAATTTACAACAAGTACAAGACACTTCTGATGTTTTGTATTTCGGCGAATCGTCCAATTTCACCACCCATCCCGACGATTACAACCAACTTAGGATCAGTGATAACGTTGCATTACAGCACCCCAATTTAAGAATTGGAACCATTAACCATGGGGCGTATCATGTAGGTATGTACTTACCGCTGATAAGCCAAATAAAGACAACTAGTCCGGTTCAAACAGTAATTGTAACAATGAACTTAAGGACGTTTAACCAAGATGTTATTTACAGCCCAAGTGAAGCCAATCTAAGACTCTCAAGTAGAATGTATCAACCACGGTCACCGTTGTTGAACCGAGCACTTGTTTCCTTTAAGTACTACGACAATCGTTCTGGTCATGAACGCGATTTTTTGAAATGGAAAGCATGGACATACGACACGCTTAAAAGTGATTTAGATTCAATTTCTTTTGAGTTCAATACAATTAGGCGGTGGTGTGAAGTCCCAAAATTCCTTGACAGCAATGATGTTCAAGATGACGCAAAAAGACAGCTAGCAGATCAATACATCAAGGCCTATGCTTTCCAAATTAATGATCAAAACCCAATGGTTCAGGAGTTTGACGAATTGTTACAAATCGCGAAGGAGAAAAATCTACACATCGTTTTAAACCTGATTCCCGAAAATGTTGAGGACGCTCAAAACTACATAGGTTATAATCTTGTTTGGCTAATGAAACAAAACCGAGATTACTTAGTACATCGTTATACAAATCAAGGTGCTGTTGTGGTAGATAACCTGGAAATATTAGAAAGTATTCACTTTTTAGATAGGGCTATTATACCGCAGGAACATTATGATGCAGCAGGTCGTGAAATTGTTGGAAAGCATGTAGCGAAAGCGTTGAACGATTAGCGCAATAAGGTGACAGATCCTGGATAGGATCGTATTACGTTGTCTAAACCTTTTAACCTAATGGTGTAAACATAAACGCCTTCAGGAAGGACTTTCTCGTTGTACATACCGTCCCACCCAACTTCTGGGTCATTTGTCTCAAATAGTAAACCACCCCACTTGTCGTAAATCTTAAAATCATACAACCCGTCTGTGTATGTGGTTGGTGATTTAACAAATACCATAATGGGTTTAAACAGATCATTTGGCGGATTATTATTAGGAGAAAATGCACTTGGTATGAAAATCAATGTCTCACCGATTATGCAAACTTTATTAGACTCGCTTATTAGGCTATCATGAGAAACGGCCGCAATCTTAAAACAGTTAGATGCACCCATCAATCCGTCAACCTCGAAACTAAGGCTTGTATCACTGCCTAAAACGCGTTGATATTCAACAAAACCATTCTTCACATTTCTTAGTATACTGTAATGATGTACACCCCTTTCCCAATCTTGATATGCCGTCCAAGTTAAATTCACGTCCAAATCATCCTCAGATATTTCGACAAAAATTGACTTTCCTAAATGGCCTTCTTGACTAGCTGTTCCGCAGTAATCAGTTTCTTTTACGCCGTAAGCATAACTGTTACTATGTACCTCTACATTGTAGTCTTGATAAACCGGTAAATCGGTTTCAATTTCTATTAGATTGTTTCCACCTACACGCTTACTCAAAACAAACGGACCCGAATCACTTGCCATTTGCACTTGAATAAATTGGTCGTCCACTACAGTTACCAATTTTATATCACTTGTCGCATTATTCCCGAGATAAATTGGTCGAGCACAAACTGCGTTACTTACACTTTTTAACGCGGCACTATTAGTTGTTGCAACTATGGTATAACAATATTCTTGATCACACAAGAATGAATCAGTATACTTTAAAGCTTGACCAGAAAGTGCTTTCAATAGTTCAGTGTTCCCATCAGTCGTTCGCCATATCTCATATGTTTCTATTGTACTCCATCCAACATATGGTGTCCAAAATAAATCGTTTTGTCCAACAACGCTGGAAGAAGTAGACAAATGAATGGTGCAATGTTTCTCTGAAGGTTGACTTACAAAAGCACAACTATCGTAGTGTCTAATTTGATAACATTGAGGAGCATCTGAAGTGGCCGCTAAGGAGTCCGTAAAATCTAAGTTAGCCGTTCCACTATCTTTAATTTTTATAAAATTCCCAGATAATTCTTTGTCCAGAACTGTACTTACATATCGACTATCGGGGGTTAAGATGGTGGTTTTTATGTAACCTTCTTGGGTTACCGACACAACTTGAATTTCACCTTTTATGTTGTTCATGGAATCTCTGATCCGCACCAACACTGAATCACTTCCAATACATTGAATACTGTCTGTTATCGATAGTTTTAACTTAACCCATCCTGGTTTCTGTGCTTGATAGACAAAACTTGAATCCGTCTTTGTTGAAACACCTGCATCATTCTGAACTGTCCAAATACGAGATTTAATGGTGGTGTCAAGAACAGATACATCTGTAACATTAAACGGTTTTGTGATACAATTTACTGTATCCGTCAAGATAGAAACCTTTGGACTTTTAACGACATGAATTGGTACTATGGCTGTATCACCGCAACCAAATTTATTGATATTGACCAGGGTCATGTTGTATCTCCCTGGAACAGTGTAACTGTGAATTCCTGATGCGTTGTTGCCATCTGGAGTCCCGTCCCCATTAAAGTCCCAAAACCACGAGCTCGCTTCATTCCCCAAATAGTAATAACGTGTAGAAAGGTTGGAACACGCTATAGAATCATTGACTCGAATAAATGCAGTTGGAGAAGGTTTAACTCGAATAGTAGAATCCGTTTTAAAAGCTGTTTGACAACCATTTTTATCGACCACCAAAATAACGGGGTGATATGTGTTTTCAATAATTCTCCATTTGTTGAAATATGCATGAGGTACGCTTGGTTCAAACCCAAACTCACTGCCGTCGCCATAATCAATATACATCTTATGGACATTTTCGACAGTCCCATGGAATACCACTTGCAATGGTTCACAACCTCGATTTTGACTCAACGTCAAATGTGCTGCAGGACCTTCTACCTTCACTAAATTTGTTTTGGTAAGGGTATCTGCACAGCCGCTTCTATTTTTAGCAATTAACCGAACGGTGTAAGGATTAATGCTACCTGTATTTCGCTCATAAAGTGTCGTCACCTTACTTTGTGTAGATTTAAGGTTTTTACCATCGCCAAAATCCCAAAATAAGGTGTCAGCAAATAATGATTTTGACTCAAACCGTTGATAAGCGGGTGCACAGTAAAGATTTGAATCTAGTGTCACAAAGTCTGCTTTAGGTGAAACGATGTAAATGTTGGTTGAAGTTGTATCAAAACAAATAGAGTCCCGACTTGCAATTAAATCTAAGCGGTACGTCCCTTCCTTATCAATCGTAATACTGCCTGTATCACGGTCCATATTTTGCACATTAGCAATTGTATTTGGTGTCAAATTGTAAAACCATTTATTGCTTAAACTATCTGTTTCATTCACAAACCGAATCTCTGTATTAGAACACACTGCTGTATCTAAAAATTTGTGTTTGGCCCTCAGTCCAGCATAAATCGTGTCGGAGTAAGACGTGTCTCTACACCCAAAACTATTTATACATACCAACCTCACTACAAAATTTCCGTTACCCAAAAACTGTATACTTGGATCTTCAGCTGTATCATTATCTATAGTGAAATTCCTATTCGGCAAAACGCCCCATTCATAATGAACAGAGGTATCCGTAGCGTTATAGATGTGGTTTTCAACTACCGCTTTAGGTCGAAACGGAATGTTTTCGCACGCCCTATTTGTTGGCAATACTATTCGCGACTGAATACCATTTATTGAAATCAGATCGTTTTTTACTAATGTGTCTCTGCATTCCCCAAACACCGATATATTGAAAGACACATGATATATACCGGGGGTTTCCATTTTGATGATTGGCTTTTCACCGTAGCTCAGAATCGTGTCTTGCGCATTGTATATCATCCACTTATTGATATACTCCCCATTATCTGGTGTACTACTTGAAATCAATGAGAAAGTATCTGAAGGGCATTGGTTTGGTCGTTCTACTCTAAAGCCTGCCTTGGGCTCTCCAACTTCAAAAACATGTTCACGAAAATCTGTTTGTGTGCACCCTAACGAATTATAGGCAAATACCTTTAAATCGTAACTCCCCTTGTATTTTGCTTTAAACGTTGGCTGAAATATATAGCTGCTGTCGATGGGATTACTTGTGTCACCATGGCGATAGAGTTTCCACACATAGAAATCGCTCACTTTGTATGAACTTTTAAATGACGAATTTTGTACCTCTACCTCTTGGTTCAAACACACTAGCTGTGAAATAGGTTCATACTCGATTCGTATAGAATCGGCACGTATTAATTCCGTTTGAAAGGTCGAGTCCGCACATCCATTTTCGTGTCTAACCGTTAATTCAACATCATAATACCCAGAATCTTTTACCAGATAATCAAAGTCTTTGTTCGTTGAAGAGGAAAGAAGATTACCTAAAGAATCGAATACCAACCATCGATACGTTAATTTACCTGATTCTGAAACCTCACTATTGTCCTTAAATTTTGCCAAAAAGGGTATCTCACAATCATAATGCTGATTGGAGCTTATTCTAGCAAATACTTGTTTGGCAGAAACAAATGCCTTCTTGGTATAATGAGAAGTACAAAAACTATCGGTATGTGTGATGTTTAAATCATAAATGCCAGGATTAACGAATGAAATAGTTCTTACTGTTGGTGCCGTCGAATCTATTAAGCCCTTGCTGTAGTTCGGAACGTCAAATACGATGGAACCACGAATGTCTTTATTACGTACGACAACTTTAACATCCTTTGCAGTGCATACGCTAGAATCACTTATAACCACATCTAGAACTGTCGAGTCTTTTGGTTGGGCAAGCCCCTTATATGTCGTAAAATAATCACATCCATTTTTAGTTGTCAGTTTTACCGAGACATCATAATTCCCTCCTTTTGGATATTTAATATGAGTTGGCTTAATGTCAGTGCTTTTATTAGTCGTTGCCCCATTAAAAGTCCAATCAACCGCCTTGATTTCATTTGGAGAAAATCCAGAAACGATTGAAAAACTAAAATCAGTATTAACACAACCGATATGCTTAATCCCTCTAATTTCAATTTTGTTATCAGAGATAACTTCTGCGATATCTGTAAACGTTTTAACCCCTCGGCAACCATGTTGGTCTTCCACCATAAGTGAGATTGATTTCTTGCCATCAGAAGAAAAGTTAGCCGTTCTAGCCTTGGCAGTATCTCCATAATTAACCCCTTCAATAGTCCAAATGCGGTATGCAGAATTAGATGTAAGGTCTGTTACCTGATAAGGCTCTGAAGTCGAACAAAATACTTTCTGTCCAATGGACATTTTAGGCATCGGTCTGGCATAAACTTCAGCAATCTTTTTTACTGTTGTAGTACACTGTCCTCCTTTGGGTAATGTGGTATATAAAGTGAGCGGAATAGCTCTTGCCACAGGTTCAATTAATCGAAATGTATCTTTACCTGGATTCGGCCCTTTCCCAAAATCCCAAATGAAATTTGAGCCACTCGGCGCTCCTCTTACAACAAATTCAAAAATTCCTGGGGTACAGGCTCGATTGGTGTCGGCTTTAATTGTAATGCCCGCACATTGTGCGTTAGATTTTTGGTATACCAAGGATAACAAGCCCAAAAAGACAAACACTACAAAATGTCGAATGGTAATAGATTTGGTCAAAACATATGGTCGCTCTAATTAAGATGCACACCTAAGTCAAAGTGCTGCACCAATTCTGCAGTCCTAATGATATTATTACTGGATCGGTTATTCTTCTTCCGACGACGTTTCTTTTGTTGCCTCTGGGGTCTTTTCAGACGTAACATCTTTTGTTGCTTCAGACGTTTCTTCTGTTGCTACTTCTGGTATTGTTTCAGCCGTTGCTTCAGGTGTTACTTCCGATGTTGACTCGGGTGCTGTTTCAGTTGGTGTTTCAGCAGAATCAGCCGGTGCATCTTCCGTCTTGGCGTCGTCACCATCCATCATAGTAGAAACCTTTTCTTTCACGTCTGCAGCGACATCCTCAACCTTGTCTTTTATTTTACCTCCTACTTCTTTAGCATCTTCTATAAGCTCACCAGCTTCTTCCTTTATTTCGCTCAAAACTTCTGACGTCTTCTCTTTTATTTTGCCTCCCATTTCTTTGGCGTCTTCCATCATTTCACCCGCATCTTCCTTTATTTCACTTATAACCTCACTGGCTTTTGCACTTACTTTATCAGCCATTACAGATGCTTCCGCTTTTAATTTTGCAGTCGCCTCCGCAGCATCATCTGCCATTTCCTGTGCTTTTATTTTTGCCTTTTCAGTAAACTCCTTGCCTTTTTCAATGGCCGCGTCTGCAACAACTTCAGCTTTTTGACTCACCTCATCAACCGTTTCTTTGGCTTTCCCAAATAGATTCTTTAAAAAACTTGATACTCCCATAACTGTAATACCCTTATTAGGTGGCACAAGTTACAAATCGGAAAATGATTTGGCAAGATTTCTATCGTTATCATACCTTTGCATTACCATTAGAAAGGGTGTAACATGAAATTGCATAATACTATTAATGGGGAAGAGTTAAAAGAACGTATCCAGAGTAGCGCAGAGGCGCGTACTACAATTTCGTTTTACAAATACGCCAAGATTGGCAATCCCCAAGTTTTTAGAGATCACATTTATTTGCACTTCAATGAAGTAGGTGTACTTGGACGAATCTATGTAGCGACTGAGGGTATAAATGCTCAAATTAGCGTTCCAACACAAAACATTGATCGGTTTAAATCTCATTTAGCAGATATCACCTTTTTAGATCAAGTGCGTTTGAACTATGCCGTGGAAGATGATGGCAAGTCATTTTTTAAGCTTGGTATAAAAGTGAAAGACAAAATTGTTTCGGATGGATTGGAAGACGACATTTTTGACATTGCAACGCCAGCAGATTATTTAGATGTCAAAGCGTTTAATACCCTGACGGAAAATCCCGACACCATTATCGTCGATATGAGAAATCACTATGAAAGTGAAGTTGGCCATTTCGAAAAAGCGTGGTGTCCAGATGTTGACACCTTTAGAGAACAACTCCCTGTTGTTATTGATGCATTGCAGGATAGTAAAGACAAGCCGGTGGTGATGTATTGTACCGGTGGTATTCGTTGTGAGAAAGCCAGTGCTTTCTTAAAATACAAAGGTTTCGAAAACGTATATCATTTAGAAGGCGGTATTATCAAATATAGCCGTGATGCCAAAGAACAAGGTTTGCCAAATAAGTTTATTGGTAAAAACTTCGTATTCGATGAACGTTTGCATGAACGCATTACGGACGATGTTATTGCGAATTGTCACCAATGTGGGGTCTCATTCGACGACCATATCAATTGCAAAAACAAAGCATGTAACTTGTTGTTTATTCAATGTCCTGCTTGTGCTGAGCAGTACTCAGATTGTTGCTCTGAAGAGTGCCAGACGATTGCAGCATTACCAGAGGAAGAACAACGTGCGCTTCGCAAAGGCAAAGACAAAGGTGTTCGTATTTTTAGCAAAGGGCGGTTTAAGCAGAATGTATCCAAACAGGATTAATTCTATTAATCTAAAATTTTACAAAGGTTGTTAGTCTTAAAGTTTGACTACCGTATTCGTTCATTAGGGTTTACCAACCCTATAACCCGATATATAAAGTATGGCTATAGTGCTTCAGCTTCATGTAATGAAATTATTGAAGATTTTGACAAAGTCAAAATCTGAATTAAGCATTATCTTGCAGCGGTGTCTGAAAAGGAAAAGAGGTATAAGCGACTTATAGAAAGGTCGAAAGGGGTGACCCGTAATTTTAACATCTCAGTCAGTCGGGCAAAAGAATACCAACTGCGAACGCTAAAACGACTTTTGTCGAAAGCAAAAAACACCCAATTTGGTAAGCAATATAATTTTGATGCCATTCTAGATTCCGGATCCATCTATCAAAATTTCAAGGACAATGTACCCTCGGGCGACTATTTACATATGCTGCCTTGGTGGGAACGCACTCGGACGGGAGAGCCGGATGTTTGTTGGCCAGGGAAAATTGAGCATTTCGCGTTAAGTTCAGGAACCTCTGATGGCGC
>JBLHOC010000133.1:0-8673 GCA_047620825.1 Bacteroidia bacterium | reverse complement strand
CAGGACTTTGAGTTAAACCAAGGTCACTAATAAAAAGTTCACTCACGCCTATGCCGGCAGATATGTCGTTCAAACTCTGACACTTATTAAGCTGTCCGAAAGTTAAGGCAACGAATTGGTCGTACGTCCTATATTTACTAGCTCCTTTGTCTGAATTATGCCCTTTGGCGCAATTTTCGAAAATCCAGCGTGGTACTAAGTCTAATAAGTGCTTTATTACTGGCCGATTGTTATTTTTGTTTCGCCTGAAGAGTCCCATGTTTGAAAAATTTTTAGTAGAATTCGAAAATATGGGATTCTAAAGGCTTTAGAATTTAGCTACTTTCGGATGCTAGTGGGTTTTTGTAGACTAATATGTCAAAGGGAATTTGTATATTTGGTTTAATACTATTACTACTTTAATATGGCGGGTACCACTAATTTTATCTCCAAATGGTTGTTTTGTGTAGTTTTTATAGCTACCATTTTTGTGTCTTGTAAAAAAACGGAAGACAAAAATTTTGACAACAATACCGCTATCAGTCCACATCGAATTCCGACGATTAAAATAGAAGGATATGTCAATCGAGTATTTATAGATTTAATAGGTAGGACGCCCCTAGAAGACGAGATGGCTGTCGAGACGGATATCTTGAAAGCCGATAATTTAAGCAAGGCTAGTCGGGAGGCATTAGTTACTAAACTTCAAACCGACGACACACCTGTAGTGGGGGATTCAAGTTATAGGATTGCGTATGGTGAACGTTTGTACATTATTATTAAATCAAGAATGATCGAAGGTGCAGAAGATAGTGAATTTTCCCGTTACATTGGCGGTGCTTCAGTTTCATTAAAAGTTGCGCGTATAAACGGGGACTCTATAAGGGTGTTTCGAGCACTTGAGATCATTGAAAAAAACCAAAAAGCAATTGATGCTAAATTCGAATACCGGAACGAAGAGATTTCAATAAATGAGGTTTTTGCTCGCATGCTGAACAATGGCGTTTACGATAACATCAATATGAACACCTTCAATTTCGTAAATGCCTCATACGATGATTTGTTTTACAGATTTCCGACAAAAACAGAATTTGACATAGCGTTTAATATTATTGAAAAAAATGAGATAGGGCCTTTATTTGGTGGTTTTGCCGGGACTAAAGGGGATTACTGTCAGTTACTAACGCAGTCTGACGAGTTTTACGAGGGCTTGATACGTTGGACGTACTTAACCTTACTAAATCGAGACCCGACAACGGCTGAAGTGTCCACCCATTTTCAAAATCTTCAAGCTTCTCAAGATTTTAGAGCATTACAAAAAGAAATATTAATTACAGACGAGTATGCAGATTTTTAAGAATAAGTGCTTTTTACTTTTTGGGCTGATGATGGTGTTACTGTCATCCTGCAAAAAGGACGTCATAGCGACGTATGATGTGAACGACGTTGATATCGAAGATAAGAGTTTGATTAAGGATCGGTCAAAGACCAACAAACAGTTTATTTCGATTTTATATACAACGTTGCATCAAAAGGCTATTTCAAGTAGGCAGCTTATTCGTACTGAACGTGTTATCGAATCATTCGGTGACAAGGCGTTAATAAATGAGGTGATTGTCAGCAATTACATGAACAACGGTCTAGTTGTAATGCCTACCGACGCTGAAATGCGTACAGATTTAGATTCATTTATTACAGATACCTACAAGCTTTTTTTCGTACGAATACCTACCGAAATTGAGAAGGCATTCTTTATTAATTACATAGAAGCGAATCCAAACATTACACCCGAGTTGGTATATACAGCTTTTGCGTCATCAGATGAGTATCAATTTTATTAAACAGAAGGGATTATGAAAAGAAGAGAATTTGTTGCAAAAGCGGGATTGACAGCAGCAGGAAGTATTGCATTCCCCTACATATTACCATCTGGTCGTTTGTTTGCTAAGACCAATGCGGAGTTGGCGGATCATGTGATTTATATTCTGTTTGCAGGGGGGGTGCGTCAACAAGAATCTGTGATGCAGCAATACCTATCTGGAAGTCAAAATGTGGACATTGGTGGCAATATCATGTATAATATGCTAAATGGGGCACCACCAGACAAAAAAATTGTCTATGGGATCACACCAGCCAATGAACCAACAGGTAGTTTGCCTATCCCTAAATTATTAAGCAATACGTTACAAAGTCAAGGTTTATTATTTCCTGAAGTTGAAGCAGTGAATGGAGGACATTATGGAGGACTTAATTCATTGTTAACCGGAAGTAGGTCGTTGGCTCAAGGGTTGAAAGTGAGACCAAACTCCCCAACAATATTTGAATACCTGCGACGCCATAGAGGTTTTAAAGCCTCAGATGTGTGGTTTGTTGGGTCTGGTATCGGCAATTCATTTCCATTGTTAAATTCAAGTGGCCATGAAAACTACGGCACAGAATATGGAGCAAACTTTATTGCTCCAGGTATCACCTTTGGAAACGAAGGGATTGAAGTATTAAGTAATGCTAAAATATACCACCCTCAAGAAGAATTGGAACCGATTTTTAAGATGCGCGAGTTCTTGAACAATTCTTTCAGAATAAAAAATGGAGAGGTTAGCGGTATTAGAAACGACGAAAACGAAAAAGCAAATATTAAGAAGTTTATTCGTGAAACTTTTACGAAAAAGCAATCTGGAGGTTTAGCAGGACCTCCTACCGGAGGTGGGGGAGACTTAAATACACTCGCCTATGCAGCTGAGGTGATGAAATATTTTAAGCCTAAAATTACTGTTGTTAATTTAGCAAATGTAGACGGTTGTCACGGTAATTTCTCTGGTTACCTACGTGCGTTGCATAAAGCAGATCATGGTGTAGGTTGGTTATGGAACTATATTCAGAATGAAATTCCTGAAATGGCTGGTAAAACGATTATGTTGGCCAGTCCAGAATGTGGTAGAAACTTAAACCCAAATCCTATTCAAGACGAAAATGATTGGTTTGGTTATGACCATAGCGGTGATTATAACACATCACGGGTATGGAGTTTAATGGCAGGACCAAACGTTCCTTCCAATACAATTATCGGAGGAGAATCTAATAGAATCGGTAAAACGACAGATAACGTGCTAACCATTGCAGAGATATTCGGAATCAAGGATGACGTACTGGGTGCTGGTTTTGTAGATTCAGGGGCTAAATCATTATTCGATAGGGTATGATACTAAGGAAACTTATTTATTTTGTTTGTATTGGCTTGTTTGTCACGGGCTGTGATACGTCGGACCCAGATGTGACAAATCCGTATGACAATCAAGCCGTTGGACAAGAACATGATAAAGTCGATGGTGAGAAAGCTGATTTGGACCCTAATACAATTGAGGGTATCCATGCCAATATTTTTGTTCCAACTTGTGCTAATTCTGGCTGTCATGATGGGAATTTTGAGCCCGATTTCAGGACTATAGAATCGTCATACAATACATTGGTAGAACAACCAATCATCAAGCAAGACGAAATGAATCCGTTGACCGCACGTGTGACACCTGGAACGGCAGCAACGAGTATGATAATCAGGCGTTTGCAAGTTGACTTAAACGGAAACTCTGGACTTATGCCAATTCTAGTTGACCCAGAAAGTGATTGGCCGACAAAAAAAGATGAATACATTAAAAACATTGAAACTTGGATTAACAATGGCGCGCTGAACCAAAATGGGAAAGTGCCTACAGCGTCAAATTATCCAGTACAGTTAAGGGGAATTGTTGCGAAGGTAAACGGAAGTCTTGTGAGCCGCAGCGGAACATATAAGTCTATAAACATTCCGTCTGGAGCTAGTGCAGTAGAAGTGTGGGTTTCATTTGTTGATGACGGTTTAACGGCGGACCAGTTAACCAATGCCGCCATCGACTTATCGATTTCTGCAAATTCATTCGATTCAACAAACTTGACAACGCTTACGTATGCAGCAACACCTTTGGTTGTTAAAGGCTATTTTGGTGATGATGAATCCTTTTATCATAAAGCAACTATTGATGTCAGTAGTTGGCCAAATGGTGCTGTCATTTGGGTACGAACGCATGTGTCAGATGGCGTAAATACAAGTGAGGCGCCCAATAGTAACTCGCTTTTTAGAGCTAAAGAATACGCAACACTAAAATTGAAATAACACGACATGTTGAAACTGCTACAAATATCCTTTCTTGTTATCGTGTTTTCTGGTTGCACAGAAGTAACCGTGGTCGACAAACCTGCTGGACCACCGGTCATTGAGTATGTCGATATTCAACCTAGAATCGTTAAAGAATTTCAAGACTCCATATTGATTACGTTCAAATATTCGGATCCAGATGGAGACCTTGGCTTTGAAAACCCAGATCTCAAACCATTGGGAATCCATGATCTTCGGTTAATTAATTCTGACTATCAACATGTGGGACTACTATCTCCGGTTGATGCCAATGTTGATATAACAGGAGAGCTAACAATAAAACTAAAAAACACTTTTTTATTAGGTTCTAGTGATAAGGAAATCACAACCTATGAGCTGATTTTTACAGACAGAGCTGGCAACGCCAGTAACCCAATTCAGACAGACGAAATAAGTGTAATACGAAGGTGAAATTTGTCTTCTCCATATCTCTTTTATTCTTAACCGTAGCGCATGCTGTAGGTCAGAATGATTATTACATGAGCAATGCTAAAGTCAGTGATTGCAAGGGTAATTTTTTTGATAGTGATAACGCTAATGGATCAGACGACTACGATCATAACGAAAATTATATTTTTACCATTTGTGTTCCTGGTGCTCAAAGCATCACCCTTACATTTACCTCATTCTGTACCGAGGCCGACTTGGATTATCTGATTCTATACGATGGCAAGGATACAACTGCAAGTAAACTAGGAGGAAAGCTTTCGGGATCCAGTACTCCAGGGTCGTATACCACTACGGATTCCTGTTTAACGATTTACTTTCATAGTGATGCAAGTAAATATTGTGATGGTTGGGAAGCTGCATGGACGACAAAAGTTATTCCCTTGCTTCCACCAAAAATTATTCCTCCAACTGTAAGTTGTGAAGATACAAAGTTGGGGATTAGACTGGATCAAAAATGGAATTGTGATTCAATATCAAGTTCAAATTTTACAGTTACAGGGCCAATTAATCCGAGCGTTACACTTACCCCTATAAATTGTGATGCCAATAATGAAACAGACACATTTGTTTTAAATGTGAGCCCTATGCTCGATAGAAGTGGGCGATATGTTATCGAGTTTGATGCCGTTAAATATGATCGCTGTGATTCCGCTTGGGTATTGCATTCTGACACGACTTTTGATATTACAAATTGTCCTATTTATGTGAATTTAATTGCCGACCCAGATACAATTTGCACTGGCACATGTACTGAAATTACAGCCGAAGTCACTGGAGGAGATTCTAGTTTATATGTATTTAACTGGTCGACTGGTATCAGTGGGACATTTGGACCACATACCTATTGTCCAACTGCTTCAGGTTGGGTGTACTTAACGGTGTCGGACGGTATTTCGATACCAGGGTCAGATTCCATTTGGATAGAGGTCGTTAATCCACCAATCGCTCGTACAGATACAACAGTATGTGAGGCGGCGAATGCTTTTAATTTGACTGCTACGCCGATAGGCGGATTTTGGACAGGAAACGGAATAATAAACCCATCTACTGGATTGTTTGATCCACCAACTGCAGGTGCCGGATTGCATACAGAAATATATCACTTTGCAGGCTGTACAGATACAGTTTTAATCAATGTAATCGCCTTTGACGCTGGGCCACCAAATGCATCTTGCCCGGGTTTGTCTTCATTTACCGTAACAGGGTTTAATCCATCAGGTGGAATTTGGTCAGGACCGAATATTGACTCAACAGGATTATTCAATCCATCAGATACTGGCACATACACAGTGACGTATACATGGAATGGCTGTGTAGATACAAAAACGATTAACGTATATCCAGTATATACACAAGAATTTGATACGGTTTGTCAATCAACAGACTCTCTAAAATTAAACTTTAGTCCAATTGGTGGAACATGGTCTGGGCCTGGATTTCTTGATTATTTAAACGGTTGGTTCCTGCCGCCTAGAGCAGGCTGGGGAAATAAAACGTTGATTTATAATGCCAATGGTTGTCGAGACACAACGCAAGTTTATGTAAAACAAATTTCGGCACGTTGGAACCAGATTTTATGTCCAGATGCAGGTAATGGTTTTACTTATGCTGGACTAGCTGCTGGCGGGTATTGGGATGGTGTTGGTATCGTAGATTCAATCACTGGAGAATATGATCCGTCGTTTGTTTATGGTTTAGGGCGTACATCATATAACGATACATTGCGTTACTACGTGAACGGGTGTGTGGACGAGAAAATAATGTATGTGCGTAAGACCATTGTCTATAACGATACTTTGAAATTTTGTATTGAAGACCCAAGATTGTTGTTGAATTGGACATCTACGCGACGCACGCCTGGAGGCGGCAGATGGTCAGGCGCAGGCATATCAGGTAATTACTTTACGCCAATACTTGCTGGAAGAGGAATACACAAATTATATTATGACGCTTACGGTTGTAGAGATAGTATAACTATGATTGTTCATCCGCAGTCGAATATTCAAAACGATACTTTACTGTGTGAGACAGACCTTCCGATTACACTTTTTGCAGAGCTGTCCGGAGGATCATGGGTTGGAAGCGGGGTCACAAATCCATCGTTAGGTTGGTTTGACCCAAGTATTGCGGGGATTGGGCTGCATAAAATGCTTTACTATTCAAAATTTGGTTGTATTGATTCTTGTGAAATAACGGTTAGTGCAAGACCTGTAGCTAGAATATCACAAATAGATCCAATTTATTGTTTCACAGATACAACGATCATCATCTCGGGAACACCTTTTGGTGGTACATGGACCGGAACCACTTTTGGGGATAGTTTGTTTAACCCAGTGATATCAGGAACAGGTAACTATAAAATTGGTTATCGATTCGGTACTGCAACTTGTTTTACTAGAGATAGTGTGTGGGTTGAAGTTTTAGACACCTTAAAGGGTGGTTTAGCCTATGACGACGATTCACTATGTTACGGTGAAGAGTCGACCTTGATTGCAAGTGGATTGCGAGGTGGAAGCAGTAACTATGCATACAATTGGTCAGCGTCTACATCCAAAGACAGAAATATTTTTATTCGACCTCCAAATACGCAATGGGTTCACGTTACTATTTCAGATGGTTGCTCAGAGCCTTATAGTGACAGTTTGTTTATACATGTATTTCCCAAAATTGAGGTGGACGCCATTACTTCTGATACACAGTGTTATGGTACAGTTGGGTTTGCTGAATTAACCCCACGTTTAACAGATCCATACGCATTAACTTGGTACACTACGCCACCAAGATTCACCAATCGCATCAGTGCACAGGTGAGTACTACATACGATTTTAGGGTTCAAAACTTGTTAACGAAGTGCCTATTAGATTCAGGCATTTATATACCGTCTTATCCACGGATCAACGCTCATTTTATTACCACCCCAACTGAGGGTATATGTTTAAATCCGTTTGACCCAGTATTGCAAATTATAAATTACACTATCGGTGCCACTCAAGGTACATGGTATTTTGGAGACAGTTCAGAGCAGGTGTATAATACCGATGAAAATCCAAGTCATTATTATAAGACCGATACAAATCGATACGTGATTTGGTTGTATGTTGAAAATAGAGGTGGTTGTAAAGATTCGTTTAGTGTCAATGTCTGCGTGGATGACTCCGTTTACGTTGTGATTCCAAATGCTTTTTCACCGGGGGTAGATGGCATAAATGATTTGTACCATGTTCGAACGGCTGGCGTCACAGATTTCTATATGGCGGTGTTCAATCGTTGGGGCGAAAAGGTTTTTGAAACAAACGATAAAGATTTTGAATGGGATGGGTCATATTTAGGTAAACCGATGCAGATGGGCGTCTATCCATATTACATCAAGTATAAAGGCAAGAAGACCGTGCGACAGCAGACTCAAGGCACGATTCAAATCATCAGATAAAGCCTTATTTATTCTCATTAAAAAGACAAATGTCTAATTTGCTGTTTTTTTAAGCGAAATGGTTGAAAAATTAAAAAGATAGGACTACTTTTGCAGCCCTTTTTGAGGATATAATAAAAAATAAACACACAGTGGATACGCTTTCGTATAAAACAAAATCAGCCAACAAGGCAACGGTTCAAAAGAATTGGTACGTGGTTGATGCAGAAGGTAAAACCTTAGGAAGGTTTGCTTCTGAAATCGCTAAAATTATTAGAGGTAAAAACAAACCTGATTTTACACCTCATGTTGACTGCGGTGATAACGTAATTGTTATCAATGCTGAAAAGATCACCATGACGGCTAATAAGATGGAAACAAAGGTTTACATCCGTCACACCTCATACCCAGGTGGACAACGTGAAACTTTGGCTAAAGAGCTGATGGCTAAAAAGCCAACAGCAATGGTCGAAAAAGCGGTAAAAGGCATGTTGCCGAAAAATAAGTTGGGCAACCGATTATTTCATAACCTTTTTGTGTACGTTGGTACGGATCATCCACATGCAGCGCAAAAACCAGAAACTTTAGAACTTTAATATCCTATGGAAGTTACAAATACATCAGGCAGAAGAAAAACTGCAGTAG
>JBLHOC010000132.1:0-8696 GCA_047620825.1 Bacteroidia bacterium | reverse complement strand
CGACTTGTAATAATTTCCAAAAACATCAAAAAGACAAATACCATTGGATGAGTCGTGTACAAAAATGTTTTTTTCGTTATCCAATATTTGTGTTGGTCTCCACACCTCTGTAGTCCAGGTTCCCATTGGAACACCTTCTATTTGTGTCTTTAAGTTTTTACCCGCCTTTAGCAACTTCATACTACTTGCATCGAAATACCAAATACCATTATCAAAAGAGCGTGCGGCTGCAGAAACTTCTCCAGTGCTTATGTCTGACATGCTAATCTCAGCTCTAATATTTAGCATATTATCCATCACCAACAATGTTTGCTGATCCGCATAATATCCGTAAATCTCAAAGGGGTTAGAGACGTCGAGTTGACTTAAGGTACCGTAGATTTTGAAATTCCCAACGGTCAGTAATTTTCCATCAGAATCATACTTTTCAATTGAATTGTCTGATTGAATGAGAAACAAATTTCCTAAATTATCTGTCGTGAAAAAGTTCCCTGAAAAAGGTACAAAAGTTTTTGATGTCACTGAGTTGCTAAAACTAGACAAAATAAATCCAGCCGATAGTGAAATTACTACGACACCGAGCTTCCAGAATTTAGTTATACTTTTCAAGTGTTAATGTATCACCGTCGAAGACTCCATACGTATAATGATGCAGCCATTCGCCTAAGTTAATGTACTTTCCACCGTTGTCCAAGTCTATGTCTAATGGCAGATGACGATGCCCGAAAATCATATAGTCATATGATGTCTCTTTCACCTTCTGGTTACAGAATTGCAACAACCATTCCGAATCGCCATGATAGACTTCATCGCTCGAGGCATTGGCCAAACGACTTTTTGATGAGAAATAGTGGGCAATACCTAGTCCAATTCTGCTAGGCAGAATACCAAAAAGCCAAATACAAATTGGGTTTCTAAAAATTTTCTTTAAAAATTTATAACTGTAATCCCCTTCTCCTAAACCATCGCCGTGATGTAAATAAAATGATTTTCCGTTTTCAGTGAATTCCAATTCATCAGAAATTAACTTTACACCTAACTCGTGTTGGAAGTAACTGAACATCCACATATCGTGATTTCCTTTGAAGAAATAGACTTCTATTCCAGCGTCACACAATGATGCGATTTTACCTTGAAGCCTGACATATCCCTTTGGTACTACTTTTTTATATTCATACCAAAAATCAAAAATGTCGCCCATAAGAAAAATTTTGGACGCATTGATCGCAGCCATGTCAAGCCAGTTGATGAGCTTTTTTTCTCGTTCTAAACTTTTGGCATAATTCGGAATTCCAAGATGGAAATCTGATGCAAAATATAGGTGTTTGCCCTGAGTCAATGCTTTATTGAATTGCTATTTTGAAGGTCGACTTTTTATTATTTTCAATCAACTCAACCATATAAATTCCAGGTTTTTGACCTTTTAAATTCAATTGAATTAAACCACCTTGAACGAGTCCGGATTGTTCTTTGATCACCTGACCTGTAACGTTTGTGGTTACAATTTGATAACCATTTCCATCGCTAGCTCCATTGGTTTGCAAGGTTACTAGTCCTTGACTCGGATTAGGGTATAAGGTCCAAGGCGTTCCAATTACATCTTCCGTATTCAATGTGTGACCAACTGTAAAATAATACTCCACGCTTTTCCCAAAATCTGGGTTAAAAGACTGATTGAAACTTGTCCCTGATTTTATCAAACGTAATAAACCAGAACCAATTTCAGGTATGAGTGGGTAGAATAATCCGAATTGATTTTCTGTTTCACAAACTAGTTTATAACATCCACGCTTAAGGGTAATGTCCTCTTTGATTAACTGACCTCCAGGAGCATCAAGTTGTTCGTAAACAACAGTACCTCCGTCATCGAATATCTGTAGTGACGCATCTGCAATGGTATTGTTTCTGAAGTACACCGTGAACGTTTTTGGTGCCATGTTTGGAATATCAAATTCAGACTCTGCACGATTGTTATCTGCATATTCATCTGCAACATTGTTGACCGTAAAAACTTCTGCAAAGAATTTATTACCTGTTTCTGGTGTTAGATAATCCCAAATCGCAAATGGCAATTCTACCACTTTAGACTCATCAGGAAGTAAGGTGTCTTTCCAGTAATAGGTTATAGGATTTCCTCCAACTACACCATATTTTAAACCTAATTCAGTAATTGTGTTTTTTCCTGTATTCCTTACTTGAATTTGTGGTTTCCCGCAAGTTGGATTCATCCGCAAGTAATAGTCCATGTTGTTTGGACTTATGATTTGCTCAACGGTTGCGTCATTCTGGAAATTGTATGCGCCATATTGCATCAAATGCATGGACACTACATAGTTACCACCACCTTGGCCAAGGTTATTCGTAGGAACAGGTTCTATATCATAATCCAACGATACCTTATTACCAGAAACGAATGGTGTTATATCGAAGTTATAGTCATCCACTGGAGCTCCAGGACACCAACCAGCTCTAGGCGGAGCCCAGTTGCCCCCTTGATCAAAGATTGGATTTAAAGCACATTTATCGTCTTGCCAAATATCCCATTGTAAAGCATCTTTACCATCAATTTTGAGGTAATGTTGTTTGTCAGCCCACTCACAGCAATGTGGCTTCGTATTGTCGTCTGTGTTGTGACCATGACCCGTAATTCTAGTTACAAGTTTGTATGTTTTTGCATCTGGATGAAGGGCAATTTCAGTGTTCTGAAAATTGATATCATCCGCCATATTTCTGTATGACCGACTTTCACGGTTGATGTAATAAGAGATTTCCTTTAAGTCTCTCACTGGCGTGCCTTCAATCATTTCGAATCTTAGGTCTATTAATTCTTGTTGATTCCCAGCTGTAAAAGTCACATCCCCTTCGAGTAATGAAGCGTAATCTGTTACATCGTAAATCCATTTAAAACCATCTGGACCTAAATCTAGACCAATGCCATAAGGGGTAATGTATCTCGCAATTTCTACATTGTTAATCACCTCATAACGGATATAGTATTTACGCAATGTTTGATTTAAGGTTTGAGATCCACTGATCGCAGAAGAGTCTTTTTTGCTTCCATCTGGATTGAAGCTATATACAAATCCACCTGCGTATGCAGCAAGTATGCCGGTTTGCTTCCTAACATCCTGCGCGTCCTTAAACTCGTCAACGTAAATCTGAGGTCGCTGTACAACGTCAAATGATAGGCTAGAATCTAATGTAGTTTGTTGCATTGACGAAACAAACTCCACTTTTGGTCTGTTTACAGCCTCAGCTGTATTGAAAAAAGCTTCACTTGCATAAGGTTTTATCACTGTTGCACCTCGGAATTGTGCGTTAATGGCACTGTTAAAATCTGAAGGCATTAAGGCTTGAGCGGTATAATTTTCATATGAAAACGCACACACCAAGTCGCTAAAATTTGGTTGGGTGATGGAAATATCTTTCTCTGTTAAACCCATAGCTTGCGCTGCGTTTAATTCCGATTTCCAAATACTCAATCGATCGATGGCTCCTGCATATTGATAATTCTTTATGCCCTTGCCTACTCTAAATTCAGCGATTGTACCAAGATCCCGGTTTTTATCTATAGCTGAGTGCCACAATACCCCGTTCAAATAAATTTTCATAGCGCCAGAACGGACGTTTTTTGTAAATACCCAATGATTCCACGAGTTCTTGTAAACGCTTGCATCGGTAGCCTTGCTAATCCTATCGAAGCCCGTTTCATTTCCAGCGTCCCAGTACACTTGTCCATTTGACCATGGAAAGTGAATGTTTATCAGTCGTTTCCCATTTTTATCTTTTGCCTCAAGTACAGAAGTATTCAATGGTAATTTTGAATCACCCTTAGCCCAAAAGCTAATAGAAACTGCAGAATCTACATCCGCAAAAACTGTCTCAGGCTCTTCGATGGTCATGAAGTTATCGTCTTTAATCTCATAATAGTTGTCGCCGCCCGTTTCTTGAATACCTGCAATTAATGCCAAGTCCGATTCTAATGTCAATGCCCCTATCGTTGGGGCTTGTGCTCGACTGAATTCTATGACGATATTTGAAACACCATCCCATTTGATTGGCTCAATTGACTCTAGACGTACTTTGTTTAAACTTGGAACAAAATTGCCTTCATAAACCGCATTGAATCCTGTTTCAATCATTTTTGGTAAAGTGGTCGCATTTGTTTGCGCCATCCGAATACGCATATTTGGAATGGACCCATTCACACTTGCCACATATAAGGACAATGCAGTTATGTCTCCTGGTTGTACCCCTGCTGTAATTAATTCATTGGCTGTATATAAGTATTGCACCCGTTTATTGTCTATTACCTCAGACGAACTCATTGACCCAGCACCAATTACTATAGAATCCGATGATGTAACACTAGTAACGACTCTAAAGTGATTGTATTTGTAAAACGTATCTGAAATAGCGATGGTCGAGTAATCGTAACTCATTGGTGACAAATCACCGATTAAGAAGTTCGAATGTTCAAACTCGTTGCTATCAATCCTTCCCGTACTATCATGAACTATAACATAAGACAAGTAATCCCATTCCCCACAGTTGAAATTATCTCGACTCGTTTGGGGGTCACACTTTAAAGTGTAATGCATGTTAATCTTGCGGTACGTTTTCCCATCAGGAAAAATGAAAGTCCCTTTACGTTTGGTAATATCACTAAAATTGAGTGTGTTTACCCAAGTTGTATCCTGAGCTATGGCGGCACTTGAGATGATAAGTACAACTAACGCTAGTAAGCCTTTTTTAAACATAAATATTATCTCTAAGCCTCAAAATTGGGCATAATTGATTCGTGAAACAAGACGGAATTAAAAAAGGATATAAAACTGGTGGTTTCTCGTGTTATTACTAGACTTTTTTACCTCCTTTGAGATTAGCCTGCATTTCGTATAACTCATCCCACTTTTCAGCTTTCGCTAACTTAGATTGCTCTCCCCATGTCGATGGGTCATGAACTTTATACTGTGGACCTGCTTTTAAAAGTACCTCTCGTATTTTATCAGCACCTGAGGCAACTATATCGTCATACGATTTGATTCCATCCGCGTTTAATAACTGCTCGATTTTGGGACCAACACCTTCAATTTTTTTTAAATCATCACCTTCTTTAGACTTCGCCTTACCTTTTGATTTTGACTTCGCCTTAGACTTATCTTTTGGCTCAACGACAGATGTTGTCTCCACTTTGGCTGACAGCATTGGATCCTTCGTAACCTTTTTTATTTGCTCAACCGGCTTTGCTGCCGTAGCTACTTTTTTAATAATCCCAGACTGTTTGTCCAAGTTTATTTGTCTGCCCTTCCAGTCTTCGACATCTGCCTTAAGCTTGTTAATCAGCTGATCTTGCGTTTTCAACTTCGCTTCTAATATGGAATTAGCTGAGTTTACAACTGGTTGACTTGCTTCTAAACGCAGTCGACTATTTTTATCCTCTAGCAGTTTAACCTTCTCGTTAAGTGTATTAATTTCTAGTTTTTTATCATCCAGCCCTAACGCTTCTGCTTTCATAAGTGACAATTCTGATTCAGACTCTTTGAATTTGTTTCGCCATTTAGCAACAGCAATTCTAGCAATCCACCATCCGAGTAAAAAAGCCACTAACAACATAGCAACTATTTCCATCAAGTGTTCGGTGAATGTACCTGTACCAGGCCCTTGAAAAGGATTTTGTCCGAAAATATCTAGTAGTATCATTGTCGTATTAATTATTGTGCCTTTATGGTTACTTCAACCCTTCTATTATAACTACGGCCCTCTTCAGTGTCGTTGTCCTTAATTGGTTCTAACTCTCCTTTAGAACTGGTTACGATTCTAATTGGTTCAATGCCTTTATCCCAAATCAATTTCTTTACCACCCAAGCTCTTTTACGACCCAATTGATGGTTTCTATCTTCATCTCCCTCGTTATCAGAGTGACCCTCAACATATACTTTCAAGTTTGGATCATTATTCAATTGCACTACAATTTCATCGATATACGACACGACTTCTGGTGTTAAGAGCTTCCGTACAGATCCCTTAGGGAAATGTATTATCCCTTTATCAGTGAAGCGTTCTACTGATGGTGTTGGTATCACCTCTTCCTCGTAGTCAGATTCAGACTCAGCGTCATCCATTTTATTGGAAACGATTGTAAACTGAACGGCTTCTAAATTTGCATTTTCATCCGCCCTTGTCACACCGTCATAATTCACTTCTGTTAGTAATCGAGTCACGTCGAAATGATCAACAAGTAAGGATTTTACATTTTCAACCCGCTCCGTGGCCAGATCTTCACCACCTGATTCACCATCATAATAAACAGCGTAAATGATTAAGGTATCTTGATCGCCAAGTTTGTTAAGCAGTGTTGCTCGCATTGAATCGAATTCAACACCTAATATTGGTTCAGCAGAATTATGTCGAAAGCTCATAGGACGTAACGCTTGATTACTCGTATCCATCGTATCAGATACGTCAGACTTTATATTGATTAAAACGCCGTCACATACTTGTTTTATTTTACACAAATAGTAATACGATCCACTAACTAACAAACCAATAAAAAGAAATATTGGTACAATACGTTTTGAGCCCATTTAGTTACATCTTTTCAGTGCTTCGAAGATACGAGATTTTGTTCAACCTTCTTATTTGTGCAGTTTCATCATCTCTATAGCCTCATTCAACATGAAGGTTTTTAACGACGCTGGTTCCTTTACAATCACGTTTGACCCCATTGAAAGCAGGGTGCTTTTCAACTCATAATTTAAGATAGCGAATAACTCAATCCTAACCTCATCCTTATTTTGAGAAATAAGTTTTTGGCTGTTATGAAGTGGCTGGCTTTCTATGTATTGATATTCTTTGGGAGACAGCTCTAGCACTATTTTCTGCGGTTTCTCTTGCGTGATACTTACACCCATTGCGTCTTTATAGTACGACTGAATGTCAAATTCACTCGGTTTATAAGATGCGTCGTAGTCGGGAACGATACTTTTCATACGCTCTAAGGCCAAGGTTCTAATTTGTTTATATCCTTCATGAAAACCGACCACATACCAGCGATTTCTATATTCTTTCAAAAAGTAGGGATGCAACGTATGTGACTTAACAGAGTTCGAGCTGAAGGAGTGATATTCTATGATAACTGTGGTATGCTGTCTGATGTGTTGTAACAGGTCGTTAATGTATTGATTTCCTCCATCTGCATTACTTTGCTCGAATGAAATAACATTGCCTAAAGCGGTGGTGTCATTTTCTTTAATGTGGAGTTCGACCTTATCACTCAGTTTCTCTACGGCTTCAGAAAACGTTGAGAACAGATCGACATGGCTGTATTGTTTTAACACATTGGCGGCAAAAGCAATGGCCGTTAATTCTTCCTTTAGCAGTGGTATACTGTCTATAGAATACTTGGGATCGGTATACGTATACCCTTGTCCTTTAATATTTTTAATGGGAGCCAAGTAACCCAGTTGTTCATCATTACGCATGGCGCTAATATCCCCAGCAATTGATCTCCAAGATACTTCAGCACCAATGGCTTCCGTACAAGCTTCAACCAACGCGTTTTGAGTGGCTACTTTATTATTTATCAAACATCGATTGATGGCTCGATACCGTACAAGTGCTTCTTTATTTGAAGGCATAACCTAAAATTTTTCTGTTTTTTTTCATTAATGCAGATAGGCTGCATTTTGGAGTTGTTTGTTTGAATCAAAATTAAAGCATTATGCAAGACAGAATTTATAAACAAAGATTTTTTGAGGCAGGGTCCTCAGAATTTTCAATTGCCGTGAACAGACACCGTGATGCGAATGGGGAATATGTATACATGTTAGACACTTCGGAGGATATATACGACTATCTGGAGCTTTCCTTCCCTGTTTTTAATTCATGGGCTGAAACTTGGAAGTACATTAAACAAAATTATCCAGGATGGTGGAATATGAAACCATTTTTCATCCACCCAAAGGTTAGTGCATTTATACTTTTAGAACTAAAAAATGAATTGAGGGAACTTTCCATAGCGAGTAAAAAATTCTGGAGAAATTGTATTCGCCCTTTTTGGAGAAGTTGTTTGAAGGAAGACATTCAAGAATTATTAGGATAAAATTTTAACATATAAATATTAAAAAGATGAAACAATCAGATTTATTAAACAAACTAGGCCTTGGCGCAGCTGGAGTGGTTTTACCGAATGGCTTGTCAAGAGTCAAAAATGAACCAATTCGTGTGTACAATGGCTTTTTGCATTCGATTATGCACTATGGATTTGTAGACTTGAAAGACATGTTGCGTTCAGGAGATGACTTAACATTAGGTCGCGATCATGATAATGCCTACGACTTTTTTGCTGTTGGTGTATTCTGGAAAGGTGTTAAACTGGGATATTTACCTTCAACCGAGAATATTGTTATTGCAAATTTGCTGGATTCAGGGGTTTCCATGCATGTGTATATTGGCAAAGTAGATTTACAAGCCAGCCCTCAACACGCCTTATCTGTTGTTGTATTTACCGATATTGTTGTTGCATTGCCTGCGATTTCCACCAAGTTCGCGCCAAAGCAACAGCCTGAAATGAGGAAGGTGTATCAAAGCGCCTAACGCAGCGGCTTACTTAATTGCGGCCATTAGATTGGATTTTTTACGCTCAGACACAGGTAAGTTGGTTCCGTTTGACATAATAACGCAACCACCACCTT
>JBLHOC010000131.1:0-8891 GCA_047620825.1 Bacteroidia bacterium | reverse complement strand
GCTATACCGCAGGCTCGATGAGACTCTACAGGTGTGTTAACTATGATATCTGTATGATTCCTTACTTTACTTGTCCAATATTCCTGTAAATATCTCAGCCTTGCTTCTTTGCGTGCACCACCCAACAGGTTGTAATAGTCGATGGCCGCTTCGATGCTTAAGTCGTGGTAAACAGGAATGGTACCAGTATGATTGAGTCGTTTGATATCTCCAGCCTCAGTTGGCTCTTCGCCAAATAATGGCCATAACTGGTCTATCTCTTTATCAGCAACATATAACAAGCCAGTACCTAGTGGTACAGCCATCCATTTATGCAAACTGGTTCCGTAATAGTCGCATTCCAGATCGAGGATATCAAATTCAAAATGACCCACGCAATGGGCGCCGTCTACCATCACTTTTACGCCTTTACGATGCGCCATCTGACAAATCTTTTTTACTGGCAAAATTTGTCCGGTAATGTTGATCATGTGGCACACCATCAGTAATTTGGTTTTAGCCGTTAAGGCCTTTTCATATAGTCCGACTATTTCGGCGTCAGAGGTTGGATGGTTCGGTATGGATATGATTTTGTTCACTGTCCCGAATCGCTTCGAAACCTGATTAAACATGTTTTTCATTGCACCATAGTCTTGCACAGCAAATACGGCTTCATCGCCTTTTTGCCAATGCATTCCTTTAATGACCATGTTCAACGATTCTGTGGTATTTCGGGTTAGGATGACATTGTGCGCTTTTGTACCGATGATTTTTGCCACCTTATCGACCATGAGGTCTTTGTTCTTCCATTGCACAGTTCGCATGTAATATGCCCCTTCGTAGTTAACCAACTCGATATTCTTTTGCAGAGCTTCTAATGTGGGTGTCGGGATAATATTGTAATACCCATTTTCGAGATTGATGTAGTCGGGTTTTAGCTTATAGTCTTGTCGCACCTTCAACCAAAAATCTTCGCTAGTTGCAAGTTCACTGGGTTGGGTGTTGTCAATTTCCGATAAGTTGTTGGCTAAAGCACTGCCGTAAAATGGAGTCCCTAAAACGGCTAATGATGCTTTTTTAATGAATTCTCTCTTTTTCATATGTAGGCGTGTCGTTCTTATCTTGATGCCAATTCTACCAATGACATGCAGCCAAAGTTAGTAAAAAGGCAGTTAGTTTTTTAAGCAATAGCGGTTCCGGTTGGTACGCAAAACGCTATTGCTGGTTGTCATGGCAAGTTTTACAGTCTTGGTTCGGTTTTATTGAACATATAGCGTGCAATTTTCCATGCGCCATCAACTTTTTTAAATACAAATAACTCTCGGTTTGATTCTGGTGCTTCAATACCATTTGCATGGATTTTAACTGTTCCTTTTGAACTCGTAACAGCAAAGGCCATATTGCCTTCTACTTCTATTTCTTCAATAAAAAATCCTATGTTCAATTGGATTTGAGAAAAAACATACTTATAAGATTTTAAAATGTTTTCTGATCCAATTCCCGAAAGTGCTTCAGAGGGCATAAATATCCCATCTTTGGTGTAAAGCGATTGAGCTAATTTAGCATCTGATGTATTCAATGATTTTTTGTATGCACCAAGTACTGCTTCAATTTCTAGTTTTTCTTCTTTGTGCATGTTTTCTGTTTCCTGAATTTGATTAACTACTTCCTTTTCTTGTTGTGAACAAGAAGTCATTATGAGGATTACGATTATTGGTATCATTAAATGTTTCATTTTTTTTATACAAAGATGAATACAATGAATACACCCGACCCATAAGGTAGATTAAGAAATAAGGTTAAGGCTTAACCAATCGTTTGCGTATAGTGCTAAGAAATTCTGGTGTTACTCCAAGGTAAGAGGCAATTTGAACATTCGAGATTCGATTAAAGAAATGGGGGTAACGTTCCATAAAATCTGTATACCGCTCTTCTGCTGTTGAGCTTATATGTTGCAAGATTCTTCGCTGGCTACCTACCAAAGCATTTTCGGTTATGACTCTAAATATCCTATTGAATTTAGGATGCTCTACAAAGAGTTTTATTAGATCTTCTTTCTTGATCTGAAGAATTACGGCGTTTTCAATGGCCTCAATATAGAGTTTGCTCGGTGATTCGTTATGGAAACTCCCAATGTCACCTATCCACCAATTTTCAATGGCGAATTGCAAGTTATGCGCTTTGCCTTTTTCATCAACAAGATACATTTTGAAACAGCCCTCAACTACAAATGAGTTGTATATACAAACGTCACCTTCCTGAAGAATGAATTGTCTTTTTTTTATCGTTCGTTCCTTAAAGACATCTTCAATGATTGCAACCTCTGCATCATTTACAGGAAGTAATTGATTGAAATAGTCTATAAGGGGTTTTGATTGCATTGTTTATTCACTATAATAGTTTTGCCAAGCACTTTATTCTTGTCTCCTAAAGGCAGAGGATATTTAGTTCAAGTTTCATGAAGATGCCAATTTACAACATGACCACCAGTTCCCCAACTAACGGGTATGTTGCCTAAGCAGGCAGGCGTTATTGGTATGATTGGAACACAATTTTCATTCAAATTCATTTTCTAATTAACACATCCAATACTTCTTGTTTTTAAAGTCAATAATGGCGGGGCCTCCTGTACATCCTCCAATTTCATCAAGGTCTTTGTCGCTCGGTTGTGTTCCAATAATCCAATTACCCGACTTGTGTTTCATTACCAATCCCTCATCTAGCACTTCACCTATCTGAGCTGACAACGTCCCGTGACCGTCGTAGATAACTTTGATGGAATCTCCACTAACAATCACCGTGACCTTTACACCCATCGATTTTCCTTGCCATTCTGCAAAAGCAACGTCAAATGAATACGTGCCATTTGAGAAAACCTCATTTTGACTATCATCGAAATCCGAATGTTGCGTTTTTTGATGATCCTTAGTCGCTGCAGACACGGCAACTTTTTCATGCTGCGGTTTCTCAAGTTGGCTTGAACAGGAGAACAGCAAGACACATACGGTTATAAGCGCAAATGCATTGTTACCAATAGAGACTAGCACTTATTTTACCACCTTTTGGCTAATCAATCCACCGTTTTCAAAATGGACATTCAAGATGTACATACCCTTGGCTAAACTTGAAACATCGATTTGATTATTAACTATTTCATTGGCATCAATGGTGTTAATTTTTTGATTTAAAAGATTATAAATCGTTATCGTGGTGATGGCTACCGCACTCGAATTGTCGACAGTAATAAAGTTCTTGAATGGATTCGGAGATATTTTAACGTTGCTTTTTAAGTCTAACTTCCTGGTAGAAAGATTTTTATCATATTCGATTAAATAATAAATGCTATTCGTTGAAACAAGGTCGTTCCACAAGCCGAAGTTAACGGCAGTCGGTTTAATGATAATAGTCAAATGATCCTGTCCTCCTGAATTATCAGGTTCTGCTGGACTGGTGCCCCAATTTGTGTAGAGTCCACCAACAGGCGTGCCTCTCAATCCTCCGGTCCAAAACTGAGTGCCAATGCTGTCATTGTCGCCATCCCAAAACCAGTCTCCTTCAGTTACCGCGTCACTACCACCAAGCCAAACAGATGCAGTGCGAAATTGATTCTGGGTGCTAGCGATGGCAATACCAGCATTATTTGTGAGCTCATCAAAAATGGCATTTTGTTCTGCTTCATCAGCAATCTCTGCCAAATACCCTCCACGATTTACGGCACAGGCCGCAGCAGCTGTCCACGTCTTATTTTCTTTTACGACTTCATACGAGTGTCCGTTGTAAACAAATGAGTAAATATTTGAGGTATCTGCGCACTGACTATAACCATTGCTAGTGCATATAAATAGAACTACAAAGAGCAAGATGTTTTTAGATTGTCTCATAATTTGAATTATCGTTAAAGATGGGATTATACCCAATGTTGCTTCCCTACTTATTGGGAGGTTTGATTAAGTGAATTTTTAATGCGAAGCCAATTTACAACATGGCTGTATTAAATAGGGTATTGCGATTGACATATTTAAGAGGTCGGTGGAGACACGGAGTGTGTCACCCGTGTTGTACTTATGTCTTTGAATACTTGATGTGGTGTGCGTCAAGAAAATTCAATATGGTTTCCACATGAGCGCCCCATCCAACGTTTAGAAATTGATTCTCTTCAATTTCGTGATTTCCTTTTTTTATTTTGGGCGAAAATCCTAATGGTAAATGTCGTGTTTGAGATTGAATCGCCCATATGTTCCCGTCCACATCGAAAATCGGTCCTCCACTTTGTCCTCTCAAACCTGGAGAAGATGTCTCAATGAATTTTATGTCAAACTTGTTGTCCGCAGACTTTCCGGCTAAAATATTTCTTGTAAAAATACCGTCTAATGGAAAACGAGGTATTGGAAAGATTGAAGGGTCAAAAGCAAACGTGTTATTCGATTCACTAAACGATGCCTTTACGTCATTAAAGGGATAGCCTAATTTACAGAGGCTGGTTCCAATTTTTAATTTTTTTGGGTCTTTGAAAACTGGATAGAGACTGCAAAAATTTGGGTTATAGTTTTCAATTTTTCCAATGGCAATATCATTCTCTTTTAATACGTGGAAATTATTTATTTTGTGACTATCGTGTCCCCACCAATGGGAGGAATTTGTAACCCAAGTAGGGTCCGATACTAGTTTTCGTTTCCGCTTTGATTTCGCCTTTGCATCTAGATTAGGGTCGTTTTCAATTTCGGCTAATTGGGAATGGTATGCTTTAATTTCTTTCGCTTTTAGATTATAGGCAGCCAAAGAATCCAATATGTGCGCTGCCGTAATGACCCAGCCTTCATCATTAATTATGACAAAACTCCCTAAGCCACTTTCAATTTTTCCATTGAAAAGTCGTAAAGAAACCAGAACAGGCTGCGTGTAAATACTCGCTATTTCATATGATTTTGCAAACATTGTTTTTTAGTTTTTAAGTTATCGCCAACGATTTTTGTTATGCCCTGTATCACTTTGTCCCGCCTTTGGAGAAGGTTTTTAGGTTTGAGTTTCATGATGAAGCTAAGTTACAACATGATGCCCAATGTAAACAGTTGGGAATAGCTGATGTGTCTGTTGCACGACTCGCTAAGGTACAAAAGGTGTTGAACAGTACCTAGGGTGTGGATGGTTCTTTTGGTATGATGATATTATCTTTAACCATGCAAGGGAAGAAGGACTATAACGAGAGGCTTTTTATCTCTTTTCAACTAAGCAATCATGTTCCACAGGAAGAACTAGCCGAACATCTGCGGCGTGTACGGGTGTTGAGTGCCGAGGATCGAAAAAAGAACGCTGAGTATGAACCAAAGCGTAAAGCTAAGAACAACAAAGCTGAAGACACCCAGCGAAGCATTACGGCCGATGAGCGCGAACTCAAGGAGATAAAAAGTCGGAACAAAAACTGGAGCAATAATCAAACAGAACGGCCAGGGGCAAAAGACCCTAGAAGCAAATACACCAGTAATAAGACGCACTACAGTCCGGTAGATCCGGATGCCCGTATCAGTGTCAAACTAGGGAAGGCACGTAAGCTAAATTATTCGGCACAAATGGCTGTAGACACGGCCAATCATGTGATCACTCATATTGAGGCAGACTTTGCCGACAAAAAAGACAACCAAAGTCTTCAGCAGGTAACAAAGGTGTTACAAAATCGATTGAGGAAGCGAGGGCTAATCTGGCGGAACGTGTTGGCCGACACGGGATATTCATCAGGAGAGAATTATGCGTTCCTAGAGCAATCGGGATTACTCAGTTTTATTCCACCGCATGGAACATATAAAGGCGGGCCAGAAGGATTTGAATACCATGAAGATGGCGATTACTGGTTATGCAAAAACGACAAAAAAGTCACCTTTCGAAAAGTCAAAGTAGAAAATAAAAACGCGATCAAGAAAAAAGTATACTTCACTCGTCGAAGTGACTGCAAGGGCTGTCCGTTCCGAGCAGCGTGCATAGGGAAAAGCCATGAGAGGCGTATTGAGATTACGTATTACAAGGAAGAATATGAGCGAGCCATTGCCCGATTGGCAAGTCCCAAAGGACGCAGGATGAAGAAGAAACGACAAAGTACAGTAGAACCTGTTTTTGGCACCTTAACACAGTATATGGCTATGAATAGGGTAAACACCCGAGGAATCGACAAGGCTAACAAAGTAATATTGATGAGTGCGATGGCCTACAATCTAAAGAAATACCTAAAATTCATAAAAAAAGAGGTGAGAACTAAGGCTCAAGAGCAGAGAAGTGCTTTGACCAATTTGTTTAGCCAAATACAAGTCCTATTCATGCGTTTTAAGCTCCTTAAATTACGATGTCAACGAATCTCTATTTGAAATAATGATGGCTAAGCAAGGCTTAAAATAGGTCAACTTTTGCTTAAAATGTGGGTTGTGCATCAGCTACCAGTGTTGTGTGCTCTGTTATGTGCTGGCGTCTTTTTTGTTTGATAAATTTTACTTTTATTGGGTCTATTTTTTACAAGTTTCAGTTCGGTCAAATTAAATAATACCATCATATACCTACTTATATTGTAATTAAAATGATATCCAACCAAATACCTCTGGAGCATTTCTTTAATCAACAACAATGAATTTTTTAATATTATTTTTTGAAGTTGTATTTACATGAAGAAAATAAATACCTTTTAATTTGTTTTTAAACACAATTTTTGAATCATAAAATTCCGAAGAGTAAACCAATTCTCCTAACGCGCTATAAATTGATATTGAAATAATCTGACTTTTATTTCCTTCATAGGATAAGTTGAGTATTCCGTTTGCAGGATTAGGATAAATAGCTAATTCAGATATATCTTCTCCACATTTTTCAATTGCAATAATGGCAGAGTACTCAAATTGCCCATCAAAGTCAGTCTGTTTTAAACGGTAATAAGAAATATCATTATGCTGCCTTACATCAGTATAAGAATAATTCTTAATTGAGGTTGAATTACCCGCTCCATCAACTTTAGTAACTAGCTGCCAGTTAATTCCATCTATACTACGTTCTATTGAAAAATAATTGTTATTTATTTCAGATGTGGTAACCCATTTCAATTCTACGTTTTTATTGTTGCACTTGCTTGTAAATGATAGTAATTCAATTGGGAGCGGGCCTCCGACTGGTGTAGAAGTAATACATTCTGGATTGTTGTAAATTATGCCTGTATAAGTAACAATTGCTCCGCCTGTAGAAAGTTGTCGGCCTGCGAGAAATAAATCAGCTCCTGAGCCACAAGCTCCACCATGGGAAAGAAATGTCCCTTTTAAAACAGAACCGGCTCCTATACTAATAGCACCAGTGGCAACTCCGGCTCCGCCAATAAAAAAAACATTACATCTACGTGCTCCATTACTTAAAATTATTTTTGATTGTGCTGCTACACTAAATGCCCCCGCATACTTAAAAACAAATATTGCGGTATCATTATTTTGAGCGTCTAAGATCAGAGTACCTAATAAAGATCCAGCACCGTTTATGAAATAAACCCCCGCATTAATTGTTTCCCCACCGGCAGCAACACTTCCAAAAGCTGGCGCATGGCTACTGTCCGTATTTGGTAGAGCCATCAGCTTTATATAAGCGCTATCTAGATCTATTTTTGCTTTTGCTGTAGCAGCATTAGCAGTTTCAAAAGAGCCTATAACAATAGATGACGCATAACCAGTTGAAGCGCCATCATCTGTGCCAATATTACCGTTAATACCAGATGTACCCGTATTTGACACAGCACCTAAATTAGTATAAAGGGCATAATTTGAGAGAACTCCCAAAACATCAACAGCGTCAGCAGGACTGCAGCCCGTCTCACAGAATATTGGAATTGTACAAGTACCAGGAGGTGGGCCTACGGTACTACCAGCTCCAGCGGTTATCGCTCCTTCCATGCTAAGCATTCTTCCTTCAAGAATAGTATTTGTACCAAGACCAACAGCTCCTACTTTTGCAAATAAGGTTCCTTTTATATTAGCACTTGCCGCAACAGAAATAGCACCTTGAGCCACAAAAAAGACATTGCAAGATTGTGTTCCATTAATTAATTTAACCGTTGCACCAGCTCCTACGGTCATTGCTCCGAAATATTTAATTATAAAAAAAGCATTAGAATCTCCTTTTCCATTGAGAGTAAGAGTTCCCCCTATGGATCCCGCACCACCTATGGAGTAAACTCCAGGCAGAATCGTTTCACCAGCTCCAAAAGCAGGAGCATGGGTGGCAGGATAGTCAACAAAAAGATCATTAAGATGAATATATAACCTCATTAAATCGAATCTGCACTGAGCAGTTATAGTATCAGCAATGTATGTGTCTCCGATAAAACTTGGAGGTGCACCAAATCCGCTAATTGCTCCAATATTTGTACCAGCATCGCCTGTCCATGTGACTCCCGCTGCAGGTGTAATAGCCCCAGCTACGGTATACCCTTCAAAAGAGGTAAGTATTCCTAAATTAACTGTGCCATTGGGAGTAGTCTGACTAAAACTTGTATTTGGAAATAATAGCAGAAGAAGTCCAATTAACGAAGTACCTAATAATTTACACATTTGATTCTAATTGATTATATTTTGTTATAGCTCAACAATTACACCAAACCAAACAATACTGTTAAACAGCTGATGTTTAACTATTTAAATATTATTCAGTCGCAATCACATGTTTAGACTCTCTTATTTTTGGGAAATTAGTCTAGTAATTAGAAAATTACTGTTGACGTATAATTTTAGCGGTTCTGTCGGTTCTGGGTTCTGTTGCATTAACTATGGAAATTTACTAAATCTCTAGATTTGTAATTGAGAACTACTTTTATGTTCAAGCGCCTCAGATATCCAAAAGCAATAATTCTTCAAGCGGTTTACTTTAAACTAAGATTTACCTTGAGTTATCGTGATGTC
>JBLHOC010000130.1:0-8979 GCA_047620825.1 Bacteroidia bacterium | reverse complement strand
ATGTGTGAATCCCTGTCCGTGGACTAATACCACCAATAGATAACACACTATCCGCATCCGCCGGTGCTCCAACATTTTTCCATTTATCCGAACCGTCATTGCCTGCAGAATTCACCACCACAATACCTTTGCTTGCAGCCATATTCGCCGCTCTTGAAACCAAACTTGTGACGCCATCCATATCTTCTCTAAAATAGCGATGATACGTATATCCAAGTGAACTGTTGATGACATCAGCGCCGTTTTTGTCGGCCCACTCTGCAGCAGCCAACCAATTCTCTTCTTCAGAGAAATACTCTGTCCAAGTCTCGGTTCTTGCTAACAAAAATTCTGCCTCTGTTGCCAAACCCATTGGCTGTCCATCGATAATTCCTCCAACACAGCTCATAACAAATGTGCCATGTGTTCCGCCATTCTCAACGTCTTCTTTGTTTTGAACGAAGTTGTATGTCTTTATAATCCGGTTGTTATCTCGAATGTGATTGAATGCTGGATTGGTTCGGTATGACTTGAACCCCACGTCAAATATGGCAATCCGTACGCCTTTACCTGTTATCTTATTTGAGGAGAACTTACTAGCTCCCATTCTTTCAATCTGGGCTTTCAAAAAGTTAACCTCATCTTTAGACGGAATAAAACCATCATCACCTTCTCCCACGTCTAAGCCCGCACAATGTTTAGTTACTGGGCCAACAGTTTTAACTGCAGACACAAACGACCAAGTCTTCATTTGTTCTTTTTGCGTTTCTGTTGCATAACAACAAATGGCATTGAACCATCTACTTACAGCCAAGTTACTTTGACATAAGGCTTCCACTTTATTTACATATTGAGTTGTAACCGGTATATCTGTGTAATCATACAAATCAATGCCGTGTTTAACACGTCTCTCTATTGCTTTTTGATCAAAAAATGTATAAGGGTTAAAACCAGTCTCATTCTTTGCATTAAAGAATACCCAAACTTTATCTTGGGCAAATGACACACTGTATAATCCAATAAATAAAAGCGTTAATATTTTTTTCATATGTTATTATCAGAATCCGTTATCACCATCAATTAAATTGCCAATTCCGCCCAAAATACCACCTTCTCCTTTACGGCGGCCACCTACTTTTGGTGCTGCAGAAATAACCCTATTGGCCAATCTACTAAACGGTAAGCTTTGTAACCAAATTGTACCGGGGCCCTTTAGTGTGGCATAAAACATGCCTTCTCCACCAAAGATTGTATTCTTAACGCCGCCAACAAACTGTATGTCATATTGAACGTCTTGAGAGAAAGCAACGATACAGCCTGTATCTACTTTCAACATTTCTCCGTGTTGTAATTGTCGTTGTATGATTGTCCCACCGGCATGAACGAATGCAAGCCCATCCCCTTCAAGTTTTTGCATAATAAAACCTTCACCACCAAAAAAGCCTGTACCCAATCGCTTCTGAAACTCAATGCCAACTGATACTCCTTTTGCTGCGCATAGAAATGCATCTTTCTGGCATATTACTTTGCCACCTAAATCCGACAGATCTAAGGGAATAATACGACCCGGATAAGGACTTGCGAATGCGACTTTGGCTTTGCCAGTGCCACCATGAGTGAATGCCGTCATAAAAAGCTTTTCTCCTGTTAATACACGTTTTCCAGCATTTAATAACTTATCGAAGAAAGTATCGGTTTCTCGGGCTCCATCTCCAAAAATAGTTTCCATGGTGACGTCGTTATCCATAAACATAAAACTACCCGGTTCCGCAACTACGGCTTCCGAAGCATCCAGTTCGATTTCAACAAACTGCATTTCCTCCCCATGAATATGATAATCAATTTCGTGTGCGTTCATGATTTCTATTATGCTGCAATTTCTATTTATCTATCGGTTACCGCTATACTTTTCGGTAAGTATCTATGAATGGTCTATTAATGTTGATTATACTTCATCAGGTTTTTTATTAATTCTCTGGACTATCAGTATGACGTCAGAAATTAAATAGATGGAAGCAATGATTATAGCACCTATTCCAGCACCCGCTGCCTTTTCAGTATCTGGATTGTTCATCATATGAATACCAAGTACAATAAGCAACACACAAAACGGATAAGAAAAGACTCTTATGAAAACGGCCTTTAACAGACTTTTTTTAGACTTTTTATTCATAGACTACTATTCAACCAAATGGATCCATTATCGACGGCTTCTCCGATATTTACGAGAAGTTTTTTTACCAAAAACGCCTTGTTTCACTTTGCTTCGTTTCCGCTTTTTATTTTTGTCAATAGTCCCACCGGTGCGTTGAGATTCGTGGTAGGCTGGACAAGTTTTCGCTTTACGGCCTCCGCAACTAGAACAGAGTAAACCGCCCAGTAGAATAATAACCAGCACAAACAGCTTGTTGGGTTTTTGCCATTGCATACTCCAAATATAAAAGTTGGCATTACATTGACACAATAAGTGCTTTAATTTGTATCAGAAATCAAACTGATGATTCGACTGATGAGATGGAGTATTTTATGTGGGTTGCTGATTGGCGGATTGACTCAGGCAGTTGGTCAAAAAATTAAGGTCATAGATGAATTAAGCGAGCCCATTGAAGGCGTCGAAGCTTATGTTCACACAGGATCAAAAGACATTCAATTTGTATCTGATGTTAACGGCATTATCAACGTAACACTCGCATCTTATGACTCTGTTGTCTTTAATCATCAATCACATAAATCCGTTACAATGTCTTTTAGCGCGCTAAAAGAGCAACGTTTCCATGTTGTCATGTCATTACTCGCCTATAGGTATGAACCGTTTGAATTTCGACATAATCAAGATTTTGAATTCCAAAAAGATCAGCCCAATAAGTTGGTCAGGTTAACCCCAAAACAAACGACATTTTATAACCCACAAACGACTGCTGATTTATTGGCGTTAAGTAACCAGGTGTTCATTCAAAAATCTCAAATGGGTGGTGGCAGCCCAATGATAAGAGGTTTTGCCGCTAACAATGTGCTTATTGTTGTGGATGGGGTGCGCATGAACAATGCTATTTTTAGGGATGGTAATGTTCAAAACATCATTACTCTAGATCCAAATCTAATAAACGAAACCCAAATAGTATTTGGACCAGGTTCCGTTTTCTATGGCAGTGATGCGATGGGTGGTGTGATGGCATTCGAAACTAAGAATCCTAAAATTGATTCACAGTCACATTACCAAGGCAATGTTATGTTGCGAACGGCCTCAGCAAACAGAGAGAGTAGTTGGCATGTAGATTTAAGTTATGGTAAAGGCAAAATTGCTGGCCTAAGTAGTATTTCACTTTCCAATTATGGTGATTTAAAAATGGGCTCTAATGGCCCTTCAGAATATACCAGACCCACGTTTAGTGAGTATAACGGGCATACGGATAGTATCATACAAAACAAAGATCCTAACGTTCAGTATTTTAGTGGTTATAGCCAAATCAATGTCAATCAAAAGTTTCGATATCAGCCAGATAGTTTGAATGATTTTATAGCGCATTTTGGATTTACAACGTCATCACCTATTCCAAGATACGATCGTTTAATTCAAATGCGCAACAACTTACCAAGATATGGTGATTGGCTTTATGGGCCACAGAAATGGACGCAAATGAATGTCAGACATATTAGGAGTTTCCCATCCAACAAGATTGTGGACCAGTTAACAACTACTGTGGCGCATCAAATATTTGAGGAAAGCAGATTGGTTAGATTGTTCCGATCGTTTCATTTGGAAGAAAACAAAGAACGGGTAAACGTCTCCTCAATAAATCTAGACTTTGACAAAAAGTTTGGTGAAATAGATGTTTTATATGGTCTTGAATTGGTAGCCAATAAGGTGGCATCAACTGGGAAAGGTTCTCAAATCGATTCTGGATTTACGTATGAAATTGCTACCAGGTATCCAGACCAAAGCGCTATGAATACCGCTGCCGTGTATGTATCTGTCAAACGAAAGTTGAGTGACAAATTTCTAGCCACTATGGGCGGCCGATATTCCTACGTGGATTTAAAAGCGCCGTTTGACAATAGTTTTTATGACTTCCCTTTTAGCGAAATTCATTTACAAAAATCTGCATTCAGTGGAAGTTTAGGTGTGCGTCGTTTAATTGGCAAAAAATCGTTCGTCTATACCAGCATTGCTTCAGGTTTTAGGGCTCCAAACATTGACGACATGGGTAAAATATTTGATAGCCAACCCGATCGTGTTTCTGTTCCAAATGCACAACTTCAACCTGAGTACTCTTATACTGGGGAAATTGGTTTACATGCCATGTTCTTTAAGCGGTATGAAGTCTTATTGAATGCGTATTATACTGTGATAGACAATATCATAACCCGAGCAGATTTTGCGTTAAATGGACAAGACAGTTTGGATTATGGTGGACAAACATTAAAAATTCAATCGCTTGTAAATGCGCAACAAGGCGACATCACAGGTTACGAGTTACAACTAAAAACTGAGATAACACAAGATATTGACTTTAAGACATCGTATAATATTATTTCTGGTTCAACGGAAACAGGTGTTCCAATTCGACACATTACGCCGAATTTTGGTAATACTAGTTTGTCTTGGAAAAACACCAAGTTTAAGATTATCGCGTATGCGAATTATAACGCACGCTTAAGCAATGATAAACTTGCACCAACAGAACAATCAAAAGTGCATTTGTATGCTTTCGATGGCGATGGATTACCATACTCGCCTGCCTGGATGACCTTAAACATTAAAACAGGCGTAACATTCTCAAAATCTTTGAAGCTAAACATCGGCTTGGAAAATATCTTAAACAAACGTTACAGGCCATACAGCTCAGGCATTTCAGCACCAGGCCGTAACTTGTCTATTGCGTTGTACGGTAAGTTCTAAGTATACCAAACTAATCACTGTTTGCGTTATTTTTGTACTATGCGTATGCGAAACTACTTCAAGGTGCTCACACTGTTAAGTCTTCTGATGGTTATCAAATCAAACGCTTCTGGCCAAATATTTAATGCTTTTGGGATTGCCACTGGGATTAACTACGGAGAATCAGTTATCAAGGAAACATTCACTTCAAACGGTACGAATTATAAGTATGTAACGGATGAAGCAGACGTGGCGATAACGTGGGGTGTTTTTGCAAGATTTAAATTCACCAAGTTTGTGTTCCAGCCACAGCTTATGGCAAGTAATTACAATACCAAGATGCGATTAAGCGCTCCAGCGTTTGATTCCATATTAACCCTAAAACAAAATAGATTCGACATCCCGCTTTTGTTTGGTTATGCGCCTACAAAACATACCCGATTATTGTTAGGCCCTGTGTATACCCGTGTGCTAGAAAACAAGGTCCAAACGAATGATTTCTTATTTAAAGAGTCAAAGGAAATTTTCAAAGGCGGCAGCTGGGCTATGCAAATGGGTTTTGGGTTTGATATGGGTCGATTGGCTATTGATTGTAAATACGAAACGAGTTTGGGTAAAATAGCAGACTCTGCAGCACTTAAGGGTTACCAATTTGATTTTGATCATCGAAACAATACGATTCAAATTATGCTGGGGTACGATTTTATAAAGTAGTTGTAAACGACTGCAGTATGTATAAACAGAGAAATTAGTCAAATGTAAATCAATGATCAAATTGTAAAATGATGAAGGTACAAGTTCTTCCAATTAGCAATAACGAACAATACCCCATGGCCACAAAAATGATGTTGCTACTTATTTCAATTTATTTCACATCCTGTGCAAGATATTTTGAACCGCCACCAAGTCACGAGACAAAAGCACAAGAAGCAATTAGCGAATGGATTCATTTAAATGCAAAGTATCCAGAAACTTATGTTTCTAAGACGTTCGAATCTTACCAATACATTTTGTGGGATAATAAGAATGATAAAAATCACAAATTTTATATCAAATACAAACATTCCTATATACTAAAAACAAAGGCCGGAGAATTAGGTAATTACAGTCACTATTTTGTTCTTGATAACAATTATCTTCCAACTATTATCAAGTCTAAACCTTTTTCTTTGTTGACTGGTATTCCTCCATCCACTTTTGAGTGGTCTAACCAATTTTCGGACGGCATTATTAATGTTCACATGAATGGATTGAGCCAACAACAATTTGGCACCAATTATGAAGATTGGAAATTCCTTAATAAACTTGATATCGAACATGAGTATTACAATTATTGGTGCGATGGACACTGTGAAGATTTTATTAAAGATTATGGTATTGAGAATATGGAGAAATTTAACATTAAACGTGTTCTAGCAGTGAGGCTCAATGATCAAACAACTTTGGACGAATTAAATTTACATGGACTCGGAATGTCGAGTGACCGCTTTCTTTTAGACAATAACGTATTATACATTGTTTTGATTTCACGGAAAAATGATAATTCCGAACAGTATTGTGTTCTGAACACCGGGGCTACAACAAATAAAAAAACGTTAAATGTCATTGGTAGTAATGCAAAATATTTCGTCAATTGACCAAACTCACCTTTACTACTCTCAATCATCATTTTACTTCGTTTTTAACGGAAATCGATGGCATTGAATTGCCAAATAAATTCACCTATCCTTTTGATTACAACCCACATGCGTTAGCTATTTTGGCTTGCAATGAAGTGAAAGACTATCTTGAGACACAAACAGAAATCGATCATAATTTTGGATTAAGAGTTGGCCAATCAGGTCAAATTATTGGGAAGATGTTTGGCGTTTTGGTTGTTCAAAAACCAACAGGTGAAGTGGGTTATCTCACTGCTTTTTCTGGCAAAGTGGCTGGAGGCAATCACCACGCTCATTTTATTCCACCTGTATTTGATGGATTAACAGAAGGAAGTTTTGTAAACCTTGGCATGACGGAATTGACCAATATCAACAATCAACTCGCTGAATTAAAAAAAGACGACAGCAAAGCAGGTAAACAAGCTGTTAACAATTTGATTAACCATCGAACCAAACATTGTAATGAAATATTAGATAGGATTGTTGACAGCTACCATTTCCTAAACATCGATAAAGAATCAAAGGCGTTAGGAACCATCTTTGAAGAAAAATTCAATAAAAAACCGCCAGGAGGTGCAGGTGAATGCGCACTGCCAAAACTATTGCAATTCGCTTTTAGTCATGATCTTAAGCCTCTTGCTATGGCTGAATTCTGGTGGGGAAAATCACCCAAAGGAAAGGTGATGCATCATGGAGCATATTACCCAGCGTGTTTGGATAAATGTGAACCCATATTAGAGCATATGTTAAAGGGTATGGAGGTTGATCACAACTATCCGAAACTTTAAGAAAAGAATAGAACCCACACTTTTGGAAATGATTCACCAAAACCTACTTGTATGGGACTGTTCCGAAGAACCAAAAATAACAATAAGCCTGTAATCGTCCAGATCATTGATCTGAATCCTCCACATCTTCTTGGCAATGCCATCAAAAAATTTAAAACAGACAAGTACTGTCATAAATACAAGACCAGGGACCAGTTGGTTGCTCTTTTGTTCGGACAGCTTTGCAGGTGCAATACTTTAGAGGATATTTCAATAGGTATAGGAGTGTCCGAAACCTTTATTAAAGACCTTGTATTGGAGCAAAATCTGGCTAAAAGTACGATGAGTGATGGCAATAAAAAGCGCGACTATAGGGTGTTTGAGCATCTTTACACCAGCCTGTTATCTTACTACGGGAGTCCCCTTCGCAGCCGAGCCAACCCAATCGTGCTGGATGAGGTCAAAGGTCAAACGATCTTAATTCGCGATAGCAGTACGATCAGCTTGTGTTTGGGCATGTTTGAGAGGCCAAAGTATCATCAATTAACAGAGGTACCTTTCTGAATGCCTTAATAATACTGAACATGGCTGATTTAGATACGGTCAGATATACACAAAAGAATATTTACGGTATCCTGTTTTACGTTCAATCAAGAAGTCATGACCGAGGCAGTTGGCAATTAGATGGAGACATTGACAAAATAAGCAATTGGTATGATGAGGGTTTGAGAGTTCTTCAAATGGCCTACGGCTCAAATGAAAACAACGACTCGCTCGACATAATGGGATATGGATCTGATGAAGATGATTCTTTGGGTGTAACAGACCTCGGTGCCAGCGCAATAAAAGAAATGAACCGTTTGCGAATGGTAGTACATTTTAGTCATTGCAACAAACAACTATCGATGCTTGCTCCCTTTCAACAAGACCGGTTATTGCCACGCATGCAAATTGTGACGCTGTAACTTCAAGCCTTAGAAATAAAACCGATGAAGAAATAATCGCAATTGCGAATAGCAATGATCTTATTGGAATTACTCCGATACGAGCATTTTTCACGAGCAGTAATAGTCCAACTATAGAAGAATTTATTGCTCATATTGAATACGTTGTCAATTTAGTCGGGATTGATTATGTAGCTTTAGGCGCTGATACATGGATGGCTGGCTTCCTACCTCCTATTATTATCCTGGAGCTAAACTTAGCGGATACAATTGGCGTAAGAATGTAGTCTATGAACTGTTAAATAATTATTTATACAGTATCGAAGATGTCCAGAAGCTTCTCGGTAAAAATGCCTATCGTGTATTGAAAGAGATATTTGTTGGAACGGAACTTTTTCCGAAAATCAGATAGAACACACTAGTAATGCTAAAGTTTATCCTACAATATTTAAAGATGAATTACTCGTTAGTAGTCCACAAATAGAAACAAGTATTAGTATTATGGATTCATGGGAAAAAAGGCTAAATCCTGAATTCACAATTGATGGAACCCGCATCAAAGTGAATACATCATTCTTTAAATCGGGTATATACTTTATTGAAGTAAGGTCAAAAGGGATATCACAGATAATAAAATGTCACTAGCATCCGAAAGTAGCTAAATTCTAAAGCCTTTAGAATCCCATATTTTCGAATTCTACTAAAAATTTTTCAAACATGGGACTCTTCAGGCGAAACAAAAATAACAATCG
>JBLHOC010000129.1:0-9073 GCA_047620825.1 Bacteroidia bacterium | reverse complement strand
AAATTCCCAATTGTATTATCAGGAGATCACAGTAATGCCCTTGGGACCATAGCGGCGCTGAAAGATTTCAACAGTGATAAACGACTCGGGGTAATATGGATTGATGCACATGCCGATTTACACACGCCATACACCACACCAAGTGGCAACGTGCATGGGATGCCTTTAGGCGCAAGCTTGGGTGAAGCGTACGAATCAAAAGCAACCAATGCACCAAACGAAACCGTAGTTGAAGCTTGGCACCAATTGACTCACCTTGGAAATAAAAATGTACATCCAAAAGTGCTGACACAAGATTTGGTGTTGATCGCTATTCGTGATTTGGAAGAGCCTGAATGGAATGACATAAGAGACAACAACATTAAAAACTACGTTCCTAGTCAACTTAAGGACACACCAATGACTCAGATTGCATCCGAAACGTTAGATTATTTGAGCGCTTGTGATCTTATATACATCTCATTTGATGTGGATTCAATGGATCCATCTGTTAGTAAGGGTACAGGTACATCGGTTGATGATGGCATTAGTTTGGAACAAGCGAAGACTTTATTGAAACAGCTATACGATAGCCCTAAGCTAGCGGCTTTGGAGATAACTGAGATCAATCCATTGATTGATAAAGAGAACAAAATGGCAAAAGCTGCTTTGGAAATTATGCGCCATCTTATAGCATAATTACGTCTATTTAAATGAACTAGATAGCCCGGTTTTTATTCGTTTTTAACTGGTTTTAACATTGTTGATACATTATCTTTGGGTAACTACTATTTACTTTTAAAGAAAATTATTAAGAAATTCCTATGAGTCTCTATCAACCTAATGTTGAGACGATTGAGATAGTTAAGCAATATTGTTCCCTGTTTGATTCCAATCCGAATGCTGTTATAGTTTTAGATCCTGACCAAAGTCCGGTATATCACAATGATTCTTTTTCCGAGCAATTTGGTAATTCGCTCTCAGATTTATTGAGTATTGAAGAAGTCGCTGCCAATTGGGAAGACAACTGTGAAACAATTTTTCAATCACCAGCCGATGAGTTCATATTTGACAAAACTACAGGGATTGAGTATCGAACACTAAAGTTAAACGGACAGGTGTATTGCATGGTGTCTATACCTTCATCAACTGCTTTAATCATTCAAAGGGCTAAGCATGCGAAAAATGGTTCATCAACTATCAATAACGCGGATTTAAAACTTATTGATTCCGTATTAAAGAATTCACCCCAAGCCGTATTAATTCTTGATTTTGACCGTAAACAATATGTTGCGGCGAATGATAAGGCTGAAGCAATATTTGGTTATTCAAGTGATCAATTGAAGGAATTAAGTTTAGGAGATTTAAGTCCTGGACAGATGGAGAATGGAATGGAAGCGACATCAATCGCTTCAAAGTATTTAAGCCAATGCGTCCAAACAAATAAACGGGTTGTTTTTGATTGGCAAATACGCCAGAAAAATGGAACACTATTGCCATGTGAAGTGAGTGTGTTTAAACTTCCGACTCAAAATGGCACCTACATAAGAAGTAGTATTATTGATATTTCTCTAAAGCGAGATTTTTCTAAACATTTTGAGGAAAATGAGCTACAGTTTGAAAGTAATATAAACCAAGCCATACGTAAGCAACAAGAAAACTATTTAAAAGCCTTTGTTAGGGATAGCCCAATACCTGTGGCCATGTTAGACAATAACATGAACTACTTATTTGTGGCAGAAGATTGGATTAAAAAATTCCCCACGAAATATGGGAATGACCTAATCGGTCGAAATTATTATGAACTAAACCCGCACATTCCATTGCGATGGAAGTTGAAGCATAAACAAGCGTTAAAAGGAAATGCTTCAAGCATGAAAAGGGATCAGTTTACCGACCCTAACGGTAATGATGCTTGGTGTAGATGGGATGTTAAACCTTGGTATGTGGATGAAGCAACCATTGGAGGCATCATCATATACGCCCAAGAAATAACCGAAGAAGTTGAGTCTGAGAATAAAATGTTAGACCAAGAGCGTCGATACAAACATTTCTTCAATACTGATTCTATAGGTTGGATCGAAGTATCTGCGCCGAATCTAGTTGCTTCTATTGTTCAGAGTAACTATGATTTTAAAAAGGTTGTAACTGAGCATAAAGAAAGCATTGGTAGGGTTACACGCTTAAATCAAAAGGCAGCAGATATATTTGGATTGGCTTCTGATGCTGATCCAGCCGTATTTGAACTATTGAGATACATTCATGAAGGTTTCGATGATTTAGCCCTTAAGTTCCTCACTGCAATAAAGAGCAAGCTTGATAGCTTCAATTGTGAGGTTGTGATTAAGAATAATTATGGTGAAACTAGAAACCTGAACATAAATGTTCATTTCTCCGACATGGGCGGAAAAGGTGACTTGCTATATGGTATCCAGGATATTACTGATTTAAAGGAGTCTGTTAAGGCTTTACGTGAAAGTGAGGAACGTTACCGGACCATGTTCGATAGCAACAGTTTGGCCGTAGTCTACACGAATTACGAAAAGGAAATAGTCAAAATAAACGAATCATTTACGAAGATATTTGGATACACTGAAGAAGATATGCAACGCATTGTAGAAGATGACATGCTGCTGCCTGCTTATAGAAAGTTAAACAAACAGATATCTGATGACTTTACGTCTGGACTTAAACGATACGTATCTGTTGAGAAAGAGTATAAGATAAAAACCGGAAAAAAGATTGTCGCTCAAACGGCATCAAGTGCTTTATATGACAACCATGGACTACATTATGGAAATGTAACAATCATTGAAGATATCACCGAACGTAAAACTGCTGAACGTCAAATCCGTAAACAAAACGAGGAATTGATTAAAATTAATCAGGAGTTAGACCAATTCGTATATAGTGCTGCACATGATTTACGTGCACCAATTGCTAATGTTATGGGGCTTGTTAAGCTGATTCGATTAGAAGAGATATCAGAAACGGCGACGCACTATATTGCCTTACAAGAGAAAAGTTTGGCAAAGCTCGATGAGTTTATTAAAAGTATTGTGGACTACTCTCGTAATTCACGACTTGGTTTGTCTAAAGATGAAATCAACTTAAACGAGTTTGCAAATGAAGTGGTAGACCAATATAGGTTCTCTGAGAACGCAGATAAACTAGCCATTAAGATTAACGTGGACCAACCTGGTAAATTCGTTACAGACTTAAACCGTTTGTCTGTTGTTATGAATAATTTGGTGTCGAATGCCGTAAGATATATGGATCCGTCTAAAAGTGATTGCTTCCTAAACATTGACGTTGTGGCTGACCCAAAACAAGCTAAAATTACCGTGTCTGATAACGGAATAGGTATCGAAAAAGAACACTTGGCCTCAATTTTTGAGTTATTTTATCGAGCTAGTTCCAACTCAAAAGGTACTGGAATTGGACTTTATATTGTGAAGGAAACAATTGATAAATTGAAAGGGAAAATAAAAGTGAGCTCGACTTACGGAGAAGGGACTACATTTACAGTAACGTTTAAGAACTTTAGTTAATCGTGCATGATTTATTTGATAGATGACGATGAGATTCAAAATCTGATTAATACTAGAGTTATTAGTATTGTTTCGGATGCCATTGAAGTGAAAGCATTCACTTCCGCGGAAATTGCATTGTCAAATTTGCAAGACAAATCTGAGGCATTACCTCAATTGATATTTTTGGATATTAATATGCCCAAAATGAACGGGTGGGACTTCTTAGAAAAATACCAGAAGGAATCAAACAAAGTAAAAGTTTACATGCTTTCTTCATCCATCAACAATAAAGACATTCAAAATTCTGAAACGTACAATATCGTCAATGGTTTTATTTGTAAACCACTTGTGGTTGAAAAGCTAGCCGAGATTCTAAAATCGGAAGGCCTCGTCTAATGCATTTCTAACTCTGTACTTTGAGATTCTTCTAAAATTATTTTGATAGAAGTTGGATTTGGACTGTATATTTCTGTGTCCAAAGCGGATTTAATCTGTTCTATACGACTAAAAACGTCACAAAGATCCTCAGACGCAGCGATCTGATTAAGTACTGTAGAACGCTCATTTTGAGTTAGTTCTGAGTATGAAAGTTGAATTAGATTATTAAGAGTAGAGCTGTAATCCATAAAGTAATGTTAATTTCTTTACTTCCTGAACGTCACAACAATTCAATTATTGTAGTGAAATTGACTTTTCTGAAATTATTTTTCTCATATTATTTAGCGCATAACGCATACGCCCCAGAGCAGTGTTGATGCTTACGCCAGTTAGTTCTGCAATTTCTTTAAAACTCAAATTCCCGTAGTGTCTTAATACAAGTACCTCTTTTTGTTCAGATGGTAACATGTTTATTATTTGACGTACGGTGTCGTCTCGTTGGTCTTTAATATAAGATTGCTCACGATTGGTCTCGTTTATTTGAATCGTTCTAAATATATCTTCACCATCCTGTGAGGTAATGGTTGGCATTCGTTTTGATTTTCTAAAATGATCAATAGCCAAATTTCTTGCTATACGAACAACCCAAGGAAGAAACTTGCCTTCCTCATTGTATTTTCCAGATTTGAACGTCTTAATGACTTTAATAAAGGTTTCTTGAAATAGATCTTCAGCGATATACCGATCGTTAACGATAAGTAATATGGTTGTAAACACTTTGTTTTTGTGTTTTTCAATTAGCATTTCTAGGCATGCTTCATTGCCATTAATGTACTGAGTGATTAAAGCCCTGTCTTTAATTTGTTCTTTCATAAATACCTCCTAATGCGTTACGTGACTGAAAACCAGTCGATTGTAAAATAAAAATTTAGAGTAGAGGTATAATGTATAGGCTTTTGTTTTTTAAATGTTCTACTAAGATAGGGAATAGATTTTGAATATCAAAATTTATGTATTCGAACAGGCATATAAAAACAAAGCAAATGAGTTATTTTGTTGTTACATAAAATATGGGCAACAAGACAGAAAAGGTCATTGATATCGTAGGGGCCAAAATGCACAATCTCAAGAACATTGATGTGCAGATTAAGCGAAATAAGTTTACCGTTGTCACTGGTGTTTCCGGATCAGGAAAGTCATCCTTAGTGTTTGATACGTTATATGCAGAAGGACAACGACGATATGTCGAAAGTCTATCTTCTTATGCGCGTCAGTTTTTGGGCAAGTTAGATAAACCTGAAGTTGATAACATAAAAGGATTAACACCTTGCGTGGCTATCGAACAAAAGGTCAACACCAGAAATCCAAGATCAACGGTCGCAACGTCAACAGAAATATATGATTACTTAAAATTACTGTTTACAAGAGTCGGTCGAACATTTTCGCCGATCTCTGGAGATGAAGTCAAATGTCATACCACACAGGATGTTGTTGACTACATATTAAAGGAAGGGAAGCAAGACAATCAAATATTTGTGCTCACTGCCATTCCATTTGAAGCCGCAAATGATTTGGCTGAAGTGTTGGAGCTGGAATCTCAAAAGGGATATAGCCGAGTACTTTATAAAAATGAAATTGTAAAAATTACTGACTTTAAAGAAACTAAAGTCAGAAGTAAAGATATTTTTCTGTTGGTTGATCGGATTTTGGTTGAACCAAAGCCGGACGACGAATACTTGCAGCGGATAAACGATTCAATCCAAACAGCGTTCTATGAGGGAAAAGGCATTTTAACGATTCATATTATTTCGGACGCCAAAACCAAAACCATGGAATTCTCAAACTTATTTGAGTTGGATGGTATACAGTTTGAAAGACCTACCATCAACTTCCTGAGTTTTAATAATCCTTATGGCGCGTGTAAGACGTGTCAAGGGTTTGGAACTATAATCGGTATTGACGAGTCGTTGGTTGTGCCAGACACAAGCTTAAGCCTATTTGCAGGTGCGATTGCGCCTTGGAGAGGAGAATCTTTAAGTAAGTGGAAGACAGAATTTATTAAACATGCCGCGGATCTTAATTTCCCAATTCACAAAGCCTACATGGAGCTTTCTGAAGATGAAAAAGATTTGTTGTGGCAGGGAAATGATCAAGTCAAGGGCATTAATGATTTCGTACAGTTTCTGCAAGAGTCTTCCTATAAGATTCAATATCGTGTTATGCTCGCTAAGTACCGTGGACGAACAGTGTGTCCGGATTGTAAAGGGACTCGATTGAGGAAGGATAGTAATTATGTGAAAATTGTATCTCAAAAATCAATTCCACATCATTCTAAGGGTACTCCAAATAAAATATCACTTTCTGAAGTCTTGTTGCTAACTATCAAAGATGCCAAAGTGTTTTTTGAAACATTTGAGTTTGATACGAACCAAGCTAAAATAGCAAAGCGACTACTGTTAGAAATTATATCACGACTGGATTTTCTTTCAGACGTTGGACTCGGCTATCTAGGTTTAAATCGTTTGTCAAATTCTTTATCTGGCGGTGAGTCGCAACGCATCAATCTAGCTACTTCATTAGGTAGCAGTCTTGTTGGATCAACTTATATTTTGGATGAACCAAGTATTGGACTTCATTCCAGAGATACAGAACGTTTGATTGTTGTTTTGAAGAAGCTACAACATGCTGGAAACACTGTTGTGGTCGTAGAACATGATGAGGAGTTAATGCACGCCGCAGATGAATTAATAGACATAGGACCGTTTGCTGGTTCACATGGTGGTGAGGTCGTGTTTGCAGGCAACTTTGATGACATGATGACGTCGAACACATTGACTGCCGATTTTCTAAACAACGTGCGCGAAATTCCAATACCAGAACGCCGTAGGAAGTGGAACAACTTTGTTGAAATTAAAAACGCAAGACACAACAATCTTAAAAGTGTCAACACCAAAATACCTTTATCTGCTTTAACCGTTGTTACGGGTGTTTCTGGATCTGGTAAAACCAGTTTGGTTAAGGGTGTCTTTTATCCATCCATATTGAGATCGCTGGATCAGTATGCTGGTATTAAGCCTGGAGAATCTGATGGAATCTCTGGAGATGTGTCGTTAATCAATGCAGTCGAAATGATTGATCAAAATCCAATTGGTAAATCATCTCGGTCAAATCCTGTGACCTATGTGAAAGCCTATGACGCCATAAGAGATTTATTTGCAGAGCAAGTCATCTCAAAACAACGTGGTTATAAAGGTTCCATATTCTCTTTCAATGTGGAAGGTGGACGATGTGATAACTGTAAAGGTGAAGGGGAAGAAATAATTGAAATGCAGTTTATGGCGGATTTACATCTTCCATGTGAAGTATGTAAAGGCAAACGATTCAAACAAGAAGTACTGGAGGTGACTTATAAAAGCAAAAACATCCATGATATTTTGAGTTTAACGGTTGATGATGCTATGGAGTTCTTCGACTCTGTTTCATTGATCAAGAAAAGATTAAAACCACTTCAAGATGTTGGTCTCGGTTATGTATCACTCGGGCAATCTTCAAATACACTGAGTGGGGGCGAAGCCCAACGGATTAAATTGGCATCATTTCTTGGTAAGAATACAAGCAACACGCATACCTTATTCATTTTTGATGAGCCCACTACTGGCCTTCATTTTCATGACATACAGAAGCTGTTAAAATCTTTAAATGCGTTGGTTGATAGCGGGAACACTGTTGTCACCATTGAGCATAACCTGGATGTTGTTAAGTCGGCTGATTGGGTTATAGATATTGGACCTGATGGCGGAAAAGCGGGAGGGTCAATTGTTTTTGAAGGGACTCCTGAAGACTTAGTGAATTGCAAAGACTCACAAACAGGGCGGTATTTGAAAACAAAAATAGAAGGAGGGTATCTTAATCCTGCTTTGTTAAAGGCATAAAAAAAGTCTCAACAATTAAGTTGGGACTTTAAATTCATTTTAATTTTTTTATCCGTCGGTGCCATCTTCGATTGCTTCAACTACATTTTTAGCATCGACTTCTTCTTCCTCCTCTTCGCTTGTGGCTGCCGCAGCTAGTTTGATGATTTCATCTTCTAAGTCTAATTCATCACCTTCTAAATATCCTGTGTGTGTGTAAACGATTTTTCCATTTTGGTCGATTAAGAAAGTGACCGGTGGATTGGTTACATTCATATCTCGCTGTAGAGCTCCATTTGGATCAAGTAATATATCAAAATCCCAACCTTGCCCATCTGTAAAGGGTTTAACACGTGCCGAATTACGACTGTCATCAACAGAAACAGCGACCAATTCAACATTGTACTCCTCAATCCATTCATCTAAAACATCATTAATGTTTTTCAACTCCTTAATACAAGGTTTACACCAAGTAGCCCAAAACGAGATAATGGTAATTTTTCCATTCGTAGCATATGATGATACATCCACGTTTTCTCCGTCCGTGTTTTTTAATGTAACGCTTGGTAAAGATTGTTTTGTAGTTGTACTGTCGTGCGTTTGACCGTTAGCAGCGATTGAACAAATGCTTAATGTAATGGCGATAACTATATTCTTCATTTCTTGTTTTTGTTAAGATAGATTTCAATTATTGTTCCAATAAAGAAGTCTGCAAGTTTAATCAAAATCAAGGTAATGTTGAAACAGTAACAACAAAACCCATTGCTTTTGAGTTAAAGTATTGAAAATCAGACCATAATTAACGATTTAATCGATTGAATCATTGAGCTCTAAACGAATAAAAGTTGGCATTTTCTTTGGCGGTAGTTCACGTGAGCGTGAGGTGTCATTTGCCGGAGGAAGAACCGTGTATGATAATTTGGACAAAGAACTGTTCGAACCAATTGCCATTTTCGTTGACGAATTTGGGAATTTGGTTGAGTTAAAATGGCAATATGTTTATCGTGGGACCATTAGAGACTTCTACCCGCCTGTTGGTTTCACACCCGAATCGCCCAATAATTTTCAGATATATTCTGAAAGCATAGAGCTATCAAAGCAAGATAGAAATACAATGCTATCTGAAATAGGCCGAATCATTGAGCCTCAAAATTTATCGGATGACATAGACTTCGCGTTTTTGGCACTACATGGTGAAAGAGGTGAAGATGGAAATGTCCAAGGGTTGTTAGAATGGTATGGTATACCGTATTCAGGATCAGGAATTTTGCC
>JBLHOC010000128.1:0-9118 GCA_047620825.1 Bacteroidia bacterium | reverse complement strand
CTCATCTTTTGGTGATGCTCCAGGAGGCTTTAAGGAAGAAATGAAAGAGATCATTACCAACATAGGAATGGAATACTGGTACGATGAAAGTTTTGCCATTAGAGCTGGATACTTTAACGAAGCTGACACAAAAGGAGGCCGTAAGTATTTGACACTTGGAGCTGGTATTCATTACAATGTTTTTGGATTAGATATATCATACTTAATGCCAATAAAACAACAACACCCATTACAAAACACGATACGATTTACGTTACTGTTTAATGGGGCAGCGTTTAAGAAACAAAATGCAGCGCCTGCAACAAGATAAAGAGATTAACTTATTCATAAAAAAGGGGTTTGTGTATATACACAAACCCCTTTTTTATGGTCCCAATTGAATATCCAGTTACGACTTTTTCGGCTCCAAGGTCCAAGCTATAGGGTCCTTAACTTGTTCTTTCAAAAGCGCTTCATCCAAAACATTCAGCATATTTCTGACGTAATGAAAGTTTAAGTCTTTCACATATTGCTCTGGTATGTCTTGAACATCTTTCCTGTTGGTTTCCGACAGAATGATATCCTTAATTCCTGCTCGTTTTGCCGCCAGAATCTTTTCTTTTATCCCACCTACTGGTAGTACTTTACCTCGCAATGTAATCTCACCTGTCATGGCCATGTGTGATTTCACTTTGCGCTGTGTAAGCATACTTGCAAGCGAAGTCAATATTGTAATTCCAGCTGAAGGTCCGTCTTTAGGTACTCCTCCCGCTGGGAAATGAATATGAAAATCGTATTGATCAAACAATCTATAGTCGATATTCAAATAGTCACTGTTCGCCTTAAGATACGTTAGAGCAGTAATCGCAGATTCCTTCATCACATCACCCAGTTGTCCAGTCAATGTTAATTTGCCTTTTCCTTTTGTTATCGCGCTCTCAACAAACAATATCTCACCACCAACCGTGGTCCAAGCTAAACCCGTAACAACGCCAGCAATTTCATTATTTTGGTATAGTTCTTTTTCAATACGTTGGTTACCCAGAATAGTCACGACATCTTTTGCGGTCACTTTTCCTGTTACCACTTCATTACCCACTATTTGCTTCGCTCTGTACCGAGCTAATGATGCAATCTTCTTCTCTAATCCCCTCACGCCACTTTCTCGTGTATATTCGTCAACGACCTGACCAATAACAGAATCTAACATTTTAAACTGTCCTGACTTTAATCCATGTTGCTTTCGTTGTTTTGGTACTAGATATTTCTTAGCTATTTCAATTTTCTCCTCTTGCGTGTACCCAGTGATCTCAATAATCTCCATCCGATCCATTAACGCGGGTTGAATGGTATCTAGCCTATTTGCTGTTGCAACAAACATGATTTTGGATAAATCGTAATCTAAGTCAACATAATTATCGTGAAAAGTATTGTTCTGTTCTGGATCTAGAATTTCTAATAAAGCTGAGGATGGATCACCTCTAAAATCATTTCCAATTTTATCTATTTCATCTAATACAAAAATTGGGTTAGATGTTTGTGCCTTTTTTAATGACTGGATGATTCGACCAGGCATTGCTCCAATATATGTTTTTCGGTGGCCACGTAATTCAGCCTCATCATGTAAGCCTCCTAACGACATACGAACATATTTTCGTCCGACTGCTTTTGCGATAGATTTACCCAATGAAGTTTTCCCAACCCCTGGAGGGCCGTACAAACATAAAATCGGGCTTTTCATGTCTCCTTTTAGCTTTAAAACAGCTAGATATTCTAATATTCTATCTTTTACCTTTTCGAGCCCAAAATGGTCTGCGTCTAAGGTCTGTTTAGCGCGAGCTAGGTTGAAATTATCTTTTGAATACTCTCCCCAAGGCAATTCCAATAGCAATTCAACGTAATTCAAGCTTACGGAATAGTCCGGAGCTGCTGGATTGGTTCTTTGTAATTTATCAAGTTCTTTGAAATAAACCTTTGAAACATCCTCAGGCCATTTTTTCTTCTTCCCTTTAGCGCGTAAGTTTTCTATTTCCTTATCTGGTGATTCCTGACCTAACTCTTCTTGAATTGCTCTTATTTGCTGGTTCAAGAAATACTCCTTTTGTTGTTTATCTAAATCAACTTTAACCTTAGATTGAATCTGGGATTTTAACTCCAACATTTGCAATTCCTTGGTTAAGTGTTCCAAAACGTCTTCAGCCTTTTGAGGTAGACTGTCAAATTCCAGGATGGTTTGTTTCTGATCAATATCAACATTTAAGTTTGACGCAATAAAATTGATTAGAAAGTTAGGACTGTCAATATTTTTTAAAGCAAAATTTGCCTCAGTCGGAATATTGGGAGATAACTCAACAATTTGAGTTGCCAATTCCTTTACTGAACTCAAAAGGGCTTTAAAATTTTTATCAGACTTATACTTCGCCTCAGGTTCTGCGATAACTTTAGCCTTAATATATGGTTCGGTCGAAGTAATTTCTCCAAGTTGGAACTTCCTCTTCCCCTGGATAATTGCCGTGGTGTTGCCATCAGGCATTCGGATCATTTTAACGATATGGGCCACAGTTCCAATTTTATGCATGTCGTCAACCGTTGGTTCTTCGATCTTTGGATCAATTTGCGATACCACTCCAATTGTTTTGGTAGACTTATATGCGTCTTTAATAAGTCTTATCGACTTATCACGACCTAACGTAATTGGAAAAATTACACCTGGGAATAGAACGGTATTTCTAAGCGGAAGAATTGGTAATTCATCAGGAAACTCTTCCTTATTCATTTCATTCTCCTCATCTTGTGTCATTAAAGTCACGAAACCAGGATTGTCAATATCGTCGTCAGTTTCTAAATGAAAAAAGCCTTGTGTTTTATCAAACATTGTCAATGTGTCAGAATTAATAATAATCTATAGGATTGTTATTATTGACAATTGTCGTGCCAAGCTATTGAAAGAGTTTTCCTTTTTTAGCCAATCTTCTAAACAGTTCAAAACTGATAACAGCAGCTATCCCGTACCACGTGGCCTCTTGCCATTCCTGAAAAATAACCTTACCACTGCAGAAAAGTACACTATAGACCATTACAATCCCGCTTAACCAAGCCCCTAACAACCATTTCATGGTCGAATTGTCAGGTGAGCCATAGGCGCCCCACCAGCCTGTGGGTTTAACCTTTTCGTAAAATGCTTTCAGAACGTCATTATCTGTGGGCTTTGTTAAGTATGTTACAATTAACCATGTCACTGTTGTAATTGCGACTGAAAACAATACACCATTTGCAAAATCGTAGTACCAAAGTTCTTCCTTTAGTACCTCAAGCTTTTCAGCGCTGACTGTTTTTTCAATCGTGAACCGTTTAAATTGAATATAGCCGTAAGCCATAAAAGGTGCAATTGTGGCAGTGATCTCACTCCAAACGTTAATTCTGTGCCAGAACCATCTAAGAATCAGTACTAGACCTAATCCACTTCCACATTGAAATATAAACTCCCACACACTTGTAATCGTGGTTATTTTGGTTGTGACATATAACCCAAAGGCCATAATGATAAAAGTGCCAACTCTACTCGCTTGTACTACTTTAGTTGATTCTTTATTATCCTTATATCCAGCGCGTTTTCGAATTGGCAGGTACAGGTCATTCACCAAATAACTAGCCCCCCAATTGAGTTGCGTAGATATTGTGCTCATATAGGCCCCTAAAAAAGCCACTAGCAACATTCCTCTAAGTCCAGTAGGCAAAAAGTCTTTCATTGCCATTACAAACCCAAGTTTTTGGTCTTCGGGTGCTAAATCTGGGTATAATACTAAGGCAGCTAACGCCACAATTATCCATGGCCATGGTCTTAAACAAAAGTGGGCAATTTGAAAAAACAATGTTGCATAAACCGAATTCTTTTCATCTTTAGCAGCCATCATACGTTGGGCTATATAGCCTCCACCACCTGGTTCTGCTCCTGGATACCAACTACTCCACCACAAGACACCTATGTACGTTAGAAAAGTTGTAAGGGTTAGCGTTAATTGCTTCCCAACCTGAACGACGCCTTGTCCAGTGGTAAAATCTGAGTTATCTATAATTGGGAAAAATGCAAAAGCCGATTTTGGTAATTTCGATTTCAAACCAGCAATTCCGCCTATCTCTTCGCTTCGCAATACAATCACAGCCAAAATGATACAACCGGTGATGGCAATAACAAACTGGACTGCATCTGTAACTGCGATACCTTTTAAGCCGGATATGGATGAATAGGCAAAAACAAAGATCATAGCTCCAGCTGTAATGACGTAGAGCATATCCCCTTCTACCCCGAAAAACACTTTAACTAAGGCCATAAAGGCAAGATTGACCCACGCTATAATCATCCCATTAATAAATAGGCCTAAATAAATCGACTTAAAGCTTCTTAAAAATCGGGCTGCTTTGCCACTGTAACGGATATTAATAAACTCAACCTCAGTAAGAACTCCAGACCGTCGCCATAATCGAGTAAAGAAGATTGTGGTCAGTAATCCGCCTGAAAGGGCATTCCACCAAAGCCAGTTTTTGGCAATTCCTCCTTGTGCCACTAATTCTGTTACAGCCAATGGCGTGTCAGCCGCAAAAGTTGTAGCGACCATACTCAATCCAGCTAGATACCACGGCAGGTTTCTTCCACCAAGAAAAAACCCAGTTAAACCGGACTCTCCAAGTTTCTTGTAGCGAAAACTAATGCCTATTGACAGTGCAAAAAAAGCTCCTATGATGAGCCAATCAATCCAATTAAGAATCATGATACTTGTAATAAAACGGTAAGTTTGAGCAATTACCTAAATTTTTCTTGAGCGAAATGTATCTTTGACGAAAACTTATAGACAATAGATAATGAAAAACATCAAATTCAAATTGTTATTAGCCCTTATTACAGTTAGTGCTATAACATTTAACGCATGTACAGACGACACCGTTGAGGTTTTAAAGCCTAAGTTAAACTTCCTAGCTGGTGCTGGATACACCTCCACTGACGGGGACATCGTATCTGGAGCAGAATTTAAAGTAGGGTTAAACGCTAGTCACGATTCAAAAATTGAAACACTTGTAATCACAGTTAGTTATGACGGTGGTACTGAAGTTTCTCCATTGAATTGCACATTGTGTGACACTACCTTTAATGAAAAATCTTTCAACATTGATTTTATCAATACGGTTGAAAATAAGCCAGGTACTGAAACTTGGAACTTTACGATTGCAGACAAAGACGGAAATTCAACGACACAGTCGTTAACGTTTAACAGAACTGCTGTTCCTAAAGCTATCCGAAAAATTGACATTACTATAGGTAATCAAAACTCCGCTTCAGTTGGATCTAGTTTGAACATGACTGACATGTCAATAAACCTTTTAGCTGCTGCAAGAGCTGCATCTGAAATGATAGATTTAATTTATGTTGTTGACGGAACTGGTATATCTTATTTTGGTGCTCCTAGCTCTGATGATTTAGATGCATTCTTAAAAACATCTGATTGGGCAACTAGAAATGCAACCAAATTTCGTAAATCTACTGTGACAGTAGGTCAGTTTGCAACAATGACAGATTCAAAAGAATTATTGGCTGAGTTTGTAAGTACTGCTGCAACTGTTCAGTGGACTGAAATCAAGTCTGGAGATATCTTCTTTGTTAGTCCAGTAAGTGCTGGTGGCAAATTTTCTTTAGTTAAAGTAAACTCTATCGCACTTGACAATACTATTTCGTTAGAAGTTATTGTAGAAGACGACTAGACATTAACAAAATGTTATAGAAGGCCGATGAAGTTTCATCGGCCTTTTTTTTGCTTCTTTGTATCGTGGAGAAGAAGATAGAAAGGATAGGTGTTTTTACATCTGGAGGTGACGCACCAGGCATGAATGCCGCAATTAGAGCTGTGGTTCGCACAGCTTCGTACCATAACATCGAAGTCTATGGCATTCGAAGAGGTTATCAAGGCATGATTGAAAATGACTTCATAGAATTGAGTTCGCGCTCAGTTGCCAACATCATTCAGACTGGAGGTACAATGCTTAAAACCGCAAGGTGTGCGGATTTTCGTACGGTTGAAGGACGGTCTTTGGCGGCCAAAAATCTACGTCATCGTCATGTTGATGCCCTAGTGTGTATTGGTGGAAATGGGTCGTATACCGGAGCTATGGAACTCTATGAAGAACATCAAATTCCAACAATTGGTGTTCCTGGCACAATTGACAATGACTTATTTGGGACTGATTTTACTATTGGTTATGATACAGCTATAAATACTGCCGTCGATGCTATTGATAAAATACGAGACACAGCGGGCTCGCACAACCGTGTTTTCTTGGTGGAAGTGATGGGCAGAGATGCTGGGTTCATTGCCCTTGCTGTGGGTATATCTGGAGGAGCCGAAGCCATATTTATTCCTGAAGAGAATGGCGAAATGGACAAACTCATTGGTCATTTTAAGAATTCTTCAAGACGGACAAAATCCTTTTCGATTATTGTTGTGGCAGAAGGAGATCGACAAGGTGGCGCTATTGCCATTCAATCGAGATTGGAACAAGAGTTTTCCGACATTGATGTAAGAACTACGATTTTAGGTCACATTCAGCGTGGTGGTAGTCCGTCAGCCCGTGACCGAGTACTTGCCAGCCAATTGGGTTATGAAGCTGTTAGAGCCTTGATTGCGGGTGAGAACTCAAAAGCAGTTGGTATTGTTGGTGGGAACTTAGTGTTTACTGATTTGAGCATTGCCGTTGGAAAGACCAAAAAAGTAAATCCAGACTTGATACAAATGGCTAAAATCCTATCTAACTAACTCAACCTTTCTTATCCCTGTAGCGGCATTTGTAAAAAGTACACTGTCGGCTTCCTTCAATCTATCAACTGTAATTTCAGTCAATTCCACATTTAAATATGATTCAAGATGTTGTTGAAAAACGCCTAACACTTGCCCTTCTTTTGCTTTTGAACCAAACCATTGCATACCCTTTTTGAAAAGTATGTTACTACTGAGCCCTTCACAAACACGTCCATGTTCGTTTAGTAAAATTAAATCTGTCCAGTTCGACTGTTTTTTCAAAAACATGGCGGCTTTAACATAAAAAATGGCAGATGTAGACTTTATTTCTGATAATGAATTACACTGTTTATGAAATTCATTATACACTCCTACTTTTCTCGAAACTAATTGTGTAACAGTTAACTCAAAATCTTCTTTTGTAAGTGGGAAACAGGTATTGTCGACGTTGCCATTTCTAAAGCTAAAGATATATTCCAAAGCATTGTCTTCTGGCACATAGGTCCCTGATCCGGTTCTAAAGAAATCCAATCTTACAACGTTCAGGTTATTTTCGTTGTGTTGCAGCACATGTTTTTTTAACAGGTCAAGATTTAAATCATCAGGCCAATTGGTTTCAAGGAATTCAGCAGTTCTTTTTGCTCGGTCCATGTGTAGCTGCCATAGTGGTATGTCTCCATTAATGATACGCATGGTTTCAAAAAAACCATCTCCATACAAGAATCCCCTGTTTAAATCTAATGCGTTAGTCATTTGTTAGGTATAGAATATTCCCGCAACTGCTGCAGTCATCAAGCAAGCTAATGTCCCGGCAAGTAATGCTTTTAACCCAAGTTTTGCCAATGTAGGCCTCTGATTAGGGGCAATTGTGCCTATTCCTCCTATTTGAATCCCTATAGACGCAAAATTTGAAAAACCACACAGGGCGTATGTCATTATAACTACGGTACGTGTATGTTTCAACACACCTGCATTTTGCATGTTACCCAACGAAATGTAAGCGATAAATTCATTGATAACGGTTTTTTCACCAAGTAGCTGACCTGCTAACAAGGTGTCATCCCATGGCACTCCAATAATCCAAGCGATAGGTGCAAATAAATAACCCAAAATCATTTGCAATTTAAGTTCGGTATACGTTCCGTCACTCATATCATTCACCCAGTTGTTTAAACCACTATAATGCCCAACAACATCTGATAAGAAGTAGTTGATCATGGCTATAAATGCTAAGAAAACAAGAATCATTCCTCCTACATTAACAGCCAATTTGATACCTTCAGTAGTTCCATTTGAAATGGCCTCAAGTGGTCCGGACCCTAAGGTCGTTTTATCAATCTTTAGCTTTTTATCTACGGTTTCCTTTTCGGGTAATAATATTTTTGAAAATATGATTGCAGCAGGTGCTGATAAAACAGAGGCCGTAAGTAGATGCTTAGCAAACATTTGTTGCATTTCGATACTATCACCACCCAAAAGACCAATGAATGCGGCAAAAACCCCCCCGGCTATAGTTGCCATACCACCTGTCATTAAACATAGTATCTCAGATTTAGTCATGTCCTTTATATATGGCTTCACGACAAGGGGAGCTTCGGTTTGTCCAACAAAAATATTGGCTGCGGCCGCAAGACTTTCAGCACCGGACAATCGCATTGTTTTACTCAATATCCATGCAAAACCGAAAACAATTTTTTGCAAAATTCCAAGGTAATACAACAAGGAAGTCAACGCAGAAAAGAAAACAATTGTGGGTAAAACTTTAAACGCGAAAATATATCCAACAGTGAATGGCACAGACATTTGACCTGAGGCTCCATACTCGACAGAAAAAACTTCGGCCATCGCTGGCCATTTCCCAAAAATGAATTCTGCACCTTGATCTGTAAAAGACAACAGTTTTGTAAAGGATGCTGCCATAATCTCAAAAGCTGTATCAAAACCTGGTACCTTAAAAATAAGTAAGGCGAGTATCAATTGTAATCCAACGCCTGTAAGGACCAAACGCCAGTTAATTGATCTTTTGTGGCTGCTAAACAAAAATGCAATGGCTATTAATGCAAACAAGCCAAAAAATCCTTTGAGTATGTACATGCGGCAAAGGTGCAAAAAATTGATAAATGAGAAAGGAGAATTGAACACAATATTGTCTATTTTTGAGACATATGGTTCTTTTTGGGAGTAATTCTAGTATTTGGCACAAAAATACATAAACCACAAAGTATCCATAACTCTTTAATTATGTGATATTTACGTTCCCATTTGGCGTGTTATATTTCAAGTGGCACAGCAATTGAATATAAGTTAGCACATCGACATTGATCGATAAAGAAATTTGATAAATACTACACTAC
>JBLHOC010000127.1:0-9162 GCA_047620825.1 Bacteroidia bacterium | reverse complement strand
GATGTTCACTAATTCAGACCTTCAACTAATAGAGTGAAAGTCTTAATTTTAAGTTCTAACATGAAAGAAGTATTAATCTTTTTCGGAAAGGTAATTGTCAATGTCATCCTAATTTTTGCAGCTCAGTTATTTCATTATAATGCGTCTGACCCAATTCTTAGAATTACTGGGGACTTACACGAGCCTTATGCCTTGTTCTTTGTGCCAGTTCTATTGTTTGGACTCTTTATCTCTTTTAAGAACAAGAAAATTAGACCTTTCGGTATTGGACTAACTTGGCTTTACATGACGTGTATCATCTTTCTATTTTTATACATTAATAAAAGTTGGGCTTCACAAGGTGAATATGAGACATTTAAGTTACGCCAAGCTGAAATTACTGAAAATCACTGCTCCCTAAACATTGCTTTTAGTCAGATGTATAACAGTACTGAAGTTAGTCAAGACAAATGCTTTGATGTAGACAGCGTTCAAGTAAGAAAGGACAACGGTTTTTTTGGTATGAAAACGATGTCTGATGAAGTAAGAATAGTTGAAAGTCATAACTGCGAAACCGATATAATGGATGTGACGGATACTAAAGAGCGATTACTGCAGGTCGGAGATGAATTGTTCTTCAAACGTTGTTTTTCAGCGGCGATAAATCACCATTCGAATGTCATTGATTTACATCCAAATTATGGAGATTGTTTTTACTCAAGAGGTGAAGTATTCATGGCTACAGAAAATTACCATAAAGCATTAAATGATTATGTGCGATCTGCGATGTTGACTTACGACGAATTAAACGAGTTGTCAATTGAGTCAATTGATAAGGTTAAAATAGGGTCTTATTGGGAAGAATTGTTAGCTAAAATAGTGAATAATGATTACACGGACTTAGCGGAATCGGTCAACAAAATCAATGAGATTAATGGTTTTGATATCCATCTGGCAAGAATTAAGTTCTGTTCGGAAAAAGTAAAAGCAAGGATATTTGAAGAGTAACAATGAGAAAAGGCCTCGTTATTTTATTATGTGTTACTAATTATTGGCTGGCGGCTCAACTACCTGTGCTAAGACCCACGAGTCAATCTAGCTTATTGGTCATCAACCCAGGTTTAGTGCTTGGTAATCATGCTTCAGGTATTGGGGTAAACTATGTTCAAGGTCATAATAGTGGCACAAGTTGGATTGCCAATTTTGCACAACATAACGAAAAGATTGGCGGAGTATATTCATTGGTTGGGATGATGGATGACAATTCACTTGGAACAAAAACAAAGTCGATATCTGGAACATACGCCTATCGTATTGTTCTTAATCGGCACAATGCAATTCAATTACCCATTACCTATTCATTTGTTAATATGGATTATGACTCGATTCACTTTGGAAATCGATATGGCTCAAAGCCATTTACATATCAGATTGGTCCAATGAACGTAAAATCTCATACGTTTGGGGCTGGTGTTGTATACTATAATACGGCGAAATATATTTACGCGTTCGTTGATACAGCGTCATTTTACCCATCTTATAACTACTTCATAGCGGCTCATTTCAATCACATCTTTGGTGATAGAAGACAAATGAACACGCCTGAAGAATCAGATTTTACATTACCTGTTACGTGGTCTATCACAGCGGGGTATCAGTTTGATATTGGGGATATTAAATTTTATCCTACTGCATCTTATCAATATCAGGACTACTTCGGCAGTCTTTCGACAAGCGCATTGATTAAGGATATGCACGTGTTTGATCTACTCGTGAATGCCGTTTACGAAATCTATTTGTTAGGCATTGGGGGGCGCCAAATATCCTATTTGGAACATGTTATTTATGGCCAGGCCGGAGTAAGTTTAAAGCACATAGAAGTCGTTTATAGTTATGGAACAGATGTCTTGAACAGAGAAAAAAATGTGCGTCACCAAATTTCAACATCCATCGGTTGGCGACAAAAAAAACCACCTAGACGGAACGCACCGATTATTAATCCTTCTTTTTAGTGAATAAATAATTGAATTACGGAATGTCTGAATACTCTTAATGAATAAATGAAAACTTGAAGAAATTCGGCTAAAACGCCAATACCCCAACGTGCCAACGCCCTAACTAAACCAACAACTTCACAGGATTTTCCATCAACTCTTTAAATGTTTGTAAGAATTGAGATCCAACTACGCCGTCAACAACACGATGATCGCACGACAAGGTTACTTTCATAACGTTACCTACTTTCATTTCTCCATTGTCGACAACAACAGTTTCTTTAGCGGCACCAACCGCCATAATACAGGCGTCAGGAGAGTTGATGATTGCGGTAAATTCTTCTATTCCGAACATACCCAAGTTAGAGATTGTAAAGGTGTTTCCTTCCCAATCATTTGGCTGAAGTTTTTTGTCTTTCGCTTTCGCTGAATATGCTTTAACCTCAGTACTGATTTGAGAGAGTGATTTCGAATCCGCGAAACGTACAACAGGAACCAATAAACCTTCGTCTACTGCCATCGCAACACCCACATGAATGTGGTTGTTCATTCTGATGCTACCACCTAACCAAGAGGCATTCACTTTTGGATGACGTGTGATCGCTGCTGCAGCAGCTTTGATAATGACGTCGTTCATCGAGATTTTAACGTCTGAATATGTATTCATTTCTTTCCTTGCTGCAATGGCATTATCCATACGGATTTCCATTGTGAGGTAGAAATGAGGTGCGGTAAACTTGCTTTCGCCTAATCGACGTGCAATTGTTTTTCGCATTTGTGAAACGGGAATGGTTGTAAAAGACTCAACTCCGGTTGATGCAGATCCGGTTGAAGGTGTGAAATTTTCCACATCTTTTTTTACGATCCTTCCGCCTTCGCCACTGCCATCGATTTGGTTAATATCTAAACCTTTATCGGCAGCCATTTTCTTAGCTAATGGAGACGCAAGAATACGACCATTCGAAGTTGAAGTTGAAGAAGTTGAATTGGCAACTGGTGTAACAGATGACGCTACGACTTCAACTAATACAGCTTCTTTTTTGGCAGGAGCAGCTACTAACAAACTCTTGAAGTCATCGCCGGGTGTGCCTATTACAGCGATTACGCTATCTACAGCCACTGTTTGTCCTTCCTCGGCATTGATGTGCAAAACAGTACCTTTTTCGTAGTTGTCCAAGTCCATTGTAGCCTTGTCAGTTTCGACTTCAGCAAGTATGTCTCCAGACTTAACTTCATCACCGACTTTTATCTGCCATGACACGATTACACCCTCTTCCATGGTGTCACTCATCTTTGGTAACTTAATTGCTACAGCCATAATCTTCTTTTACAAAGTGCAAAACTAATATATAAGGTTTAAATATTGTTGAAAACAAGCCGTTTAACTTCGCTTATTTTGAACAATCAAAACGCTTGAGAATTCTGGCGTTACAACAATTACGAGTATGACGCAATACGAAGATTTTCTAAGACATGTTTTTGAAAATGGAACGGATAAAAGTGACCGAACGGGAACTGGAACTCGGAGCGTGTTTGGGGGACAATTACGCTTTGATTTACAAGAAGGTTTTCCAATGATTACCACCAAAAAGGTCCATTTGAAATCCATCATATACGAATTGTTGTGGTTTTTAAAAGGGGACACCAATATCAAATACCTAACCGATAATGGTGTTCGAATCTGGAATGAATGGGCTGATGAAAATGGAGACTTAGGTCCTGTTTACGGTAAGCAATGGAGAAGTTGGGAAACGACTGAAGGTCAGGTTGTTGATCAAATAAAACAGGTGTTAGATTTGATTCAAAACAATCCAGATAGCAGAAGGATTATTGTCAATGCTTGGAATGTAGGAGATCTTTCAAAAATGGCGCTTAGCCCTTGTCACTGTATGTTTCAGTTTTACGTGGCGGATGGCAAATTGAGTTGTCAGCTATACCAACGCAGCGCTGATTTGTTTTTGGGCGTACCATTCAACATTGGTTCGTATGCATTACTTACCATGATGCTTGCTCAGGTCACTGGGTTAGAATTAGGTGAATATGTGCACACGTTTGGAGATGCACATATTTATACGAACCATTTTGAGCAGGTTGAATTGCAGTTAAGTCGTGAAGCTCGACCGTATCCAACAATGAAAATGAACTCGGAAATTAAAGACTTATTTGCTTTTGATTTCAATGATTTTGACCTAATCGGATATGACCCACATCCTTTGATCAAAGGCGCTGTCGCTGTTTAGGTTGTTGGGGCGCTACGCTTTTACGACGCTATCGCTTTTGGTGTATTTGCGCGTTTGCGCTTTAGTTTTATGTCTCAATTGTTATTTCAGAATTCCACTACTCCATATAATGTTAGATGTGTTTGTTTTCGAACGGAATATGTCTTCAATTAATTCTGGTTGTTTCTGAAGTCTGTCGAAGGGAATAAAGACATTGGTTTGTCTGAAATCCAAACCAATTTTTGTGTTACCCGGAGTTTGTATTTGAGTCATAAAGACAATGGAATCATATGGTGCGATACTGCTAATTATTGGAAAACTAGCGTTACAAACCATGTAAGGCCAGACTTCTGAATTGGGCTCAAATATTAAGTAGTATTCCAAAGCATTACATGTTTGGTTCACGTAGTAAACCGTATTTGGTGCGTTATTATGTAAAACACATTTTACTTGCTTCATCTTTTTTTCCTGTAAAATGTATGATTTAATTACATTCACATCTAAGACAAGTGTACTGTCGTTATTAACTCCTTTGATAATCTTCGTTTGAAAAGCAGGTACAACCGGGGGCTCCGAATGTTTATGTTTTGATTTATTACATGATAAAAAGAGAATTAATGCTGTACAAAGCGACATTAAGGCAATGGTTTTCTCAGTTTGATTATTCATGAAGCTTGCAACATAGTCAAAAATACTTTGACACATTTTTAATCAAACCAGCATGATTAATCGACAATGCGAAGGGGCGCGAGGCCACACAGAAATGATGGGAGCAATTTTTAATGTTAAATTTTTAGTTTTTACTCAACCTGTAGGATTAATCGACAATGTGAAGCCGTGAGTGGGCCTGACAGAAATGCGGGCCGGCGGAGGGGTGAATTGAGGATTCCGTAGAAAATCAATAAAAGTGCTTGCATTCCCGATTGTAGGAGGGCCTTTTATTAGCTTTTCTTGGAATCCGAAAGAGAGCGCCAGGAGCATATTTCTGTCAAGCGTTTTTGCCTACTTTTTGTGCCAAAAAGTGGGGCGGGTTAAAGGGCTGCTAAGCCCTTATAGCACCAGAGTGGATTAAGAGATTAGTAAAAAAATATTATTGAACAAACGCTTGTGCCGCCGCAACTCGACTCACATTGTGTGATTTCAGTGTACTCACCGCTGAGCTAAACTGTCCGTTTACATAAGAGTAACCAGAACGTTCTGCATTGGCAGACGTACTTAACAATGATTCTTGGTCACTATAAATGGTGCTCATTCGATTGGTTTCAAACGATGTTTCAACAAAAGACTTAATGTATGCCTTGTATGTTGCCAAGTAGCCTGGATCTGCAATCAAGTAATTGATCAATGGCCAATCTGTTCCAACTTCTGACATGCCAAAAGAGATTGCGCCTCCCATCTTGCCTTCTTCAAAAGCTTCGTTATTGTCCCAAACAATCCATTTAATTAGATTATCCGCTGGGTCGTTATACAGGTAGTAATTATGTGGCATTACACCGTATGTGTCCCAATTTTGAATGGTGTTGTTCACGGCAAGATATTTCAAGAAACCATCCACGTGAAAAACGGATTCTAAATCACTTTTCCATTTGGCTACATCCGTTGTGCGTGTTGTAGCGTGTAAGTAATCAAACATCTGTTGGATATCACTTTTATCTGCTATGTCTTCGTTTGTTTTTAAATCAAAATCTTCCAGGTTAAACCCCGACTGATTAAACTGCGCGCCGTCGTCTTCAGGTTTGTAGCAATTTCCAGATTTGCTGCCAAACGCATCTTTCAAGTAGGTGTCAAACACGATTTCTGTCATGGTGTACACGCCGAAATATTCGGCTCCGATACCACTGCCATTGTCGATATAGATTTCATAAAACGCCGTATGGACTGCAGGGACACCAAAATCACGAAATAAATCATCAGCTGATTTTTCCCTCATTAAAGCCGCATCGTTGTAGTTGCTGCTCATTGAAAGCTCTTTAAATCCATAGAAACGTTGATCTGTGATTTCAGGATAGTCATCTTCAAACTTGTCAAAATCTAACCGTAGTGGGAGTTTCCCGCTTCTGGCGCGTAAGGACGAGTTTCCTTTATATCGAATGCCAACATTTTTCCATTCCAAATCATTGAAATGCAAGTCGCATGGGAAGTAGGTTGGGTTTTCACTGGAGAAGGTACCACCTGGTCCACCGCCTCCTTGCGTCTTGGTTGCAAGATCTGCCTGCATATCTGACCATTCGTCGGCAGATAAGACGATGTCAATTCGATGCACCTTAGAATTGTCAAATACTATGTCGTAGTCCGCAGGGAAGCCATTGCTATGACTTGCACTGTTTCCATTTGATATTTCGTGTGCAATGAAGATTTCTTTTTTACATGAAGAAAACACGACGGTGCCTATCAGTAGGGCAATTGTAACAATCGATTTATGCTTCATTCTTCTTTCTTTTAAGTGTGTATTTGTATTTGAAACCTATGATGTTTGTCGTTTTAGGGTTGGTGCCTGTCAGTTCATTTTCCATTCGGAAATAAGCGCCAAAGTCTCCGATTTTTTTTGTTTTATATGTGGTTCCTAAAGTGAAACGAATTTTGTCGAATCCTTCATTAGGCTGAAGTTTGTTGAATATTTCTGTTGAAAATTCAGGGTCAAATTTCCAACTCTTGAAATTATAATCTGTACCAAACTTAAAACGGACGGTGTTTGTGGGTAAATCCCCGGCTGCTTTAGTAATGCCCAATTCGTTTTTCGATTGGTAACGTAGGCGGTACTTGAAGTTAAACGCATCCAATTTATGTTTGTACATGGCATCCGTATTCCATCTAAAGTGATTCTCGTAGCCTTGTATTTTTCCAACGTCGTCATTGTCACGAATGAAACGGGCTCCAAAACCTAAGGCAAACTTTTTGGACATTTTGTAGTTCAGTCCAAGCTCTGAGAAGTAGATGTCTACATTGCTCGCGTCATCTCTTAAGCGGAGTTGTTCTTCTAAACTAACACTCCATTTTTTGTCAATTTTATATTTCAATTGCAGGGACGACCAAGCCTCTAAATCTCTAACTGTGACATAGGTGCCAGATTGGGCAATAGATACCGGTGTGCAGCATAATACAACCAGACCAAGTATGATGAGTGCTTTCAAATGGTTATGCATTGATGTAGGTGATGATTAAAGTGGCTGAGTCTTTTAAAAAGTCAACGTCGCCAACGGTTATAGTTTCTATGGATATGCCTAAACGAGCTTCGAGGTCTGCTTTTAAGACATCGTGTCGTTCAGGTTTAATGTTTTCAATCTTTTCATATTGAACCTTTTTCGTGATCTTAATTTTCGTCAGCCATTTCTTTTCCATGATGTACAAAGCACCTACGATTAGAATGTTGGCTGTAATGATTTCTGCAAAACTCATTTTTTGGTTCGCCAATGAGTTCATTACCGACACCCCTATAACGACAAAGAGATAGGTCATTTCTTTAATGGCTATGGCATCCGTTCGATATCTGATAATGCCAAAAATGGCAAACAGCCCCAGCGCCATTCCAATGTCTAATTCATATTTTTTTAAGGTAAAACATAAAAAGAATACGATGATCCCAATCATGTAATAGGTGAACAAATAGTCTTTTCGTTGGGCAGTAGAATAGTACAGCCATTTAATAATCAGGGTTAAGAAACTGATGTTCAATATAAATCGAAACGTCATTTTGTAAAAGTCGTTGTCGAATAAGGGGATGTTCAATATTTCTTCCATTAAGCTGTTTTTTTAGTGATTGTTAGCATCTTGTGTTTAAAGAAATTCTGTTTTAAATCAGGGTAAGTGGTTGCCATTCCAATACAATACTTGCTGATAGAAAATGGGTTTATGCCAATTGATTTAAGTGCTTGAAATAACTTAGAATTTCGGTTTAGTTTCTCTTGCTTGAGTTCAATAATCGCAAGTTTCTTATTGTATAGTTGGTTGTCGTATGACAAGTTGAAGTCTATAGTCACTCTTTCTTCGTTTTCAATACTCACTAACGTCAGTCTGTAAAAGCGGTTAGAAATTGAATGATGAAGTGTAAGGTCTTTATTGGTAATTTCTTTTATAAAAGAATGGCCTTCCTGCGACATCTCCTTTGAAAACGATTGTAGTGGTATTCTTGTTTTTATAGTGACGCCTTTGTTGTTTTTTTGCTTAATCTCTAAAAATGAGATGTTTGACTCAACGTAATTTCGCTTTCTAATTTTTATTCGATTTGCAATCTTATTGTGATGGTCTAAATAGAAATTCAACCCATCGGTATCGTAATAAAGAGAATCATAAGTCATCAACCGATTACCGTTAATTTCCAATATTTTATAGTCAGATTTTATGTGGTTTAATAAAACTAGGATTTTATCTGTATTGACGATGAATTTTGTGTCCATACGCTTCATCAGCTTTACTTCATCCATTTCAGTCAAAGATATGGGTGAAAACATATGTAGGTCGGCGTTCGTCAATGAGGGAGTGTTAAATATTTGTCTTTTGACAGATGGTGTTAGGTAATCATTCCGCCAATGTTATGAAAATTTTATTTAATGTAGTTGTTGACGTAAATGTGTTTTACTTCTATTATGTTTTTTTGACTTCAACTTTGTCTTATACTTCAATTAGGGCTTTTCAGTACAAACCCAGTCTTTCCTTTTTTTGCCGTTCGACATAGTTCACGATAAAGCGAAATAGAAGCCTCTGTCCAGTGACGGATATGCTTCAACACGCTATTTCTAAAGCATCCTCAATTTACCCAATCGTCGGCCCAGTCAGACGACAGGCATAACACATTTCTGTCTGACCTGCACTCGCTTTTCTACGACCAAGGCGTGTGGTCAAAACATAAATTAGTTAGGGTCTGCTGATAAAGTATTTATATGATTGATAATCAGGACAATAAGTGGATAACTTTAGGGTTTAAAAGTAGCATAAGTGCAAGGGGAAATAGACTTTTATAAAAAAATCATTGC
>JBLHOC010000126.1:0-9567 GCA_047620825.1 Bacteroidia bacterium | reverse complement strand
ACATTTGATTGTACAAATACATCGCTCTGATCTTCCACAACTCCCGAGATAGCACTTTTACCAGCATTACCCCGTATAGAACCTTTATCTCCTCCAAGGTATCCGGTGAGGTAAGCATGCGATTTCTCTGAAAATTTATGATTTAAAGTTCCAGTGAGGTCATAGAAATAATATTTGAACCGTGACAGTTCATTTTGAGTTTGTATTTGCTCATAGAACAAAGGAAAAAAATCTGTAAATGAACGTCTACCCGAAATGAGAAAAGAGGTTTTGTCCTTTTTAAGTGGTCCATGGAACATGCCTTCTAACAGTACCGGGTTAACGTTCATTTTAGAGTTCCACTTCTTAAAGTCACCCACCTTACTTTTTACATCCAATACCGACGACAAGCGACCGCTGTATTGAGCTGGGATAGAATTTTTGTAAAATGAAATACTTTGTAATGAGTTTTCATCGAACACAGAAAACAACCCAAATAGATGCATTGGATTATACAGCTCCATACCATCGAATAGCACTAAGTTTTGATCTTTACCGCCACCTTGGACAACCATACCGCCATTTACCTCTACAGTGCTTTGAATAGACGGTAAAAACCTTAAACTATTGAGCACGCCAGGTGAACCGGCAATTGATGGTATTTTACTGAGTTCAGCAATATTGATATTCACGCCGCCTGTTTTTGTAATCATCAAAAGTGAATCATAGGCAACAATAACGGATGTGTTCAGTGTGTTATCAGGTGTAAGTAAATAGGATTTTGGTTCGGTCGTAGGTGATTCGAGCAATACAACGCCACTTTTAAAACCAGGGTAGTGCATAGTGACCTGCGCAGGTAAGGATATAACTTCAATACGAAAGAATCCATCTTCATCCGTTTCCACCCAACGGTCGTTTATAACCACCAATGCCCCCACAACCGGTTGTTTACTAGACGAGTCCAACACAAACCCAGACCACACAAAAGGCTTTGATTTAAACTTTTTTCTAAAAACAAGACTAGATGCACCTACACAAAACAATTCTACACCTTGAGGTTTTATAATGGTTTTAAGAATTGATCCTAGTTTTTGTTGTTTAAAATCTAGGTTGTACAACTGATCATCGAATACATTAGACGCATAGCTAATTGTAAATTGATGTCGTTCAGATAGTCGTTTAATACAGCCTTCAGCAGTAGTTGCTGTTGCGCTAAAATCAATCTTTTTGTTTAGAAAATCACACTGTGCAGAAAGCATGCTTGAAAAGCACGACAAGGCAACTATAAAAATGATGTGAATTTTCGAGTGTTTCGTCACTCGGTAAATCTACTAAAATAACGTATAGATTTGGCCTTTCTTTACAGCTTTTCGATTGGTTACCAATTCAATGGTATGGATGATCTCTGCTTCAGTTGCTCCAGCTAATTCCATTGTAAACTTCTCATTTTCAATAGATTTAGGTGCAACAATGTCCAACCCAGTACTTTCCTTAAGGTTGGCTAAAATCACTTTCAGCGGTGTGTCATAATAATCCATCACCTCTTTTTGGAATGATTTCAAATCAGATACATTAAGTTCAGAACGTTTGACCACCCCACCTTTATCAACAGAAAAATCAATTTGATCTCCTGCAGTTAAAGTTACGGTCTGACTGCCAACATGCACTTCAACAATCCCGGTTTTTACACCAACTGTGGAAGAGTGGTCATCAGTTCTAACAAGAAAAGTAGTTCCTTTAACAGAGGCAGTGAGGTGGTTTGTAACCACCTCAAACACCTTGTCCTTATTTGGTTTTACGACAAAAAAGGCTTTTCCATTTAATCGCATTTTACGACTTGAACGATTAAACTGTTTATCTATATTTAGTGTTGTTTGATTATCGAGATAGACATGTGATCCATCAGACAATCCTTGAACGCTTGATTTTGTTTGTGTTTCATACACCAAGCCTGGTGTAAACGCGTCTTTCTTAAATGTATTAACGACGAAAAGAGACGACAAAACGAGTAGCACAACAGCAGCAACCCTATAAAACGTTCTAAAGTAATTTGGTTTCAATTTGCGAACAGGTGTCTCAGGTATTATTTTTTCAAACGAACTCCAAGATTCAGTGGCATCAAACGCTGGAACCTTATCAATAGATATTTGGCCAGAAGCATCCCAAATCTCTTGGTGACGTTCATATGCTTTCGCAAATGCTTCGTCTGATGCTAGCATGGTCACAAAGGTCTCCTCCTCTTCAGGAGAAAGGCTTTGCACCAAATAACCATATATCAATTTTTCCTTATCCATATTTTAGATAGCCATTAAATTCACACGCATACGCAGGTAATTCAATGTGTTTCTATTTTGTTGACTTTCGTCTAACCAATTTGTGAGCTCCTGAGTTTCCTCTGGACTGCACTGATTGAGTAAATACCTAAGCAAGGTATTGCCTTGTAAATAATTCATACTTCCGGATTATGTCTATAAGACACATGAATCGTCTCCGTCCCCCACTCCACTTCTAACTTTATTCTCAACTCACTCATTTTCAGAGTCATACATTTTGTCCCTTAAAAATTTAAGCGCTTTCCCGATTTGATTTTCCACCGTTTTGGGCGCAATTTCCATGAGCTCCGCAATTTCCTTATACGACTTATCCTCTTCTCTGCTCAACTTAAAGATATATTGTCGTTTTGCTGGTAATAGGTTGACTAGCGTTTGTATTTTATCCTTTAAGTCCTTTCCAGCCAATCGGTCTTCAACCGAGTAATCGTCAGAAATGTCTTCATTTTCAAGACGTTTCATCACATCCTTTTTTCTGCTTTCGTTTAACACTTGGTTCTTTACCGCAGTAAATAAATATGATTTAGGATTAGAAATAGAACGGAAATCAGTTTGATTTTCCCAGAGCTTTAAAAAAACTTGCTGCACGGAGTCCTTTGCCAACTGTTCATCTGAACAATAGAAGTGGGCGAACCGACATAAATCTTCGAAGTATAAAAAATACTGTTGTTTGAAGTTTTCTCTAATCAATGGGGTCAAAATTGAATGCAACGAAATTAATCGATGTGGTAATCAATTAATGCAACGACAGAAGCCTAGTTTTAGTGCATCTGTACAAAACCGTACTGATAATTAGCCAGTTACCTTTTTCATGGCCTTTAAATCAACCTTAAACATGGTGGATGTAGATCGATTTGTGTGCACCCTTTTGCCTTTATTTTCAACGTATATGTTGGCCTCACAAAAAACCAACTGACCGCCTAATTTGGTGACACGTCCTTCAGCAATCAATGTTTGTCCGATACCTGGATTAAGAAATGAGACGTTTAAATCCGTCGTAACAACACCAAAATGTTTAGGTACCAGAGAATATGCCGCAAAACCCATGACGATATCAGACACAGTTGCCATGACACCTCCATGAACAAAATAGTTTTGCTGCATGTGCTTTTCTTCTAGCGTTAAACTCCCCTTTACAAAACCGAGTGAAATCTCATCTAACTTAAAGCCAACCAATTTCATGAAGAATTGTCGCTTAAGTTTCTCCTCAATATCTTCCTTAAAGTCAGGGTTTAAACAAACGTATGCCTTATTCATCATCATCAAATAACATATTATTTAGGGCTGTTTGCAATTCAGCCAACTTGTGCTGCTCCTTTTTTAGACGCGTTAATCTTATGCCTTCCTCATAGATTTCCTCCGCTTTCACTGTGTTCTTTTCGTTTTGATACATCTTACCAAGGTGATAGTACGTAGCCGTATAATCGGGATCTTCACGGATTAGTTTTATGAAAATGTCTTTTGCTTTCTTATAATCAGATATGCCGACATATTCAATAGCCAAGGCATAATTCAGAAAGCTATCATTTGGCTCTTTTTCTAAAAAATCTTCTAACTGTTTTATTCTATTCATTGAAGGATTATAAATGGCAAATTTCCTTAATTTTGCTCCACTTTTTTCACGTAAAGGAATAAATATTTTAGATGAATATATTAGTATGTTTGAGTGCCGTACCAGACACGACAACCAAGATCACTTTTGTAGACAACAACACCAAGTTTAACACGGATGGCGTGCAGTTCATCATCAATCCATATGATGAATTGGCATTAAGCAAGGCGTTGGAAATTACAGAAGCTCAAGGCGGGGAAGTTACGGTTATCACAGTTGGTGACGCAAGCGTTGAACCTGTTATGCGTAAAGCATTAGCCATAGGCGCACATCAAGCCATTCGGGTAAATACCGTGGCGCAAGACGGCATGCATGCAGCGCAATGCATTAAAGAGGCAATCAGTGGAAACACATACGATTTAATTTTAACAGGACGTGAGTCAATAGATTATAACGGCGGTCAAGTTGCTGGATTACTCTCAGAAATGTTAAATATGAGCTTGGTGAACGTAGCCACTTCTATTTCAATCGAAGGCGATACAGTTACTGCGATAAGGGATATAGATGGTGGACGGGAAACTGTTACAGCGAGCTTACCTTGTGTGATATCAGCACAAAAGGAGTTATGTGAACCTCGCATACCAAATATGAGGGGCATTATGCAAGCGCGGACAAAGCCACTCACTGTTATTGAGGCAACTGGGAGCTACAGCGACACGCAGTATACTGGTTATGAGTTACCTCCGGCTAAGCAAGGGGTTAAATTGATTGATCCAGCCAATGCGGAAGAGTTAATAGATTTATTGAGATCAGAGAAAAAATTAATATAGTATGATTTTAGTTTTTGTAGAGATAGAGGGTGATTCAATTAAGAAATCATCTCAAGAGGCGTTGACATATGGCGCAGATTTAGCATCTAAAACTGGTGACACTTGTGCTGCCATTGCCATTGGCAATGAAAATGCAGTGGCCAACCTTGGCCAATATGGTGCCAGCAAAACAATCGTTGTCAATGGTGACGGTCTAGATACATTTACACCTGAAGGTTACAGTCATGTCATTCACGAAGTAGCTTCAAATCAAGGCGCATCAACCGTTATCATATCTGGTTCATATACTGGAAAAAGTATTGCTCCTCAAGTTGCGGTGAAGTTAAATGCGGCATTAACCACAGGCGTTGTTGCAATGGCATCAACAGATGGAGACTTTTCAGTTCGAAAAACGTGTTTCTCGAATAAGGCGTTTTCAAGTGTAACGGTAAACAATTCAAATAAAGTAATCAGTATCGTTCCTAACTCATATGAGGTCAAATCGTTTGATAATCAAGCAGCTGTAGAAAGCATTTCAATAGACGCTTCAGGGATTATCAAAACAAAATCAATTCATATCGTTAAGGTTCAAGGCAAAATTGCTTTGACTGAAGCTGAATTAGTTGTTTCTGCAGGACGCGGTCTTAAAGGACCTGAAAACTGGGGAATGATTGAAGAACTTGCTGAAGTTCTTGGCGCTGCAACGGCATGCTCTAAACCTGTGAGTGATATGGATTGGAGGCCACACAGCGAGCATGTTGGTCAGACAGGCATAACGATAAAACCTAATTTATATATAGCTGCGGGTATTTCTGGTGCCATCCAGCATTTGGCTGGAGTAAGTGGCAGCAAGGTGATTTGTGTCATCAATACTGATCCAGAAGCGCCATTCTTTAAGGCGGCAGATTATGGGATCGTTGGAGACGCATTCGAAGTAATACCTAAATTAATAGCAAGGGCTAAGGAACTCAAAGCAAACTAATTCATGGGTAAAATTGAACTGGAAATAGCTGGTTTGGCTTCTGGCCATACGTCAAAGAACACATCTTACACCCTTATTTTGGGTGAAGTGAACGGAGAACGCCGTATTCCAGTAGTTATTGGATCCTTTGAGGCACAAGCGATTGCCTTGATTCTAGAGAACATTAAACCACAACGACCGTTAACACACGATTTGTTCAAAAGCTTTGCTGATGGCTTCCATGTTGACGTGATTGAAGTCAATATTTCGAATCTGGTAGAAGGTGTATTTTACTCCACTATTAAATGCACCAGAGAAGATGTAGAGATAGAAATAGATGCCAGAACGAGCGATGCGATTGCATTGGCGGTACGGTTCGATTGCCCTATCTACACCAATCAAGATATCATGAATGCCGCGAGCATCATCCCAGACCAAGAAATTGATACTGAAGACCAACCTGGTCGTCCAGAAGAAATAGATGATTTCATGCAAGATATAGGTGAAAGCACCGATTACTCGGGTTTGGATTTAGATGACCTTGAGATTTTACTCACAGAAGCCTTACAAGATGAGGATTATGCAAAAGCTGCTTCTATTCGAGATGAAATGAATAAACGCAAGTAACGCGAGGCGTTAATTGCGAATGTAAAATTCTAAATGTAAAATATTGAATTAGAATCGTGTACGAAGTATTGGGTTTCAGGTTTAATGGCTCAGGACAATTATTGATTGTTAATTTTCAACTCAGTGATTCATTAAAAATTCGTTTAGAAATAACATCCGCTCTTCCTTTGATGCTAATGCGATATAGCCTTTATCCTTAAATTTAATATTGCCTTTCTCGTCAACCAATAGAATCGTTGGAGAGTCTTTAGTGCGCACTTTCTTAGATAACACTCGACAATGTTTCCCAATCAATGTATCTGTTCCGGATACGACTAGGTTTTGAGTCTGACATTCTGGAATTAATGGATAGTGCAGTGTGTCAATATTTAACATTGACCTCATACTCCGCCAATGTGTTGATATACTGTCATGATAAAATAGGTCAATGTGCTCTTGAGTGTTTTCCAGAATACAAAGGATCTGGTATTGCGATGTATCAAATGACTTTGATAAACTATCGAGATCGTTCATTAAAATCAACGCAGGAAAGCATTCAATATGCCCCATACATACAATGGTCGTTTTGCCAAGAAAAAAGTCGTTTGTTAAAGTATCACCAGTGGAAGTTTGCAGTTCAAAAGAAGGGAATTGTCGACTAAACTGCTGGTTGCCAAGAATTAGCAACGCACAAATGACTAGTGTGATTTTTAATGGCATTGTTGGAGAATTAAGATTAGCTGTCTCAGTACAATTGTTTATTATTCAATACTAACCCCTGAAGTCCATCCTTTTATATTTTACATTCAGAATTCTACATTTTACATTTAAAAAATCGAACTAAAGATGTATTGATTCAGGACATTTGTTTATTGTACATAAACATTATTTAGGGCTTACCAGCCCAAACCCGGTTTCCCTTTTTTGCAGACCAAAAAGTAAACAAAAAGCCTTTGACAGAAATATGCTTCCATCCCACTCTTTCGGATACCAAGAAAAGCTAATAAAAGGAAGTCCGCTATAGCGAACAAATGCAAGCACTTTTATTGATTTTCTAAGGCCTCCTCAATTCACCCCAACACCGGCCCGCATTTCTGTCTGGCCATAGCTCTTAATTGCAATATAAATTGATTAGAAATAGTAGTTACTAAATCTAGACGAATTGACTCAGGGCATTTGTTAATTATTAATTCCTTAGTCCATCCTTTTACATTTTACATTCTAAATTTCACATTTAAACCAGCGATCGTCCATTCAAATCAGTCGTTAACACTTCGCTCATGTAGTCAAAGAATGGTCGAATGGCTTCAAGGGTTTCAACAACATTGTTTATAAAATCCGGGCTTTCCACTTCCGCATCGGTAAAAGGTTTCATGGCAAAAAATTGCTTTTTACGAAGGATATCAATATGTGGATGTTCTTTATCAAAACCTTTAGGTGCTGTTTTTAGTCCTTCTCCTCTTAATTCCACAAAATGCTTCTTGAAATTAGCTTCGTTGATGATGTTGGAAAATGTCGTTCCATCCGCTTCAATTTCTTTACGAATGCGCGTCAAATCGTCTTTCTCAGGTCCATAGAACCCACCACCTATCTGTGTCTTTCCTGGTTCAATCCCTACCCAATAACCACCCCGCCTTGAAGCACCTGCTCTTTTTAAATAACCATGCAAATAACTTTTGTAAGGTGTTTTGTCTTTCGAAAAGCGGACGTCACGGTATATTCGGTATACCTTGACTCTATCAATGACATCGGTTGCGTTTAACCTATTTTGAACATCCTCCATAAAACCCTCCATGTTAGTTTTGGCATCGATGTATCTTGGTTTATTGGTATCGAACCAATCCTTGTTGTTGTTTTTCGAAATATCTTTAAGGAAAGTAAGTGTCGATTTGTTTATGGTAGACATAATGTTCTTTTTCTTAGAAACAAGTATACAATTTTTTAGTTTTAACCGAGCGGACTACCGAATCAAATGTAATGTACCGCGAAACTTTAACACAACATCGTCTAGAAATCGAGCTTCTAAGTAATAAGCATAAATTCCAGGGTTAGCATCGGTTCCATCCCAGCTTGCAGCAATGTCGTTTGGGTTTATGTGCTCCACATTATAAATAACCTGCCCCCACCTATTAAATATCGTGAATTTATCGAATTCCTTTACTTGAGGATATAAGGTACTTGGAGTAAAAATTTCGTTTAAACCATCTCCGTTAGGTGAGAAAGTGTTAGCAAGAAAAATATTTCGAGCAACCTCAATTTGAATTCGTACAGAATCTTTTGCACTGCATTTTTTATCTGAGGTCGCGGTTAAAACCACATGCATGGTTTCAGGTGGATAAAACTCCACTGGAGAACAGTTTATTTCACAATCAATATCTTGCCGGTTACTCCATTCATAATGCGTTATCGCATTATTGCTTGTTGTCACTAGCTGTACACTTTGACCAAGTTTTACGTCCGCATCGGGCTCTAAATCAATGATAAAAGGTTCTGGCTTCTTCAGTAAAATTGATGTGTCAAAATTACAACCTATTCGGTCGACAATGCGGTATTGGTGAGACCTAGCAGCCAAGTTTTTAAAATCACTTTCGTTAGATTGTAGACTATTTAAATAAAACATCAGTGGTGGTTTAGCATTAATCACGTTAACAATGTCAATTTGACCATCATTTAAATAATCACATGATGGATTAGTCACTTTGAACGTTGCTTTAATATTGATGTCTGGATCAACAAACAACTCGAGCAAAACCACGCTATCGCAGCCGTAAGCAGAAATCAGACTATCACTATACGTTCCTGACTGAGTTAAGGCTCGCCCTCCAAAAGGATACGCTACTCCAGCGCAGATTGTGTCAGCTATACTATAGAACGTTGGCAGAACCTCAATTACTTTAGTCTTTGATGTTACCCTACATTTTGAATTACGGACATAATCTGCCGAATTACCAACGATATACCGATAGTAATAGAAACCCCGTTTGTTATTGTTATGATAAAATGTTGATCCTACAGAATCTTTGACGTCCGTCCATGACAGACCACGATTGATGCTGTGTTGCCATTGTATAAAAGGTGTCTTGTATTGATTGCCCTCGAGAACGGCTTCAAGTTTATATGGTGTAAAATGCTCATTACACACTTTACTTACCCCTCTTGGCCAAATTGTCGCTTTTGGTCCACATGGTCGAAATGAGATGTTGTCTATCGCCAAATCATTTCCATATCCACCGGGGGCATCATTTTCTAATTTAAGTACTACAGATGTTTGACCGGGTTTGGTTAAAAACTCAAACCTGTAGGTGTGCCACTTGGCATCTTCAGGAACAT
>JBLHOC010000125.1:0-9574 GCA_047620825.1 Bacteroidia bacterium | reverse complement strand
AATTGAGGACAACTCCATTTAACAGTGAAGTTTCCTAAAGAATTTATAAAAAGTTTGTCTTTGCTTAGGGTCTTAACAGCCCTATAATCCTGTTTTACTTTCGTTTTGGGCAAAAAGAACGAAACAAGAAAAGCCTTAAAAATAATATGCCCTTCGTTTTGGGATACTAAACCCTCCGCCACATTCAGGCTACCAAAACCCACCACTCTCACACCGTCGATTGTTTTTTGCCAAGCGCTCTGGAATCATGCGAACCGGCCAGACAGAAATGCAAGCCGGTGTAGGGGTGAATTGAGGGAGCCTTAGTAAATCAATAAAAGTGCTTGCAATCTTTTATTAGATTTTCTTGGTAATCGAAAGAGAGGAATGGAAGCATATTTCTGTCGAAGACTTTTTTGTTTCGTTTTTGGTCACAAAAAGGAAAATCGGTTATAGGCTGATAGGCCTAATGTAAGAATATGTTGTCTTATAGAGTTGGCAAAGCCAAAGCAACGATTAGTATCGGTATATACGCATAAACGATAATCATAGAACATAAATTTTGTGATAAAAAGACAATCGGATTATAGGCTGATAAGCCTAAATGAAGAAAATACAAGTCTTGAGAAAACACGTTGAAGAACGAGGGCTACAGGACTTTGGGTTACCCAAATCACTTTAATTCTGTATTATCGTGATGTATAAGAAACATAAAATATGAAAAAGCCAATTCTATTAATCGGAATACTATCTGCCGCAGTGGCTGGTTACGGTCAGTCAACGCTTGAGTTACATCAACCAAGCGCAAAGCAATTATCGGATAATCATCATCAAGAAGCAGTTGATGCACCTAATTTTGTTGTTGCGCCTCAACAAGGTGCACAAAAAAAGGGATTAAATAAATACAGGTCTCAGGTCTACGATTTTGTGGCAGTAGGCAATACATATTATGATTTGCAGTCTAACGCGTCAGTTGGTCGCCGTGCCATGTTACACCCTGATGGTACCATCAGCGTCGCATGGACATTTAGTGGAACATCAAGTACCACTTGGCCTGATCGTGGTGCAGTAGTTAACTATTATAATGGAACAGCATGGGGTGGCACACCTACTACAAGAGTGGAAGGACTAAGAACTGGATGGCCATCCATCGGTATGTTAGCCGACGGATCCATGTATGTTGTGTCGCATGACCCGGCAGCTGGTGGGTTAATAGTTACACGTAACTCTGGGAAAGATAAAACCGACTGGGTTTCTGATGCCAGTAAGGTAGTAGAGCATGCTGGTGGTGACGTAATTTGGAACAGAACGGCTAACCTTGGAGACAAGATGTTTACGTTGGTTAATTTCTATACCGCGAATTCCGACGATATTGTAATAGAAGGCATAACCAATCCAACCATGTTTGCGCAATCTGATGATGCCGGAAAGACTTGGACGCCATTAGCACTTTTACCTGGTTATGATTCAACTAGAACCATATTAGGTACAGGAGATACCTATGCTATTGATGCTCGAGATTCTACGGTGGCCATTGTTATCGGTGGCGCGTATAGGGATGTGACCATGTTTAAATCAACAGATTCTGGGACCACTTGGAAAACTACTATCATTGATTCTTTTGCATTTCCAAGATTTGTATGGGGAAGTTATTTGGTCGATCCAGCTAATCCAGTAACGTGTAATGACGGTTCGGTGGATGTTTTAATAGATAATAATGGAGATGTGCATGTTGCCACGGGGCGATTAAGCTACTCTGATGATGATACTACGGACGATTTAGCACGGTCTGGTAGTTACTTTAACTTATATCACTGGAGTGAAAACGAACCAACCTGGAAGATTTGTGGTACACCGATTGACATGGATGGTCAGCCAAATGCCAATGGGGCGCCTTACGATATCACAGCAGAAACAACTAACAGCCTTGGTGCCGATGGCAATCCTAACAATGGATTAGCATATGCAGCACGTTATGGCCAAACAAGTATATCTACCCATTCAAGTCTATCAGTTGATAAGAACAATACGATCTATGTGACTTGGGATGCACCAGTTGAATTTACATTTAACGACTATCTAGCGAATTATAGAGACGTTCATATTTCATATTCTACTAATGGAGGAGCGAGCTGGGCAACATCACAGAATGCGACCCAAATAAGATCTCAGGAAGCAGTTTATGCTTGTATGACAAAACGTACAGATGAATTTGTGCATTTTATTTTCCAAATGGATGCACACCCAGGAACGAATGTAATCAACAGTGGAACAGGGAACCTTCATCCTAACGTTGAGAACACCATTTATTATGCAGCTATTCCTGTCAAAGACTTGATGGACAGTGTGTTAGGTCAAAACACATTAGAAGTTACGCCCGTAATCAATGAATCTCAGGTATTTGTGGTTAGTCAAAACAGACCCAACCCGTTTAGCAATGCAACTAATGTGGTTGTTTACTTAAGAGCTGGTAGCGACTTGACATGTACGGTAACAGATGCGACAGGTAAAGTTGTTTCAACGCAAAACATGGGTTACAAAGGTGCTGGTAATCACAGCGTACTTATTCAAGGATCAGATTTAACATCTGGCATATATTTCTATACGTTGAAGACCAAAGACAGTGAGGTTACGAAGAAGATGCAAGTCATTAAATAATTTTGAATGAATAATGTTTAGTCAGGAGACTAACACCAATAAAAATCGAAAGGGCTCTGAGTAATCGGAGCCTTTTTTTTTCTGAAAAAATGAAAGTCGGTGATATGACGATACCCCTATTCCATGAGCGCGTGATAGCCTTGAAAAAAATACTATATATTAGGCTTCCCAACCATCATGAAAAAATTAATTATAGTACTGATCTGTTGTTTGATGCAACAGCAATTAATCGCTCAAGAAACAAAAGGGCAAAACAACTCCTTTGAGTTTGTCAAAATCGGTGAAACATTTTTCGATTTACAGACCACCGCTTCAGTCGGTAGGCGAATTGCAATTAGCGATAATGGTTATGTGGCAACATGTTGGTCATATGTCAACAAACGCAATGCGAATCGAAGCCAAGTTAGTTGTGTGGTCAATCAAAAAATAAATAAAGCGTGGGGGACTTTTCCAACTAAGTCCTTTACGCAGCCGTTATCTGTGAGTCCGACGATCGGATTATTTGATAATGGAGCAGCATATGTTATTAGCACCGATAGTGAAACAGGCGTGTTATTGATAACCAAGAATTCCGAGCAAGGGAAATCGGATTGGGTTACAGACACCGCTTCGGGTATTGACGTGAACCGAGGGTTTCTTCGCAATGCACGTGCGATCAATGTGGGTGATACTATCTATGTTATTGCGCAATTAATGTCTGATAGGGAAAGACTCAAGCGCCGTGGAATTGTCAATCCCATTGTTTATTCAAAATCGAATGACAGAGGCAAGACTTGGTCTGAGATAGATGTATTACCAGGTTATGATTCAGTACGTTATATAGATGGCCAAATGGATGCGTATACTATGGACGCACATGACTCCATCGTAACCGTTGTTATAGGCGGCGTTTTTAAAGACGTGACCTTGTTTAAGTCGAGCGATTATGGTAAATCTTGGACCACAAACATTATTGATTCCTTTGCTTTTCCACGATTTGAATGGGGGAAGCACATCGCTTCGCATACGAACCCCGCAATCAGCTTCGATGGTTCTTTAGACGTCGTTATTGATAACAAGGGCAATGTACATGTTGCTTGTGGTAGGATTTCTTATTCCGACGAGGATACCACGGATAATAGCGCAAGGTCTGGTAGTTATTATGATCTATACCATTGGAGTGAGAACCAACCGACTTGGAAATCGTGTGGTACACCGATTAATTTGGATGGACTTCCTCCTACACAAGGAGAACCGCCGTATGATATAACGGCAGAAACTACGAATTCTATTGATTCATTGGGGAAACCAATGCACGGACTAGGGTATGCCGCCCGATATGAAAACACATCTGGTCATTCGACTCATCCAAGTCTGTCGGTTGGACCAAACAATGAACTATTTGTGACGTGGGATTGTCCGGTAGAATTTACGTTTAATGATTACTTAGCCAATTACCGAGACGTACACATTTCGTTTTCACTGAATGATGGAAAAACATGGGCGACAACTCAAAATGCTACACAAGTAAGAAGCCGCGAGGCCGTTTTTGCATCGATGTCACGGCGAGCGGACGACTTTGTACATTTAATTTTTCAAATGGATGATCATCCAGGTACGCATTTCCGTGAAAGTGTTATTGCAACTTTTCACTCCAACGATACCAACGGAGTGTATTACGCTGCCATACCCTTAGAGGATATTATTGACTCCATCATTGGCGTTGGAAGTGTACATAACATTAAGCGACCTAAGATTTTCTTTGTTAGTCAAAACAGACCCAACCCGTTTAGCAATGCAACTAATGTGGTTGTTTACTTAAGAGCTGGTAGCGACTTAACTTGTACGGTAACAGATGCGACAGGTAAAGTTGTTTCAACGCAAAAGATGGGTTATAAAGGTGCTGGTAATCACAGCATGCTCATACAAGGATCTGATTTAACATCTGGCGTATATTTCTATACGTTGAGGACGAAAGACAGTGAGGTTACGAAGAAGATGCAAGTGCTTAAATAATTTTGAATGATTAATGCTTAATTTTTAATCGGGTTATTAATTGAGAATTGAAAGTTGAAAATGTCGGACGACGTTTAACAATGATCAATTCTCAATTGTCTTGAGTCAAGCTGTCTTGTGTCACTCAGTTCTGAGTCAATAACTCTTGCGTCAACAATTTAACCCTCCAGTCATTTATATTCGCGCAAAAGGATTAAACGCCCAAGCTGGTAACAATGCGCTTCCAAATCTCCAAGAAACATATAATTAATGTCGTTACCGATGTTAGATTCTGGTTGCTCCTTTTTTTTGTGGTACGCCTCATTGGTATCACAAATCCACCGTTAGAGTCAGGTCACAGTTGGCGACAGACACTTACAAACATGGTGGCACGTAACTTTTACGAAACGAATGCCAATATCTGTTACCCGATGATCGATGTTGCTGGAGAGAAATCTGGTGTAATGACGTCAGAGTTTCCGCTTTACAATTATTTAATTTTTCTTGTTTCTAAAGTATTTGGATTTACGCATTGGCACGGCCGCTGGATTAGCTTAATGGTTTCCACTTTTGGACTTTATTGCTATTATCAGTTGCTTGCTAAATTGATTAATCCCAAACTTGCTTTAACTGCAACGCTCATAACGCTATCTTCACTCTGGTTTGCCTACTCTAGGAAAATAATGCCAGACACCTTTAGTGTTTCACTGGTGTTTATTGGTTTGTACTTTGTCTACCTCTATTTAAAAGAAGGCAGTCTGAAACACCTTATTTTTTATTTCATTTTTGCCACATTAGGCGTCCTAAGCAAAATTCCAGCACTAAGCTTGTTGGCGGTATTAATTGTTTTGCCATGGCTTAGTACTGTGGTGTGGAGACGAAAAGTGAATGTAATTGTTTGCAGTGTTATTGGGTTTAGCGTGGTTTGCTTGTGGTACTTTTATTGGGTTCCCTACATCTTCGACACGTACCATTACCAATTATATTTCCCCAAAACATTTACAGAAGGTGCGCGTGAGGTATTTACAGTTTTGCCTCAGCTGTTCGAAAAGTTTTACTTCTCATCCCTGAATTCATTTGTGGCGTTTGGCTGTTTTGTGCTTGGCATCCTCTTTTTAGTGCGTAAGCGAAATAGGAGTTTGCAGTTAGCACTTGTGGCTATTAGCACCGTATTTGGTTTGTTTATACTCAAAACAGGAGCGGTATTTCCAACACACAGTTACTATGTAATACCTTTTGCGCCTATAATGGCTTTGATAGCTGCGTACTTCATTCAAACGTTGCCAAAAAAACTGGGATTGATAATACTGGGTTTAATTGTTATCGAAGGTGTTGCCAATCAGCAACATGATTTTTTTCTTAGAGATACCCAAGTGTATAAACTTGAATTAGAATCAACCATTGATCCAATCATCCCTAAAAATGATTTGGTCATTATAAATGGAGGCACAACACCATTGAATATGTATTTCGCACACAGAAAGGGCTGGGCTTCTAGAAATGAAAGTGTTCAGCATGTGGCATACATAGACTCCTTACAACAACTTGGCGCCCAATATCTCATAATCGATAAACACCAGTCAGGTGCTCACGAAATGCCATATAAAACGGTGTTAGATGATGATAATTATGCTGTCTATTCTTTGAAAGAATGAGAGAAGCCAATTCGGGATATTTTATTTTATTTCAAACATGAAAATTCATAGTGGGTTTAAGAATATATTATTTTACTTTTGCCACCCTTAAAATAAGGATGCGGGTGTGGTGAAATTGGTAGACACGCTAGACTTAGGATCTAGTGCTTAACCGCGTGAAGGTTCGAGTCCTTTCACCCGCACTTTTTTTCTTAACACAATTCAACTTTAATTATTTCATTAAGACGTGAACGTAACATTTGAAGAAAAAGACGCTTTAAATGCGTTACTAACTATTGAGTTAAATCCAGAGGATTACCAACCGAAAGTAGACGCAGAGCTAAAGAAGTACCGCACTAAAGCCAATATTCCAGGCTTTAGACCGGGTAAAGCGCCAATGGGCGTTATTAAAAAGATGGTAGGTACGCCTATGTTGGTTGATGAAATCAACAAACTTGCAAGTGATTCCCTGTTTAAACATCTTGAAGAAAACAAAATTGATGTGTTGGGTCAACCTTTAGCGTCAAAAGAGCAAAGTGAAATGGATTTTGAAAATCCATCAGACTTTACCTTCAAATTTGATTTGGGTTTAGCACCTAAGTTTGATTTAAACATTACAGCCAAAGACAAGCTAGTTCGTTACAAAATCACAGTCCCTGCAAATGAGATTGATAAAGAAATGGACAACAATCAGCGGCGATTTGGTAAAATGCTAGATATCGATATCACTGAAGGTGAACAAGATACTGTAAAAGGCATGCTTACTGAATTGGACAAAGATGGCAATGCGCTAGAAGGTGGTATTAGTGAAAAGGAAACAACTGTATTGTTGGAGATGGTGAAAGACAAAGCCACTCAAAAATCTTTGATCGGTAAGAAAATCGGAGACATAGTTAATGTCAATATCTTTAAGTTTTTTAACGACAACGAAAAAGTAATGGCAAGCACAGTAGGTCTTCCGGCTGAAGGTGTTAAAGATTTAAACAAAGATTTTAGCTTAAACATAACAGAAGTTAAACGTTTTGAAAAAGCAAATATTGACCAAGACTTATTTGACCAAGTATTGGGTAAAGATATTGTTAAAACAGAAGAAGAGTTTCGTACGAAAGTGAGCGAAAACATGGAACAGTATTATGTTTCTGAAGCTGAAAATCAGTTAGATCACACCGTGTCGCATTTAATTACTGATAAACACGACTCAATAAACTTACCAGATGGTTTCTTAAAAAGATGGTTGGTGAAGTCTTATCCAGAGACCTACAATGAAGGTAACATTGAAGAATTGTATGGTAAGGAATCAAACCAATTAAGACGTCAATTGGTAACGGAAAAGATCGTTTCTGAGTTTAAACTTGAAGTGACTCAAGAAGATGTGAATCAAATTTCAGTAGGATATACAGCTCAGATGTTACGTCAGTACGGCATGAGCAATCCTGATCTAGAAACTATTCGCTATTTCGAAGAGAAGAATAAAGAGGACAAAAACTATATGCGTAAGATTGGTGATATCGCCATCGACCGTAAGGTGACGGATCAAATCAAATCGATTGTTACCGTTAAGGATAAGAAAATCGCTCTAGAAGAATTCTACAAAATGATTGAGAAACACAATCATGAACACAATCATGATGAAGGTCATGAACATAATCACTAAGTTTTTGTTTTTATAGCATTGCAACACCGATAATGGAACTGGTCAGTCGACCATGAATTGTCTATTTTTTCAGATGAGGTAACTATGCTTTAATGAAAAAAATTACGTTGTTTTGGTAAAAATTTCATACTATGGATTACGGCAAAGAGTTTAGAAAATACGCAACTCAACATATGGGGATGAACAGCATGCATGTTGATCATTATATTAACAGCACTATACAACCTGTTGGATTAACCCCAAACATTATTGAAGAACGTCAATTGAACGTGGCTTCAATGGATATTTTTTCAAGGTTGATGATGGATAGAATCATCTTTTTAGGTGTTCCAATCGATGATCAAGTAGCGAATATCGTCATGGGCCAACTCTTGTTTTTAGATTCAACAGATCCCAATCGCGACATTCAAATTTACATCAACAGTCCAGGTGGGTCAGTATACGCCGGATTAGGTATCTATGATACGATGCAAATTATCAATTCTGAAGTAGCTACCATATGTACGGGAATTGCAGCTAGTATGGCTGCGGTATTATTGTGTGCAGGTAAAAAAGGTAAACGTGCTGCACTTAAGCATTCACGTACCATGATTCACCAGCCTTTAGGCGGCACTCAAGGTCAGGCTTCGGACATGGAGATTACTGTAAACGAAATCAAAAAACTTAAGAAAGAGTTGTACGATATCATTGCGACACACAGTGGGCAAACATTCAAAAAAGTTTCAGCAGATTCAGACAGAGATTTTTGGATGACTGCAGAAGAAGCTGTTAAGTATGGTATGGTTGATGACATCTTGAAAAAAACTCCAAGTAAATAAATAATTCTGTGGACAAAGAGGAGATTATCTGTTCGTTTTGTGGCCGTAAAAACGGTGACGTAGGTTTGTTGGTCTCAGGCATCGATGCACATATTTGCAACGAATGCATTGAGCAAGGTCACCGAATTATAGTAGAGGAAGACTCGCATAAAGCGAAAGTTGCCGCGGCTTCTGGTTTTAAAGTTGACCTACTTAAGCCAAAAGACATTAAGATTCATTTGGATGACTATGTCATTGGTCAAGATGTTGCGAAAAAAGTGCTATCTGTAGCCGTTTATAATCACTATAAACGACTTATGTCTCCCAAGCAAAGTGAAGATGACGACGTTGAAATAGAGAAATCAAATATTTTGATGGTCGGCCAAACTGGAACGGGTAAAACACTAATTGCCAAGACGCTAGCTAGAATACTGAAGGTGCCTTTCTGCATTGCAGACGCTACGGTTTTAACTGAAGCGGGTTATGTTGGTGAAGATGTTGAAAGTATCATCACTCGATTACTACAGGCTTCTGATTACGATGTTGAAGCCGCTGAACGTGGTATCGTTTATATCGATGAAATTGATAAAATCACACGAAAAAGTGATAATCCAAGTATTACGCGGGATGTAAGTGGAGAAGGTGTTCAACAAGGGCTATTAAAGCTTTTAGAAGGCACCATTACGAATGTACCACCACAGGGAGGACGAAAGCATCCAGATCAAAAATACATTGCAGTAGATACAAGGAATATATTGTTTATATGTGGAGGTGCTTTCGAAGGCATAGAATCCATTATAGAACGACGTGTAGCCATGTCTAAGGTTGGTTTCAAAAGCAAGAAGGAGCAAGTACTGCTTGCAGATAAAGGGCAAGTA
>JBLHOC010000124.1:0-9663 GCA_047620825.1 Bacteroidia bacterium | reverse complement strand
TACTATCTTATTTACGGCTTTTGGAATTGGCATATTGTTTTTTGCTAAGAGTAAGATGATTCATGGTAAAATCGCAGACATCTTTGATCCACGTCAAACGGACGATAGATTGTTTTTAGCTGTTGAGCCTACAGAGTTATCAAATATCTCACGGACTGAACTTGATTCTTTCTTAAAAGAAAATGGTGCCATTGAGATTCGTGAAAGAAACATGGATGGAAGTAGCACTACAAGTGTTGAATCAAAACCAGTTTCTAAAGCGACTCCTGCAGCAAAAGCAACGCCTAAAGCTGAGGACCTGACTGAAGATCAAAAAACTGAGAAACTGTCATTGTTAAAGTCAGTCATCGGAGAAGGATCGGCAGATCAGAAAAATGATTTAAAAGAAATTAGCGGTGTTGGACCAGTCTATGAAGACAAGCTAAACTCGATTGGAATTTTCACATTTGAGCAAGTGTCAAAACTTACACCAGATGCTATAAAGGCCATCGAAGCTTTAACAAAATATTTCCCAGGAAAAATCGAAAGAGAAGACTGGATTTCACAAGCTAAAAACTTAATGGACAAATAACTATGCAGTTTTTACAAAATCGAAAAAATAGAATAAACGGTTTGCTACTTATTGCAGCAAGCACGTTAGTGAGCTGTTCTGCTGGTGGAAATAAAACTGGTTATGAATATGCTCCAAATATGTACGAGTCGGAAGCATATGAAGCATACACACAAACGGGTGATATGCAATATAATCCTCACGGTATGACCATGCGAACTCCTGTGGAAGGAGCAGTTGCAAATGGCCAACTGGGTTATACAATGTATGCTGAAGGTTACGAAGCATCAGACGGATGGAGAAACCCAATTGCTGCAACAGAAAGTAATGTAGCTGAGGGAATGAGATTGTACAACATCCAATGTCAACATTGCCACGGTAAAAAAGGCAAAAACGACGGTGGCGTAATTAAAAGTGGTCAATATCCACCTCCACCGTGGGATGGATACGCATCAGATAATATTAAGGACTTGTCAGATGGAAAAATGTTCCACTCCATTTCATTTGGAAAAGGAAATATGGGTGCACACGGTAATGTGTTAACACCTGCTGAACGTTGGAAGGTGTTGCATTATGTTAGGCTTTTGAGTTTAGGTGATGCGTTTGTATATGCTCCCGAAGGCACGGAAGACAATGTGGATCTTGTAGCGATGGATGCAAAGTCGTTTGATGGTTTTGATTTGGCCGATATCGGCGGAGATTTGAACATGATCAATGGCGCTATGCGGAACGTTAAGTTCAATGGCATGGCATACAAAAAGTTCGAAGAAACAAGTACTTCTCATATTGATAAAGTTGCTGAATACATGATCAGTCATCCAGATTTAAAAGCGATTGTGGTTGGACACGTTGCTTCTAAGGTAAATATACCTGGATTTGGAGAGCTGAGCTTGATTCGTGCTAAAACAGTATGTGATTACTTGGAAGCAAAAGGCATTTCTAGAGATCGATTGAGCCCTAAAGGTAAAGGGTCCTCTTCACCGGTAACATCAAATGATACCAAAGAAGGTAAAGACATCAATAGACGAGTGGAAATTTATTTCATTAAATAATCTAGCATAGAAAAGACAATGGGACACCATCATATATCTGAGGTAAACGACGAAAAATACATATTCACTGGCCGGTCAAAGGTTATCGTGGGACTTGTGTTTTTAGTTGGATTGATTCTAACATATATCGGAGTTAATCAAATCAAACATGAAGAAGATCGTCACAACGAGGCTCAAACGGAAGAGCATGCTTCAACAGCTCAAGACCTACCAATTCATACTGCAAGTTTGCAAGATGGTCATGTAGATCATGGAGATGAATCACATGCACAAGAACACGCCACGCACGCTGAAGATGCACATCCTGCTGAAGAGGCTCATGGTGCTAAAACGGCTGATCATGCAGACGAAGCTGCTGCCGATCATGGAGGTGGACACGGTCCAAAATGGTTGACTCGATTATGGGCAAACCTTTTATTAAACGCATACTATTTTATGTTGTTTGCAGTTGGAGCTTTATTCTTTTTAGCTGTTAACTATGCTGCTAACGCGGGCTGGTCAACGCTCTTGAAACGAATTATCGAATCCATTAGTTCATATATTCCTATAGGTATCATCTCTCTTGTATTGGTGATCTATTTCGGAAAAGAGCATCTATATCATTGGGTTGTATATTTAGACCAAGGATTAGGCGCAGGTCATCCTGAATTTGACAAGATATTAGATAATAAAAGCTGGTTCTTATCATCTGGATGGTTACTGATTGGTGTACCAACCATTATGGTTATTTGGTGGATATTCAGAATCGTATTGGTTCGGTTGTCAGAAAAAGAAGATCAAGAAGGTGGATTATCTTACTTTAAGAAGAGTATCACTTATTCAGCTCTCTTTTTAGTGATTTTTGCATTTAGCTTCTCCGTATTAAGTTGGTTGGTTATGATGAGTATTGACCCACACTGGTACAGTACGATGTATTCCGTTTACAACTTTGCCATTGCGTTTGTTACAGCACTAACAGTTATTTGCTTCTTTACATTATACCTCAAATCAAAAGGTTACATGGAAGTTGTTTCTGACGAGGTGATTCATGATCTAGGCAAGTTTATGTTTGCCTTTAGCATATTCTGGGGTTATATTTTTATCTGTCAGTTTATGTTGATCTGGTATGCAAACATCACAGAAGAAAGTATCTATTTCGCTCAACGTTTAACACCAAATTTCAAGTGGTTCTTCCGAACCAATGTCATTATGTGTTTTGCTTTGCCGTTCTTAGTTTTAATGATGAGAAACGCAAAACGAAATCCAAAAGTATTATTGGTAGCTGGGGCATGTATTTTATTAGGTCATTGGTTGGATTTATTCCTAATGATTATGCCAGGTACGGTTGGTCAAACAGCTAAAATTGGTATGTTGGAAGTTGGGTTGACTATGACATTTGCAGGGGTATTCATTTTCTGGGTACTTAATAACTTATCCAAGAAAAGCCTATACACTAAAAATCACCCTTACTTATTAGAATCTGCGAATCACGACGTAGGAGTTTAAGGAGTTTATAAAATTGTTCAAGCCTCATTCGCAGTTATGTGAATGAGGCTTTTTTTCGACTTAGCGGTTGAAGGTTTAATGGGTTGGGCTTTTAGGATGTGAATAGAAATTTTATACTTCAATACCATTCAGAAATCAGAATAAAACAATGCTTATTAGACAAACTCCCGTTGCTTCCATTCTATCTCAACAAACGGATTATCTTTGCGCGCTTATTTAATGAGTCAATATGATTTCAGCTTCTAACATATCTTTACGATTCGGTAAACGTGTACTATTCGACGAAGTAAATGTCAAATTTACGGAGGGTAATTGTTACGGAATTATTGGCGCTAACGGTGCCGGTAAATCAACGTTTTTAAAGATATTATCTGGTGAGGTTGAATCGACAACAGGAGATGTATCCATATCCCCTGGAATGCGAATGGCGGTGCTAAAGCAGGATCACTTTGAGTTTGATGATTTCCAAGTATTAGAAACGGTAATCATGGGACACAAAGAGATGTACGACCTCATGAAAGAAAAGGAAGCCATCTACGCAAAAGAGGATTTTAGCGATGAAGATGGAATAAAAGCTTCTGAGCTTGAAGAGAAATTCGGTGAGATGAACGGTTGGATGGCCGAAAGTGAAGCTGGGGAGATGTTACATTCATTAGGTGTTGCTGAGGAGTACCACCATGTGAATATGGAAGACCTAAGCAACAATTTAAAGGTTAGGGTTTTGCTGGCTCAAGCGTTGTTCGGTAACCCAGACATCCTTTTGTTAGATGAGCCTACAAACGATTTGGATGTAGAGACCATATCTTGGTTGGAAGACTTCCTTGCAGAATCTAAAAACATCGTAATAGTTGTGTCTCACGATAGACACTTTTTGGATGCAGTATGTACACACACAGCTGACATTGATTTCAATAAGATCAAAGTATATGCGGGTAGTTATACTTTCTGGTATGAATCAAGTCAACTTGCTTTAAGACAACAGCAAAATGCCAATAAAAAGTCTGACGATCGAAAAAAGGAATTACAACAGTTTATAGAACGTTTCAGTGCAAACGTTAAAAAATCTAAGCAAGCGACTTCTCGTAAAAAGATGTTAGAAAAGCTGAACGTTGACGACATTCAACCTTCAAGCAGACGATATCCAGGAATACTTTTCGATCAGGAACGTCAAGCTGGAGATCAAATATTAAATGTTTCGGGTCTAAGCCTAAAAGGCTTCTTTAAAGATGTAGCGTTTAGTGTGTACAAAGGCGAAAAAATAGCAATCATTTCTAGAAATAGCTTAGCCATAACAAACTTTTACAAATTACTGGCTGATGAGATGAAACCGACCAAAGGTTCAATGGAGTGGGGTATAACGATTCAAAAGGCATATTTACCGAACGAAAACGATAAATATTTCAATGGAGCCTTAAATTTGGTTGATTGGTTACGTCAATATTCAGCAGAGAAGGACGAAACATTTATTCGAGGCTTTTTGGGTAAAATGTTATTCAGCGGTGAAGAAGTGTTTAAGAAGAGTAATGTGTTAAGTGGTGGAGAGAAAGTGAGATGTATGATTTCTCGATTGATGTTAGCTCAGCCAAACTTGTTGATACTTGATGAGCCTACAAATCACTTAGATTTGGAAGCCATTACAGCATTTAACGAAGGACTGATTAATTTCAAAGGGACAGTATTGTTTACATCACATGACCATACTTTCGTACAATCCATTGCAGATAGAATTATAGAAATAACACCAAACGGTGTAATAGATAAAAAGAATGATTTTGATACTTACATCAGTGATGAGGAGTTGAAGGATCGTCGTGAAACAATGTATAAGCAATAATAAGTATATAATGAAAAAACTAATTTTAGGTTTAGCAATGTCAACAATGGCATTAACCGCTTGTAATAGCGGAAACGGAGCAGCTGGCGATATCGAATTGTTAGATGCCCACGACAGTATGTCTTATGCCATCGGATGTTTAATTGCCGATAACAATGCCACAAACTTTGGTGATGATTTAGACATCGACATTTTCTTTGCTGGAATCAGAGATCAAGGAGATTCAAGCACAGATTTGTTAATTCCTTTTGACGAAGCTGAAATGATTTTGCAAGCATATGCATTCAAAAAGACGGATGCAGCAGCCCAAAACACATTGGCAGCCGGACAAGCTTTCTTAGCTGAAAACAGCACTAAGGAAGGTGTAGTAACGTTGCCTAGTGGACTACAATATGAAGTCGTAACAGAAGGTACTGGTGCAAAACCAAGTTTAGAAGACAAAGTTAAATGTCACTACACGGGTACGTTTATCGATGGAAAAGTATTTGATAGTTCTGTTGAACGCGGTGAGCCAGCTGAATTTGACGTGAATGGTGTAATCAAAGGATGGCAAGAAGCTGTTCCAATGATGGCAGTTGGGTCTAAATGGAATATCTATGTACCGTCTGACTTAGCATATGGTGCTAGAGATAACCAAGGCATGCCAGGGAATTCAACTTTGATCTTTGAAATCGAGTTGTTAGATATCGTTACAAAAGCGTCGGAATAGTTCCAACAGATAAACTGGATTGATTTTTGTTTCAATTTAGTAGAATTTAATATTAGTAAAATGAAAAAAATAATTTTAGTTGTTGTCGTAGCTGCATTTGTAGTGCTAACGTCAATGAAATTAACATCAAATAAAACAATGCAAGCACAAACAGAAATTGACGCTCTATCATATGCCTTAGGTATAAATGTTGGAGAAAACTTAAAGTCTACAGGATTTGAAGCGATCAATGCGGAAGAATTCATGAAAGGATTAAAAGAATCTATGGCTGGAGAAGTTTCTGAGCAAACTTTAGCAAGCACCAACGCTGCGATTCAAAATTTTGTTCAAGAATTAGAAGCTGAAAAAGCAAAAGACGGCGCTAAAATTGGCGAACTATATCTTGCGGAAAATAGTAAAAAAGAAGGTGTAGTTACTTTACCTAGTGGTTTACAATACAAAGTGATTACAGCTGGTACTGGCCCGAAAGCGGTGGATGGTGATAACGTTACAACACACTACACGGGAAAATTCGTAGATGGTAAAGTTTTCGATAGCTCTGTGAGCAGAGGGGAACCAGCTACATTCGGTGTAAATCAAGTGATTAGTGGATGGACTGAAGCATTAAAACTTATGCCAGAAGGATCTAAATGGGAATTATACATTCCTTACCAATTGGCATATGGCGCACAAGGCCGACCACCTCAAATTCCTCAATACTCTATGTTGATATTCGAAATCGAATTGTTAGACGTAGTTGGGAAATAATTTAAAAACATAAACTTTTTAGAAAAGGAGTATCGAAAGGTGCTCCTTTTCTTGTTTAATGATTTATGTGTCAATGCGGATATGAAATGATGAAATGGACATAACCCCGTAATTCTCATTGCTGAAGAAGAGTAGCTGCCTGTTTAAATGGGGTTTTTGGGGTATGTCATCAATCATTGTTGGAATGAAGTTGCGACGCTATCAATATCGCGATGAACGCCTTATAAGTCATTAAAACAATGATTTGCTCATTCGATATCACTTTGGTTGTTCTATGGATTGTCCATGATATCGAGTTCACTTAACCAAGAGTTTGACGGTTTTGGATGAGGGCTAGAGTGGTTGAGCGAGTTAATTCTAATAAACATTAAGAATTAGGCATTCAAAATTCACTTCCCCCGTCCTTGAATCATAATCAAGGCAGTATAAATCAATATCTTAAAATCTAAGGCCAACGACATGTTTTCTACATAGAGGATGTCATATTTCATCCGTTCTAACATTTCATCGACATTTTCGGCATAACCATATTTAACTTGACCCCAACTCGTAATGCCAGGCTTTACGCGATGCAGGCGTTTATAATGGGGCGCTCTCTCAACAATCTGGTCAATATAAAATTGTCGTTCAGGTCTTGGACCAACCAACGTCATGTCATTGATTAACACGTTATAAAATTGTGGTAACTCGTCCAAGCGTGTCTTTCTCAAAAACTTGCCAACTTTTGTGATTCTTGGATCATCTTCTGAAGACAGCATTGGTCCGCGCTGTTCTGAATCCGTATACATCGAGCGGAATTTGAAAATCCAAAATGGCTTACCACCAAGCCCAATACGTTCTTGACTAAAAAATATGGGTCCTTTACTGGTTGTAAATACGACAATAGCGATGGTGAGAAGTATTGGAAATCCAATAACAATGGCCAGCATGGAGATTAAAATATCCAAAAAGCGTTTGACACTTTTTTGCCAATCCGGCATCAAATACGGACTAATCTGAATTAACAGGGCGCCCAGTATGTTGTTGATTCGAACACTTCCTGAAAGAATATCATACATGTCCGGTATGATTTTTATATTGACACCTGTACCACTTAATTGGTCAATGATCTTATTTATCTTACCGTGTTCACTCGTTTCTATTGCGATGATAGCCTCTTCAATGGCTTCTGCTTCAATGACAGCTGTGAGGTTTTTGTAAGATCCTAAATGACTAAGTTTATCTTTAAATAATCCCTTGTCTTCCCCATTCACATTTACATAACCTCTAAACAAATAACCCTCGCTATTTTTTGCATGCTCCAAATCATGGAACAGCTCATAGGCTTTTTCGTCGGAACCAATTATTACTGTATTAAAACCAATCTTTCGTGTTTTAATGCGATTACCAATTCTTGTGGTGAGTACAAACCTGAACAATTCTGTTATGCCAAAGTGGAACCCAAACAAGGCTACAAACGAGTTGTAATACTCTGTATAGGCAATCACTTTATCATCTAACAACACACCAAAGAATAAAACGAGGCAACCAAAAAAGCTGACAATCAAAACCTGGCTTAATTCCTTAAGCCTTGATTTTCTTAAAACCTCTTGGTACTGGCCATACAAGTAAAACGCAAACACCCATAAAATTGGAATAGCAAGGAGTCCTAAATAAAGATTAGGGTCATTAAAACCATCCGTAAACGGTTTGTTTTCAAGTATGTGTGACCGATAAAAATAGAAGACAAGCCATGATAGAGCGCCTGACGTAAAATCCGTAAGTATATAAAGAAATTTGTAGTACCTCAGTTTCAAAAATGCAACAACTTTAGGTTGTCAAAATATATGCGAGCCTTGGGTTTATTATTGACTGAAGAATTGTAGGAATAAAAGAACACTCGGAATGACCCACCTGCAAACCTGGGGTCACTTAAATCTTCGTTTAAACTGACGTAACTCTTCTTCCATTTGCCTTCTGTCGGGAATAGAAAAAGTACATTTATCCTTTTGATTTGTATTCCCGCCGCATCGTAGACGTAAAATCCAACTTGAGTTCCAGCTTCCAGATTGTAGTTCATCTCAAGGTATGTGGAAGCATTTGCAGCGATTTTAAATTTGCTGATTGTGGCGTTTTCAAATGCTTGATTTATTGAATCAAACTCAACAAATGAAGAGACTTGATTGAGGTTACTGTGGTTAAACACTTCAGTTGGTTCAAGCGTAAGCTGCATTGAATCTTCTTCAATATCAATACCGCTAGGTTCAAAGCTTATCGTTCTGTCTTCAAAATCTTCAATCCAAATAAACTCAGTTGAATCGTGGTACTTTATTTTTGGGAAGAAAGAATCTATGCTACCAGGTACTAAGATCAAAGTATCCTGAATGGCTTTGTAAAAAGGATAGATTTCTCGATCGTTAGACAGGCCATTCTTTTTAATACCAGCTAAGATGGTAATTTTAGCTGTGTCTTGCGCTAAAACAGGAATGGTTACTGGTACTTCAAAAACACCAACTAATTGTCCATCTACGTAAACCCAAGCATCCTGAATGTCATGCGCATTACTACCCTGACTATTATCCGATTTGGTTTCAAGTTCAAACTGGTCAATAAAAAAATATACAGGAATTTGTTCTTCACGATCAAACACATTACAGCTACTGCTTAAAACAACAGTAAGCACCATAAGTACTTTAAAAGGGAGAGAAGATGTCAATTGTTTCTGAAAAAAATCTGTCATTTACGGCTAAAATTTCGTTCTAGTTGATCTAAAATCCGGTCAGCTACATCACGAGATTCAATGAACTCGGATAAACTAAGAACGGGATCAGTACCTAAAACGATGCAATAGTAGAAAGATTCTATTTCTTTTTCTAAGATTTCTTGCCGATTTACACTTTTATGAAAATTGATTTGGTCATCCATTTGCTCTTCAACGATGGCTGCTTCTATTTCTTCAGGTGCGTCGTTTCCAGTTACAATGCGTAAACTTTGATTCTGGAAGTTTAAAGTGTGGTAGTTGTTATTTTGGAAGAACCGTAATTTGTGAACCTCCTTGTCTGCAATTTTACTGGCTGAAATTGTTGCTACACAACCATTATAAAACTCAATTCTTGCATTTACTACATCTGGATCTTCGAATAAAACACCCACGCCTGTGGCAGAAACATGTTTAACTCTTGAATTGGCTAATGATAATACAATGTCAATGTCGGGTAGTAGAATTTCGTTTATCAGCGAGATTTTAGTGCGCTGATGGGTTTGGCGCTTCAAGTAATGGTTACACTCGATTATGCGAGGCTCCAAT
>JBLHOC010000123.1:0-9697 GCA_047620825.1 Bacteroidia bacterium | reverse complement strand
TGATGTCCTCAAATCCCGTTTCTAATTGCACATCAATCAGCGGATTTTCTATCATTCGCCCAAACATCTTCGTGAAACCTTCTTTTGGCGTTACTTGATATTCATGATCAACATAACGTATATCTTTATTGAATCGCAATGGTATTCGACCGCAAACAGACTTATTCAAATCAGTTGGGTGCATCTCCCATTGCTTGAGTGTATAGTTTAAATAAAACGCCTCATACAGCTCTTGACCGACCCTAGACAAAACAAACTCCTCAGAATTTGCAGGGTTATCATTGGGAATGCGAATACCTTCCAAATATGCCTCTGCTTCTTCCGCCGTAAACTCTCGCTTAAAAAATTGACCTAAGGTTAGCAAGTTGATTGGGAATGGATATAACTCCTCATTATAAGAACTACGCACTTCATAGTTCCCAGGGATCCAATCCGTAAACTGACCCAAATAGTCAATTAATGTTTTCTTGTTACTTCTAAAATAATGTGGCCCATACTGATGTATCAATACACCTGATTCATGAATCCGGTCATAACAGTTTCCTGCAATGTGGTCACGTTTGTCGATAATCAGACATTTCCAACCTTTCAATTTAGCGGCTTGTTCTGCCACAACACATCCCACAGGACCAGCACCAACAATTAATAAATCGTATTCGTTTTGCATTGAACTATAAAGGAATGTTTCCGTGTTTCTTTTTAGGTAGCGTATCCACCTTATTTTCAAGCATCTTGAATGCTTTAATCAATTTTATTCGAGTCTCTTCAGGCAAAATAACCTCATCTATAAATCCGCGTTCAGCGGCACGATAAGGGTTAGCGAAAATACCCGCATACTCCTGTTCCTTTTCTAACAAGGCTGCCTCAGGATTGCTTGCTGCGGCAATTTCTCTTTTGAATATAATTTCTGCTGCACCCTTGGCACCCATCACAGCAATTTCTGCACTTGGCCAAGCAAAATTCATATCTGCTCCGATGTGTTTAGAGTTCATCACATCGTAGGCACCACCATAGGCTTTTCTAGTAATTACTGTAACTCTTGGAACAGTAGCTTCACTAAATGCATAAAGTAGTTTTGCACCATTCGTTATGATGGCATTCCATTCTTGATCGGTCCCAGGTAAAAATCCTGGAACGTCTTCCAGCACTAACAAAGGAATATTAAAGGCGTCACAAAACCGTACAAATCTTGCCGCTTTTTGGCTAGACTTTACGTCGAGTACCCCAGCTAAGAACGCAGGCTGATTCGCTACAATTCCTATACTTCTACCAGCTAAACGACCAAAACCAACAACAATATTTTCGGCAAAATCTTTGTGCACTTCTAAAAAGCTAGATTCATCTATTAAGCCAGTGACTACATCTCTTATATCATAGGGTTGATTCGGGTTCTCTGGTACGATGTCAGCCAACACATCTCGTGTTTCGTCCGACAATGTATACCCCAACATTGGGGCTTGTTCTTCGCAATTTTGAGGTATGTAGCTCAACATGTTGCGTAAGTTGTCTATCAGCATTATTTCATTGGCTGCTGTGAAGTGTGCCACACCTGACTTTGTTGAATGGACACTTGCTCCACCGAGCTCTTCTGAAGTAACTTCTTCATTTGTCACTGTTTTAACCACATTGGGGCCAGTAACAAACATATAAGAGGTGTCCTCTACCATCATAATGAAATCCGTTATGGCTGGACTGTATACAGCTCCTCCAGCACATGGGCCCATAATGGCAGATATTTGTGGTATTACACCACTGGCTCTAGTATTTCTGTAAAAGATATCAGCATAGCCACCTAAAGACACAACACCTTCTTGGATTCTTGCTCCACCACTGTCATTTAAGCCAATCATTGGTGCACCATTTTTCATGGCCAAATCCATTATTTTACATATTTTCTCAGCATGTGTTTCTGATAAAGATCCACCGAAAACTGTGAAGTCTTGAGAAAACACATAAATCAAACGACCATTGATTGTCCCATATCCGGTCACAACCCCGTCTCCTAAATAATGTTGCTTATCAAGTCCAAAGTCAGTACTTCTGTGCTTTACAAAAGCGCCGATTTCTTCGAAGGAGTCTTTATCCAACAAATAATCCAAACGCTCACGTGCCGTCAGCTTACCTTTACCATGCTGAGACTCAATCCGTTTCTGACCACCACCTTGCAATGATTCTTCTCGCTTTTTAGCGAGTTTATCTCGTCTTTCTTGCTTGTTCATTTTGAGCGTCGAAATAGGCTATTTCGCTGTTTTGTTCGCAGTGCAATTTAACCCACGAAATCCCAAAAACAAAAAGCCCCGACCACTTAAAATGATCGGGGCTTTAATATGTAAAAGTCTTACTTAACGACTTGTAATTTTTGAGTAGAAGTATACGTTCCGTTTGACACTTCAACCATGTACATACCTGCTGGTAGTGACTCAATGTTAATTGATTGGTTAAAGATGTTTGAAGAAGCACTTTCTTTAAGTACAACTCTTCCGTTAATGTCGAAAATCACAACTTCTCTTGTATTGTCTTGGCTTGTTAAATTCCAAGATACATTTACTTCAGTCGTTGCTGGATTAGGGAATATAGTTGCAAGATCTAAAGTAGACACTTCAGAAACACTTACACCCCAACCTTGTCTGTTCCACCACACAATGTTTTTTGAGCCTAAATTGTTAGCATTACCTGGAGCTACCTCTGCAGTAATAGGATTTGCTCTGTTGATTAATACACTCAGTACTTGAAACTTAATATTATTTGAAGTTGTAAGACCAACGTTCAATGTAATCGTACGATTTAAGTGCATTGTGTCTCCAACACCCATGTCTTTATGCAAAATCTTTGCATACAAACTTCCGTTTGGCAACGCTGCGATCAATTGATCATTTGTTGCCCGAAGTACCAATTGATATCCTACAGTATCTCCAATAAAAGCAGAATCACCTGAAACCAATTTCAAAACCGCATCTACTACAATCGGTGTTTGATTTGTTTGACTACTATTCAATTGTGTAGGTGATATAATTTCATCCACTGCCCAATCAATTGTTCTTTGCGCAAACGCTCCGCTTGCCATTGTGAACATTAATAAACTTAATACGTAAACTTTTCTCATTTTTATTAGAATTAAGCCAGCAAGTTGATGCTTTTTTTGTCAATAAACAAATGGGAATCAGCTAAATATTTGCTGTAAATCTTCCAGTGTCACTTGTTTTAAGTACGACTCTTCTGTTTTAATCAGTCCGTCACTTAGCGATTGTTTCTTTTGTTGGAGCTTTATTATTTTCTCCTCCACTGTATTGTTGGTTACAAATTTGTAACTGAACACGTTTTGCGTTTGACCGATTCTATGTGTCCTGTCTATTGCTTGGTTCTCTGCGGCTGGATTCCACCAAGGGTCCAACATAAATACATAATCTGCAGCTGTCAAGTTTAAACCAAAACCACCCGCTTTAAGAGAGATGAGGAAAACCCGTTTTTCGCCGTTTTGGAAAGCATCCACTTCCTTCTTTCTTTCTTTCGCTGGGACTGATCCATCGAGATAACAATACTCAATACCCTTAGACTTTAACAATGCTTGAACCAAAGATAAATGACCTACAAATTGAGAAAAAATGAGCAAAGTATGATTTTGGTCCAGTGCCGATGTTAGTCTTTGTTCAATTTCTTGGAATTTACCGGACGATGCTTCATAGTCTGCATCACTTAATACCGGATGATTGGCAATCTGTCTGAGCTTTGTTAGACCTGACAATATTTGTATCCGTGATTTGGCTAAACCATTCTCGTTTATCGCATCCAAAATCATGTTTCGATAAGTGGATTTAGTTTTCTCATAAACGTCCTGTTGTTCCTCCGTCATGTCGCAATAGATGATTTGCTCCGTTTTGGGCGGTAGGTCATGAGCCACTTGAAACTTAGTACGTCTCATCAAAAATGGCTTTATGATTTGCTGCAATTCTTCCGACTTACTTTTATCGATTAATTTCTCTATCGGTTGAACGTATTCTTTAACAAAGAACTTATGGTTGCCCAGTAATCCGGGATTTATAAAATTCATTTGACTCCATAGATCCACAATCGTATTTTCAATTGGCGTACCTGTAAGGGTCAATCGGATGTTTGAATTGAGCTGTGTTATTTTCTTTGCCAGTTGAGAGGTTGGGTTTTTAATAAATTGACTTTCATCCAGAATCACCGTGTCAAACTCAAACGTTTTAAACAAATCGATGTCATTTCGTAACGTCCCATAAGTAGTGATAACCACATCAACAGTTGAGAATAGTTGTACATCTTTAGCCCTGTTCATGCCGACATGATTGTGAAATATTAGCTCTGGTGTGAAATTACTTGCCTCCTGTACCCAGTTATAAATTAACGAGGTTGGTACCACCAATAAAGCTGTTTTTGCACTGGTTGCATTACTGTTGAACAAGCTCCCTTGTTCTGCCGATAGCTCACCGTCCGACTGGATAGATCGCTCTTTAACCAATTGCAGAAATGCTAAAGATTGTACTGTTTTGCCTAACCCCATATCGTCCGCTAAACATCCACCAAAACCCATATCATATAAAAAACACAACCAATCGAAGCCTGCCTTTTGGTATGGCCTTAATGACCCAATAAAACCTTCGGGTAATTTCGTATCTGTAATCCCGTCGAAGTCAGAAATACTTTTGTTGTCAAGCAGATCTTCTGGCGGTGATAAAAATGGTTTTATCAACCCAACATGATGCTTCTTAAGTAAAAACTTTTCACTGGATTGTGAGAAAAGTGCCAGTCCCTTTATCTGTTCGATCCAACGTTCAGGAATAATTGCGGTTCGACCGTTTGGCAACGTCACTGATGTTTGGTCATTCAATATAGCTTGTCTGAGTTTGGTTATTTCAATTTCCACACCACCCAAAATAACTTTTGCTTTTACGTCGAACCAGTCACCTGTTTCTGTCGCAACCAATTCAATGCTTGAAGCCTCCAAGCTATAATCCTTGTCAAGATTTTGATGAATTTTGAAGCCGGCTTTTGTAAGGTCGTCACGGTTTGCTGTTACCCAATGTATTAACTCAGAAACATTCTTGTCCATTTCAAATCCAAATTCCGACCCTCCAACATGCACGAGACCCATCACTTCTAGTGTTTGTTTCTTAATATCCTCCCAGGTCTTTGATCTTTTAATTCTCTTAAAAGCATATGACTCTCCGTTTTTGTCCATATGTACGGATACATATTTGGAAGAATGATATGGGAAAATATAATTGTCGTATTCAAAACCAAGGGTTAGCCCAAGATTGCTGTTCACCAACCGTTGAAGTTTAATAACAGGTTTTGCTTGATGTTTTTCCGTTAAAATATCGAAACCTACAGCAAAAACATTGTGCTCCTCAATCAACGGAACTATTACTTTTCTAAAGTATTCCTCCTCACTTCTTTTTGGTATCTCAATAAAACGTTTGCATATAAACGGCTGTAATTTTTGACCGTTAAAGCCGTCCTCAAAGTACAATATCCGACCGCCTGCCACCATATAACATGGTTTGCGTGTTAACAAAATGGCATGATTCTGGGCAAAGGGTACTCGGTGGTTATTGTGTTTTATTGTAGCGAAATAATGCGTATTGTTTTCGTTACGTCTTAAATGAAATAGGGCCGTCGCAGGTTCGTGACACCACTCAATTGGTTCATGAATAACGTTCGTTAATTTTTTAATGAAAATTTGGCGGCCTTTAATTAGCTCCATCACCTGAGCCTGGCGTTCTTCTATATGGGGCCGTATTTGCTTTTCATACAAGACGGCATCGAAATGTTTAGCAAAAAATTCAGAAGGTCGAATCTTCTTTACCTTACTAAATCTTTTAACAATGTATTCTGGTAAACATTCATCAAGCAGAGCCAGTGCTTTATAATCGTTTGCTTCAATTTTTTTATCGTAATAGTCTGCATTCTTGCTGTGCACACGTTGGTTAACCATGGACATATTTCCAGCGCTTGTTAACTGAATGACATACGCTTCTAATGTCGGTCCGAGGTGGGCATGACGTGAAATTGAATAAGCCAATTCATACGAAGCTGTCGCAGGTATTTTCATTAAAAATGCAAAGACTACAAAAGCCGTAAAAATAGAACGGATTTTAGTTAGGAAGAAGCGGAACTTGTATTATTTGACTTAGTACTTAAAGTCCTCCATGAATTTGGTGGTGAAATTTCCACTTTGGAAATTTTCATTCTCCATAATTTTAATCTGAAGTGGTATGGTTGTTTTCACACCCTCAATTATAAATTCGTTGAGTGCGCGATGCATTTTTGTAATGGCTTCTTTTCTTGTGTTCGCCTTTACAATCAACTTTGCAATCATTGAATCATAATTTGGTGGGATGGTATAACCCGCATAGATGTGACTATCAACACGAATACCATGACCTCCAGGTTTATGAAGTACCGTAATGGTCCCTGGACTTGGTCTAAAATTATTATATGGGTCTTCTGCGTTAATTCTACATTCTATGCTATGACCCTGTGGGAAATAGTTTTTGCCTGTAATAGGAATGCCAGCCGCTAACTTGATTTGTTCCATGATCAAATCGTGGTTAATGACTTCTTCGGTTACTGGATGTTCTACTTGAATACGTGTATTCATCTCCATAAAGTAGAAATTTTTATCCTTGTCGACCAAAAACTCTACCGTTCCAACCCCTTCATATTTAATAGCAAGGCCTGCTTTAATCGCGGCTTCGCCCATTTTATTTCTTAACGCCTCATCTACAAATGGAGACGGTGCTTCTTCAACTAGTTTTTGATGTCTACGTTGTATGGAGCAATCACGTTCACTTAAATGACACACTTTACCATATTGATCTCCAGCAATTTGAATTTCAATGTGACGAGGTTCTAAGACATACTTTTCAAGGTACATGCCGTCGTTACCGAAAGCTGCTGCTGATTCTTTTCTGGCAGAATCCCAAGCCTCTTCAAATTCATCATCACTCCAAACGATGCGCATCCCTCTACCTCCACCACCGGCAGTTGCTTTCATTATAACAGGATATCCTATTTCTTCATTAGATAAACGAATCCCTTCTTCAACACTTTCTAACAAACCTTCGGAACCAGGAACACATGGAACACCGGCAGCAATCATTGTTGCCTTTGCATTCGCTTTGTCACCCATACCGTTGATCATTTCCGGAGAGGCGCCGATAAACTTTATGCCACTTTCGCGACACAGCTCAGAAAACTTAGCGTTCTCTGATAGAAAACCGTAACCTGGATGTATGGCATCAGCATTTGTGATTTCTGCAGCAGCCATAATATTTGGCATACTCAAGTAAGAATCCTTACTAGCTGGAGGTCCTATACAAACAGCTTCATCCGCAAATTTTAAATGGATGCTATCTTTATCTGCTGTAGAATAAACTGCAACAGTTTTGATACCCATTTCTTTACAGGTACGTATTATTCGCAAAGCGATTTCACCTCTGTTGGCTATCAGAATTTTATTGAACATTTCTCGTAACGTTATTGTGAAAGAAAATGAGTCCTAAATTGGCTCAACAATAAACAATGGCTGATCGTATTCAACTGGAGATGCATCATCAACGCACACTTTTACTACGCGTCCTGCAACTTCAGATTCGATTTCATTAAATAATTTCATCGCTTCAACAATACAGATGGTTTGCCCAACTCTTATTTCGTCACCAACTTCCACAAAATTAGGTTTGTCTGGAGAAGGACTTCGATAGAAAGTCCCAATCATGGGTGACTTAATTTCAGCTCCATCCTCTGCCTCTTCAACAGGTGTGTCAGCTGGTGCACCAGGCGCTGCAGGTGCAACTGGTGCTGCAGTCATTGGGGCATTAGCCATTTGAACAACTTCTGTTATACCAGAGTTCTTCTTTATTTTTATTCTAAAGTCTTTGTCGTCGATTTCTAAATGATCAACCTTTGAACTGGAAACCAGTTTTACAAGTGTTTGAATTTCTTTTAAATCCATAATTCAAATTAAGGTAAATTATTCGATAATATTAACAAGGTTTAAGTAGGATCGTATGCCCACTTTATATAGATTGATCCCCACGTGAATCCACCACCAAATGCGGCGAGGATTATATTGTCACCTTTCTTTAATTGTTTTTCGTAATCCCACAAACACAAAGGCAACGTTGCTGATGTCGTATTTCCGTATCGTTGAATATTCAGCATTACTTTTTCCGAAGGTAATCCCATCCGTTTAGCAGTAGCATCTATAATACGTTTGTTTGCTTGGTGTGGTACTAACCACGCCACATCATCAGATTCTAGATTATTGCGTTGCATGATGTCAAAGCTGACATCTGCCATCTTGGTAACGGCAAATTTGAACACTGTTTTACCTTCTTGATAAACAAAGTGTTGTCTTGCGTCCACGGTCTCATGTGATGAAGGTAAAACAGAACCCCCAGCCTTTTGGTGCAGAAACTCTCGTCCTGAACCATCAACTTTTAAAATACTATCCATTACACCAACTTCCTCTTCCGTTGGTTCCAGTAGAACAGCACCAGCACCATCACCAAAGATGATACAAGTATTTCTATCGCTGTAATCAAGGATAGACGACATTTTGTCTACACCCACAATAACAACCTTTTTGTATTGGCCTGATTCAATAAAGCGTCGACCAGTTTCAAGTGCAAACAAAAAACCAGAACAAGCTGCTGCTAAATCATAACCCCATGCGTTAACCGCACCAATTTTATCACAAATAACATTTGAAGTGGCTGGAAAAACATAGTCAGGGGTGACAGATGCACAAATCAGCAAATCAATTTCTGTTGCTAAAATGCCTCTTTTCTCTAAAAGTCCTTCCACTGCTGGCACTGCCATTGCGGACGATCCTTGTCCTTCACCAGTTAACTTTCTTCTCTCGATGATTCCGGTTCTGGAACGTATCCATTCATCGGTAGTATCAACGACCTTTTCCAAATCGAAGTTGGTTACAACCTCATCTGGAACGTATCCATTAACTGCGGTAATTGCTGCATGTATCTGACTCATTGCAAAAATTTTAGCGGTAAAAATATAAAATTTAAAGACTTGCCTTGATTTTCTGGATAAGATTTGAAAGCACAACTTGTTTCGTTAAACGAATCATATTCACAAAAGTGTTTGCCTTCGAAATCCCATGACCAATAATTACTGGCTTGTTGACACCTAGTATCGCTGTTCCTCCATAAGACTCAAAATTGAATCTATCTAAGAAATCATCGTTAATGCCTCTCTTTTTTAAATTATAAAAGAAACCTTCACAGGTTTTTAAGACGATATTCCCAGTAAAGCCGTCACAAACAATCACATCAGCCTTATCAGTAAATAAATCTCTTCCCTCGATATTGCCAATAAAATTAATCCCTCTACTGTTTTCAAGAATTGGGTAAACAGCTTGATTCAGCATGTTTCCTTTTTCCTTTTCTTCTCCTATGCTCAGCAATCCAACACGTGGATTGTCGATGCCTAGAACATGTTGGGCATATAAAGATCCAAGAATACCAAATTGACCCATTACATCCGGTTTTACATCAGCGTTGGCGCCTACGTCAAGTATTAATCCATTAGATCCATCTGCTTTGGGAACCAATGAAGTTAATGAAGGACGTAAAATACCATCGATGGCTTTTACAGTATATAACGCACCAACCATCATTGCACCCGTATTACCAGCACCAGCAAAACCATC
>JBLHOC010000122.1:0-9818 GCA_047620825.1 Bacteroidia bacterium | reverse complement strand
GGAACTCCTGTAACAGGTGGCAACGTAAGCTTTTACAACCAGAGTTCCGACGGTACCGCAGTCTATCCTACACCAACCATTGGTATGATTGGCTTAGTGGAGAAACCGGAGCACATAACCACATTAGGTTTTAAAAATGAAGGTGATGTGATTTATCTCCTTGGTAAAGAAATTGTTGATATTGGGTCGTCTCAATATGTCTCGAAATATCACAAGGTCGAATTTTCTCCATGTCCACATTTCAATTTGGATGACGAGTTTGATTTACAAGCTACAGTAATGCAGGCCATTGAAGAAGGCCGCGTTAAAAGCTGTCATGATATCTCTGAAGGTGGATTGTTTATCTGCTTGTTAGAGTCCGTGATGTCAAGTGGATTAGGTATTGATATCCAAACCAACAAGGAGGAAAGGTTAGACGCATATCTATTCGGCGAAAGTCAAAGTCGGATTGTAGTCAGCATTGCTGATGACCAAACGGAGTCGTTTGAAGCCTTTTTAAATACACAAGACTTACATCACCGTAAACTTGGCACTGTAAGTGGGAATAGGCTATTTATTAATGACAACGATTTTGGTAGTATTGACGAATACAGAGATATTTACGACAATGCGATCGAGAAGAGTTTGATGTCATAAGCGTTTTTCACCCTTGCTCATCTTCTTAAAAAAAAAGAACCATCCATTCAGTATTCGGCCTGAAGTGTATTGCTATTAGTTTAATAATTTAGCGAATCTGCACCTAAGTACTTTGTAGTGGTATGCATATCCGACCTATTTCAATTTTGAAAATAAAAGCATAAAAAAACCCCGATTAAAATCGAGGTTTATATCTTTTGAATTGCACTTAGTCAAACTTTAATCGAATGGGTTTTTGAAAGGCCATTCGTGCAGGTTTGTCTCTTTGCAAAGCTGGCTTCCATCTTGGCATTTTTTTAATCACAGCCATTGCGGCCTTTTCAACACCATAACCAATTAATCGCTTTTTTGAAACAATATGAATGTTACTCAAGCTGCCATCTTTTTCAACCGTGAAGCCAACAACAACAGTTCCGTTTTCCGCTTCTTCGTAAGCGATATCTGGAATTAACATATGTTCTCTGATGTATGCATCCATTGCAGCGTCTCCTCCAGGGAAAGTTGCCTTTTCCTGAACTTGGAACCACTTAAATACTTCATCCGTATCTTCTGGTTCGTCATCACCTAAATCAACATCACTAAAACCTTCATCTTCATCGAACGTTAAATCAATGTCAACGGTTTTCTCCACTTTTACGTCATCCTCCACAACCTCAATTATGGGATCTTGTGGTTTCTCTGGCGGTGGTGGTGGTTCTTCCTTTTGCTGCGTTTGTTCTTGCTGCATCATGTCTTCATCAAACAGCTCGTTAAGATCATTGACCTCTATTGGGTCATATTTTTTATACTGCATTAAGCCGTATGCAAATCCTAAAGAAACTGTCATCCCAATAAGAAAGAACAAGCCTCTCTTATATTTGATGTCAACGTTTTTATTCTTTTTAATCTCCATGTTATACAAACATTTAAAGTTCCAAATTTATGAATTATCACTGATATATATATGCGTAGGGTAAAAGGTAAACGCAAATCATTGATTATTTAATATAAATTTTTTTAAGTGGGCGGTAAGCTACTAAAAACAGAATGGATCCTGCCATAACTCCAATACTGTTGGCAACCATGTCTAAATACTCAAAATGCCGATTAAACAAAGGTGTGGCCTGTAAAAACTCCATCAAGACACCAAATAGGATGCAGATAGGAATGATATAAATTAACCAACGGCGATATTTAATTGACCAGCGGAATTTTAGTGCGGTTTCAAAAAGTACAACAAAGGCGAGTGCGGCGTAAGCGAGAAAATGACCAATCTTGTCCGCTGCTTTTAGATCAATTTTAGGCACTGACCGTACAGAAATGACGCTCAGTATCAGAATGACGATACCCAGAAATAAAGAAAATCTATACGCTTTGAGCACTATTGCCCAATAGAAGCTTTGTAGGTGTCAGCGTCCATCAATCCTTCATAAGCTGAGGTGTCACTTATGCGAACTTTGATCATCCACCCTGCACCATAAGGGTCAGAATTAACACTTTCAGGAGCATCTTCTAGTCCTCCATTTATTTCAATTACTTCTCCAGACAAAGGCATGTACAAGTCAGAAACAGTTTTTACAGCTTCAACTGTACCAAATGTCTCTTCAACTTCCAGTGTTTCACCCTCAGTTTCGATTTCAACAAAAACAACATCTCCTAATTCGCCTTGAGCAAAATCAGTAATGCCAATGGTTACGACGTCTCCGTCAAGCTTAACCCATTCGTGGTCTTTCGTATATTTTAAATCTGCTGGGAAATTCATAAGTTTTTTTTTGCGAATTAATAAATTTATGTTGGATAATGATGTTAAATCAATAATTATTTAAGCTGTAGCCGTTTTAACCGGATCTGCTTTTGCTCGAGTTTTTTTATCACAAATGAGTGAAAGAATTGTGTGCACCTGATCCTTTGCATCCTTTCGTTCAACAATGAAATCAACAAAACCATGTTCTTGCAGAAACTCACTACGCTGAAAGCCTTTAGGTAAGTCTTTTCCAATAGTTTCTTTTACAATTCTTGGTCCTGCAAAACCAATCAATGCATTTGGCTCAGCGATGTTGAAGTCACCCAACATAGCAAATGAAGCTGTGACACCACCGGTTGTTGGGTCAGTAAGGTAGGAAATGAATGGGACGCCTGCTCTATTTAATAATGCCAATTTTGCGCTTGTTTTCGCCATTTGCATCAGGCTAAACGCAGCTTCCATCATACGAGCACCGCCACTTTTTGAAATTACCATGAGTGGTATTTTGTTGATACGCGCATAATCAATGGCTCTACCAATTTTTTCTCCAACCACCGAACCCATAGACCCTCCAATAAAGCTAAAATCCATACATGATATGATCACTTTCATACCGTTGATTTTACCAACACCGTTTCTTACAGCGTCCTTAAGTTGTGTTTTCTTTTGGGCAGCCTTTATCCTAGATGGATAGTCTTTTTTGTCTGTGAACCCCAAAGGATCTCCAGATACAATATTGGCATCTAATTCAGTAAATTTTCCTAGATCAAAAAATATTTCGAAATACTCATCGGATCCAATACGTGAGTGTTGACCACAGTCTTTACATACCCACATTTCCATTGCAAAGTCTTTGCTTGAATGTGGTGTTTGACACTCAGGACATTTAACCCACAACCCATCGGGCGTAGATTTCTTATCTTGAGTTTTCGTAAGAATACCGTCTTTTACTCGCTTAAACCAGCTCATATTCAGTCAAAATTAAAGAAATATAACGAAGTTTTTGTGACTAACTGTTACGCAATGGTAACGCCTTTGTTCAAATAAACATCTTGGATGTTATTTAATAACTCAATACCCTCTTTCATAGGTCTCTGGAATGCTTTTCTCCCCGAGATTAATCCTGTACCACCTGCACGTTTGTTAACAACTGCAGTTTTAACGGCATCAAAAGTATCATTGCTCCCAGATGCTCCTCCAGAGTTTATTAAACCTGCTCTTCCCATATAGCAATTGGCAACTTGGTATCGACATAAGTCAATAGGGTGGTCAGAACTTAATTCTGAATATACCTTATCATGGGTCTTTCCAAATCCAATGGCTTTATAACCACCATTGTTCTCTGGTAATTTTTGTTTAATGATATCAGCTTGAATGGTCACACCTAAATGGTTTGCCTGTGCTGTTATGTCAGTAGCAACGTGGTAATCTACACCATCTTTTTTGAAACCACTATTTCTTAGGTAGCACCATAAAATGGTCGCCATGCCTAATTCATGTGCACGCTCAAACGCTGCAGCAACTTCCATAATTTGTTGCTCTGCTCCGTCTGAACCAAAATATATAGTTGCGCCCACAGCCGTGGCTCCTAAATTCCAAGCCTCTTCTACGCTACCAAACATGATTTGGTTATAGGTGTTCGGGTACGTTAACAGTTCATTGTGGTTTAATTTTACAATAAACGGAATTCTATGTGCAAATTTTCTTGATACGCTCGCTAAAACTCCAAACGTTGATGCCACCGCATTACATCCACCTTCTATTGCTAGGTTAACGATGTTTTCTGGATCGAAGTAATCGGGGTTTGGTGCAAAACTAGCACCTGCAGAGTGCTCAATGCCTTGATCAACAGGAAGGATTGAAACATAACCTGTTCCAGCCAATCGACCGTTGTTCATCAACTGATTTAAACTTCTTAATACTTGAGGGCTTCTGTTTGAAATGCCCCACACGGTATCTATATGGCTTGGGCCAGGTAAATGTAACCGTTCTTTGCTAATCGTTTTTGATTCGTGATTTAGTAAATAATCAGATTCACTACCTAAAATTTGTTCGATTGAAGAAGTACTCATCGTTTGTTGTATTTGTTGCTTTTTTAAGGATGGCAAAATTAGTTTTTTTTTAAAACATTATAGAATTGGATGGCAGCCAATTTTGAATTCGTGCTTCCTCTGTTCTTAACCTGTTTGGGGTTATTTTTGAAAAGATTGAATTATTCGGATAAACTTTAAATGAGTGAAGGTATGAAGGTGGAGGTATTCAAAGTAGAGTCAGGCAAACAACTCGATGCCATTTTTGCGATCCGACAAACGGTATTTGTTGAAGAACAAGAAGTAGATCCAACATTAGAATATGATGAATTTGAGGAAACATCGGTTCATTTTATTGCAATGATAGGCGCCGAACCAGTGGGTACCGCTCGTTGGAGGAAAACACCCAACGGTATTAAATTGGAGCGATTCGCAGTTCTATCAGCACATCGAAACAAGGGTATTGGAGGTGCAATTGTTGAAACCGTAATGAAGGATATTCCTAATAAAGATAATGTATATCTGCATGCTCAACTATTGGCTTGCAACTTATATAGTCGATTTGGTTTTAAACCTGAAGGAGATCAATTTGAAGAGGCCGGTATAATGCACTACAAAATGGTGCTCTAATAAGTTTGTCCCACCGTACATACTAAATCTACCCGTTTTATGTTTTTCTATTAATGAAAGAGGTAATCTGTATTGTATTGGTCTGCTTGTCGTTTTCTTGTCAATCCCCACACATCCCCGTGAGTGAAGATGCCAAGGTAATTAAGAGCGTGCCATTGTATCGATTAGATACCTCGAGATTTAAAGAAGCACGTGCATTCTGTGCAAATGGTAAATACAATAGTAACGTAGCTTTTTTCTCAGACATGGGTAGACGTTCAGGACTCAAACGGTTTTTTGTGGTAGACTTGTCGAACGACTCTATTCTAGATGCTGGAATGGTTACCCATGGGCACTGCCAAAGTTATGGATCTATTAAACCTCATTTTAGTAACGATGTAGGTAGCAATTGTACGTCGTTAGGCAAATATAAAATTGGATATAAATATGATGGTAGTTTTGGCACAGCTTATAAACTCCATGGCCTAAACGCGAGTAATTCTAACGCATTCGATAGATACGTTGTGTTACATAGTCATACCTGTGTGCCAATGCAGGAAAGCGTAATCGGTATTTGCAGGAGTGAGGGTTGTCCAACAATTGCACCACAATTTTTGTCCAGATTAGAAGGAATCATCGACCAATCAAAGAAGCCAATATTACTTTGGGTTTTTTCGGATGTGATGAATTGTAAAAACAATTTCTGTTTGATTTGTTATGTAATATAAATCAGCATTTGCTGGTATTACGATATACATTTGTGTTATGAAAACTAGGCAAGAATTTTCAGCGTTATTCCAGAATAGAATCCATGTTCTTGATGGGGCAATGGGGACTATGATTCAAGGATACAAACTGTCGGAAGAGGATTATAGAGGAAAACGTTTTGCAGATTATGAACATTCAGTAAAAGGAAACAATGATCTGCTGAATCTTACGCAGCCGCATATCATAGCAGAAATTCACGATAAATTTTTGGAAGCCGGCGCCGATATTTTAGAGACCAATACGTTTAATGCGAACAAGGTTTCAATGGCTGACTATCATATGACAGATTTGTCGTATGAAATAAATAGAGCGGGTGCAGAAATTGCAAGAGCTGCAGCTGATAAATTCACTGAAATTAATCCCGACAAACGCAGATATGTGGCGGGGTCAATTGGTCCAACTACCAAGCTGGCGTCGATGTCTCCAGATGTTTCAAATCCGGGCTTTCGAGCAGTAACTTTTGAAGAATTACATATTGCTTTTAAGGAGCAGGCAGAAGGCTTGCTTGATGGAGGAGCCGATTTACTCTTGATAGAAACGATAACCGATACCCTGAATTGTAAAGCAGCAATTTATGCTATTTTAGAAATGGAAGATGAGCGTGAAATTGAAATACCAATAATGATTTCTGGAACAATCACGGACAATAGTGGAAGAACCCTAAGTGGTCAAACTGTTGAGGCGTTTTGGAATTCTATTGCACATGCAAATCCAGTAACTGTTGGGTTAAATTGTGCTTTAGGTGCAGAATTAATGCGACCATTCCTGAAAAATTTGAGTGATGTTGCAACATGCGCTGTTAGCGCTCACCCCAATGCGGGTTTGCCTAACGAAATGGGGGAGTATGATGAAAGTCCAGCTTACATGGCAAAGGTCGTTGGCGAATTTGCAAGCAGTGGTTTTGTGAACGTTGTGGGTGGATGCTGTGGAACAACGCCAGATCACATCAAAGCAATTGCCGAAGAAGCATTGAAGTATGCGCCAAAACAAACGGCGTTAGAAATAAACATATAAATTAATGAACATAGGAATCATATGCTACCCAACCTACGGGGGAAGTGGAGTTGTAGCGACGGAATTAGGTAAATCGATGGGTGCAAAAGGGCATAAAGTGCACTTTATTAGTTATGATCAACCGGCACGATTAGATTTTTTTAGTGAAAACCTTTTTTATCATGAGGTAAATGTTTCGGAATATCCCCTGTTTAAATACCCTCCATATGAAATTGCCTTGTCGAGTAAAATTGTAGAGATTGTTAAATCTGCAAACCTTGACATACTGCATGTACACTATGCCATACCACATGCAGCCGCTGCTGTAATGGCGAAATATGTGTTAAGAGAAGAAGGCGTTCATATTCCAATTATAACTACCCTGCATGGAACAGATATTACTTTAGTTGGGAAGGATGCAACCTATGGACCAGTGATTCATTATTCTTTAAATCAATCGGATGGGGTGACTGCTGTATCAGAGAGTCTTAAGAATGATACCAAAAATATTTTTCAGTTCGACAAAGACATACGTGTTATTCCAAATTTTGTTGATTTTAAAAGATTTCAGCGTCAACCAAAAGAGCACTTTAAAATGGCGATAGCGCCAAACAATGAACGGATAGTCATTCACACTTCAAATTTTAGAAAAGTAAAACGAGTGGATGATGTGCTAGCAGTGTTTAAACTAATTCAACAGCAAATCCCGGCCAGACTTTTAATGGTTGGAGATGGACCAGAACGGGTTAGAGTTGAACGAGAATGCAGAGCGTCCAACTTGTGTGAAAAGATTACTTTCTTGGGGAAACAAGACGCTGTTGAGGAGATTTTGTCTGTTGGGGATTTATTCTTAATGCCTTCTGAAACGGAAAGTTTTGGTTTAGCAGCACTAGAAGCAATGGCTTGCCAAGTGCCAGTTATATCTTCAAACACTGGCGGCTTGCCTGAAGTAAATATAGATGGAGTCACGGGCTTTACATGTGACGTCGGTGATGTTGAAACAATGGCCAAAAAGGGAATAGAGGTGTTGGAATTGGATAAGACTCTTTTGAAGTTTAAGGCAAATGCGTTGAAACATGCTAAAACTTTTGACATCCATGATGTGTGTCCGATCTATGAAAACTATTATAACGAAGTTATTGAGCAACATCTTCAGACGGTAGTTTAGCTATTTTTGCGGCATGCGTCAAGCGGGGTTCATGTTTAAAGTTTATCTAGTTGTCGCCGCAATGTGTGTTGGTTTATCGGGTACAAGTCAAACCCTTGACAGCAATATCGCAATTTCAACTGATACCCAGTCAAAGGTGCAAGAGTCAAATAATCTTAGCCCTCAACTTGATTATTTGGACGTGGTTCCACCCTTAGTCGAAGCAAGAAAAGTTGGAGCATATCCTTGGATTTTCATAATTGCCGTTTGCATCCTGCTTTTAATCGGATTAATACGCGCTTTAGCTCTGCCACAGCATAAGTTGTCCCTCGTGATCGCGTTTTCAAACATCAATAATCAATATGAGCAAATAGATAAGGAGGCTACCATAAATTCGATATTAATGCTTCAAGCATTCGTAAGTGCTGTAATAGTTGCTTTAGGGTTATTTGTCACTAAACCTTTTCGCTTGAATACGGCCATGCAGCATGACTTTAGGTTTTTTCTTTTACTTGTTCTAGCCGTCTTGTTGGTATACACGGTTAAATATTTCATCCACTATTTGGTAGGAATCGTGTTGCAATCAGAAAACCTAGCTAAGCTTATGGTTGTTGGGCTGTCTGGGATGTTATATGCTTTTACGCTTCTCATTTTTCCTTTAATCGTAGCATGGTATTACGTTCCAGTTGAATCCATTAAAGGGGGAATAGGGATACTATTATTATTGTTATGTGCTGTTTTCGTAGTGTGGCGCCTAGTAAAAAGCGGTATGATATATTATCGATACTTTCCATTCGCAAAAATTTATATTATTATCTATCTTTGCGCCCTTGAAATAACACCCTTATTGATTATCGGAAAGTTAATTGATGTTGGTGTTCACTAGTAAAGAATCTTGAAAGTAAAAAGTATTTTAGTATCCCAACCAGACCCAGGGGATAAGAAGACTGCATATCATGCCTTGGCTGAAAAATATAAGCTAAAGCTAGATTTTCGTCCTTTTATTCAAGTGGAACCAGTTCCTGCAAAAGAGCTGAGGAAAAAACGGTTAAATATTTTAGAGCATACTGCGATCATTCTAACTTCAAGAAGCGCTGTCGACAATTTCTTTAGATGTGTGGAGGAGCTTAAGGTTGAAATTCCTAACACAATGAAATATTTCTGCATCAATGAAGGGATATCACTTTATACACAGAAATATACTGTTTTAAGAAAGCGTAAAATGTTTTACGGAAAAGGGCGTGAGCCAGAATTCTTAAAATTAGTCAAAACGCATCCAAAGGAGAGTTATTTATTTGTTTGCTCCGACATACGTAAACCTTCAATACCTACTTTCTTAACAGACAATGAGCTGAAGTTTACGGAGGCTGTTATGTACCGCACCGTCAATGCTGATTTGAGCGATTTGGAAGAAGTATATTATGACGTAATTGCATTCTTTAGCCCTGCTGATATTAAATCTTTGTTCGACAATTTTCCTGACTTTAAGCAAAATGATACTCGAATTGCTGGATGGGGTGCGTCAACAAATAAGGCTATTGAAGCGGCTGACTTACAAAACAATATTCCTGCACCAACGATGGATTCTCCGTCCATGACCGCAGCCATTGAGGCTTACATTAAATCTTTATAAACACAGCTTTGTGTAGTAACACAGCGCGTTGCCGTTTTCGTCAATAGTGAATTGCAAAAAGGTATTTCCGCCTTCCTTTATTTTCAATTTTTTACGTATTGTTTTTACATCGTCAAAGAAATGACGCTGCGTAATCTGTATGGAGGATAAACCTTGTGACTTAAGATATTTTTTTATCTGTTTCCAGTTACACTCCAATTTTGAAATGATTTTAAAAACCCGGCCCGTAAAATCTTCTATGAGGTCATCACTAATAAAATACAATCCTTGTTGATGTGT
>JBLHOC010000121.1:0-10082 GCA_047620825.1 Bacteroidia bacterium | reverse complement strand
ATGATGATAAGTTGTACTTGAACCCTGAACTCTCTTTACGGTCGCTTGCTGAATACATGAATCTACCACCAAATCACATGTCACAACTCCTAAATGAAGGTTTGGGGCAAAATTTTGCAGATTATATTAATAGTTGTCGATTGGATGATTTTAAATCGAAACTGGGCTCGGATACAGCACATCAATTAACATTGTTGGCACTGGCTTATGATAGTGGATTCAACTCTAAGACGGTATTCAATACCTTTTTTAAAAAGAAATTGGGACTAACGCCAAAAGCGTACTGGAATCAACTCAATAAATGACTGCTGATTTTCAAATTTGTTCCGATTTATAAACTGGAACGACTCGAAGGTTCAAACACCACAACTTTGCTTCATATTAAAACCCAGAAATATGAAAACAGTAATAACAAAAAGTTATGGAGGCCCTGAGGTTCTTCAAATTAAAACCTTAAAGAAACCAACTCCAAAATCAAACGAAGTCCTTATTCGAATTCATGCAACATCGATTACAGCGGCAAGTACCTTTATGCGTGAAGGTACACCATACGTTGGCCGATTGTTTATTGGATTAACAAAACCTAAAATCAAAACGCCAGGAACGGACCTTTCAGGTGTTATTGAAACCGTGGGATCTGAAGTCACCAATTTCAAAGCAGGAGATAAAGTGATGGCTGAAACCGGTTTAGATTGTGGTGCCTATGCAGAGCACATATGTTTAGCGTTCGATGAGTTGATAGTACACCAACCCGAAAATGTTAGCTCAGTAGAGGCCACAGGAATATTGGATGGGGCATGTACCGCACTCGCTTTCTTCACCGACCAAGTTGACATTAAAAAGGGGCAAAAGGTTTTAATCAATGGTGCTTCGGGTAGTATTGGGACTGCAGCGATTCAGCTTGCCAAATATTATGGCGCAGAAGTAACAGGGGTTTGTAGTTCAAGAAATAAGGCGCTAGTTAGAGATTTAGGAGCCGATAATGTGTTGGATTATACAAAGAATGAATTGCAAAACAGTTCCGAGACATTCGATGTGATTTTTGATACGGTAGGTAAATTGTCATACTTCAAATCCAAAAAGCACTTAAGCGCAAATGGTGTCTTCTTGACTCCAGTATTAAGCTTATCGGCCTTATCAAACATGCTATTTGTATCTCCATTCACAAAGAAGAAATTAAAATTTGCTGCCACTGGCATACGTAAAAAAGAACAGAGAATGCGTGATCTCATCCAAGTTCGAGATATGCTCGCATCCAAAAAACTAACAACAATTATTGATCGAGTTTACCCATTGGATCAAATTCAAGAAGCCCACAGGTATGTTGATACCGGTCGAAAAAGAGGCAACGTTATTGTATCAATGAACCCCACATAAACATATTATGAAAACAATATTAAAAAGCGACGACTTGACTGTTCTCATTGAGCGTTCAATGCATTTTCGAAAGAAGAAAACTTAAAAAAAGCTTTTTATTCTTTTAAAGTTTGTTGAGGATTCTAAAACGACCTATGAGCTAGAAACGTCTCTTCAAAACGAACTTCACAACTATTCATTCTCTGAGGCGAATGAGATTAGTCCTAGGCAACTAAATCTACAGTTTAGAAAATTGCAACGATTTGTCAATAGCCAATTTGATTATAGACACAAAGGCTTCTACACCAGTTATTATATGTCGATTGGTATGGTCCTTGGTCTTTCTATTGGCTCAGCAGTATTCAATCAAAGCACTGGATTATCTACAGGTATGATGTTCGGACTTTTATTTGGTATGCTTTACGGACGAGTAAAGGATCAAAAAGCCGAAAAAGACAACCGCGTTTACAATTTTAGATCATGAATATAGACACAAACGCAACACAGAAATCTATTTGGATTTATGTTACAGACATAGAGACAATGCATCAAATAGACATAGTATCAAAAACACTTAACGCCGAGCCATCTATCCTGAAGTGGTCTGTGGACACAGAAGATATTGATAATGTTTTAAGAGTGGAATCTAAATATGTAGGAGAACACCATATTCAATTGGCACTCGAAAGACAAGGTCTAAACTGCAAACCGATGTTGTAAATTCGAAATGATATCCGGACTACCTGAATATTTTATAATAGGGAAAAAAGGTTGACGCGGAGATAGAATCATTCGTTTATTAGATCTCACAAGATCTTTAAGATGGCACACCATATGTGGTTAGACAGTGTTTAAAGCTATTGACTATTCTATTCCATCGAAAACATAGAGTCCCAGTTCTGAGCAATCATTACGGCATCACTACCAGTGACTTGAACATCGTTTAGTGCATCCAATGAAATTGGGTTTGGAGAGTGAAAAAAGTCTTCAATGTCAACATTTAACGTTGCGATGTTTTTTCCTAACACCATAGAAACATCAGACGTTAGATCCAGTTCTATATTTCTTGCAGTTTGATCTGCACCAGCATAACCACCGATATGGAAATACACACCGCTTTCAACGCTATCTTTCATACGTTTGCCTTCCAGTTTCAAGTTGATATACCCCATGGCCATTCCCCAATACATTGGGTCAGTAAAGTCGTCATTCAATTCGCCATTTACATTGACCAATGAATCTTCAACACCTAATGTAAATTTGAGCTTGGTGAAGGTCTTCCCTTCAACACCAGACAAGGTCAATTTTTTATTTCCGTCTTGCTCATAGTTAACCAACTCCCATGTCGTAACCTGAGTCTCGCTACCGTCAGCCTCAACTAAAAATATATCGTTGATGTGGTAGTTTAAGGTCGTCGGCTTGAAACTATCCGTTTGTACCGTTGTATACCAATTGTTCAAGGTAAATGCATCTCCATTCCATAAATGCTGAATATTTATCTCAATTGCTGGAGCGTCTTTTTTTACGTCAGGTGGATCTTCATCGCAACCAGCCAATACTGCTAAGGAAATAAGGACAAATAATAAATTTTTCATAGTTCTATATTTTTTCATTCTAACAATGAGCTACCTGTTCTTTCAAAAACATGTATTTCAAAATTATAATCGTTCAATGTTTTAAACGCTTTATCAGGATAAAAAGATTTGATTTCAACAAAATCAGTATGATTTTGTAACAATTCTAAAGGCACGTTGCCTTCATTGGGTCCGAAATGTCCATCCCAAATCACGATACTACCCACCGGCGCATATCGAATATCAAAACTCCACATTTCTATAAAGTGTTCTGTATCCTTTGGATCAATATCGGTCAAGATATTAAAGTAAGGGTACAAGAAATACTTCATGCGATCCTCATATGGTTGTTCGTTAAACCATGCTGCAGTTTCTACAAAGAGTTTCTGTTCGTCGCTGATATCGATGGGGTATTTGTGTCCGTATATCTTTATCGGTTCATACACCATATATCCTGTAACGAGAAGGATCATGAGCCATATGATGCGTTGCTTTGTGCCTCTAAATATCTTCAAAAACCAGTTTAATATGACCTCAGCTGCAAAAAGCATAACCAGTGCCGCGACTGGTTCAATAACCACTAGAACTCTAGCATAACCACAACTGCCCATGGCACCTTTGTACCAAATGATAGTATGCACAAAAAAGTACAAACCGTAAATACCCAATCCAAGAAAAAACAATATACGGTTAGACTTAAGTTTGGGTTGTTGGATAAATCTAACAACAACCATTAAGGTACCTGCAAAAAACAAGGCCAACCTCGTTTTACCCATCACATAAGGCAATTGTTTTACATAGTGCAACAGGGTTCCACTACCACAGATGTTTTCCTTTTTTAGGGTTGATTCAATCTGGTATTTGATATACGGATTTGTATCATAGATCCAAAGCGGATTCCCTTCAACCATCCAACCAACAAAGTTCATAAAAACAGATCCGGCTAACAACAAGAGGAATGCTCTATAATTCTTTAAGACAAAAAACAAGTAAAAGCCTATGACCGCAATGATCACATAACCTTCAGACCGAGCAAAAGGTAAGAATCCAGCTAAAATGGCCGCAGTTAGAATGTGCTCTTTGGCAAACAAATAGACCACTAGTATTAACAAGAAAGCACTTAATGGTTCTGTTAGAACTGTAATCGTATTATCAAACCAAATTGGGCTCGTCAGGCATAAGATAAAACCAAACCAAGCAAATTTGAAGTGCAGTTGTTTGGCAGTAAAATACACCAACCACGAACTGCCAATCAAGAGCAGGATGTTAAACACAATAACACCCATCATCCCAAATTGAGCAAACGGCGATGCCAATATGTTATAAAGTGGCTTCCCCCATTGATCTAGCAAAAGCTCTTTAGGGTGCACCCACGAAAATCTAGAAATTAGATAATGGTTGTAACTATCCATGCCCCCTTCAACCCCAGGTGACAAAGACGCGATATAATAAAATCCACAAAAAGCGATAATGGAAATTAACGCTAAAACAAAAGTTTCTATTTTGTAGCCAAATATCTTCATTCTGTTTGCTCGTTCAACCGAGTACGTCGGAAATAGAGCATTATTAATTCATCAATGCAATGTTGCACTATAGGATTAACGCATTATTTTTTCGGTGTATCTTTCAATATATCAACCAAGAAGTTCCAGAATTTCTCAACAGATTTTATATGTACGCGTTCGTCTGGACTGTGTGGACCTTTAATTGTTGGACCAAACGATATCATATCCAAACCAGGATAACGTTCGCCTAACAAACCACACTCTAAACCAGCATGAATGGCACTCACCTTTGGCGCTTCACCAAACAAGGTTTCGTATTTAGCCACCATTAAATCTAAAATTTCAGAATTTGGATTCGGTGTCCAACCTGGATAGCTTCCACCTTGATCCACATTACAACCAGCTAATCTAAATGGCGCCCCAACTGTATTGGCTACATCCATTTTACCTGATTCAGACGAACTACGTTGTAAGCTTTGAGTAACGAATTCACCGTTTTTCAGAACAACACGCGCCAATGAACTTGATGTTTCCACCAATCCATCAATCGCTCTGCTCATACAAAATACACCATTGTGACAGGCGTAAATGACTGTAGTCAATTCAACAGAATCAGAAACAGATAAAGCTGCACTTGGCAACGGCACTTCTTCGAACTCGATATTCATATTCGGCTCTTCATGTTGATAGTCGGATTTTATACCGTCAATCGTTGATTGAATAGCCGCTAAATAATCAGCACTCTCTACAACTATAGTTGCGAAACTTTCTCGTGGAATAGCATTTCTCAAACTGCCACCATCAATGGCGACAATCTGCAAACCAAATGCATCACAGTTGTGCATTAAGCGATTCATAATCTTGTTGGCATTGCCACGCTCAAGATTAATCTCAACACCACTGTGTCCGCCTTTTAAGCCATTCACTGTAATTTTATAGGCAACTCCAGCACTAACTGCGCTTTCATTGTATTGCTTTGTCGTATTGGTATCTATTCCACCAGCGCAACCGATAGAGAATTCATCGTCATCCTCAGTATCGAGGTTTAACAATATCTTCCCATCTAATTTACCCTGTTCTAAATGGATTGCTCCGGTCATACCAGTCTCTTCGTCAATGGTAAACAATGCTTCTAGTGCTGGATGAGGAATATCTGTAGATGTTAGTAAAGTCATGATAGCAGCAACGCCCATACCGTTATCTGCCCCTAACGTTGTTCCTTTTGCTTTTACCCATTCCCCGTCGATGTAAGACTGGATACCTTGTGTAGCAAAATCAAAAACTGTATCGGCATTTTTTTGGTGAACCATGTCCAAATGACTTTGGAGGATAACCATTTTACGGTCTTCCATTCCGGCCGTAGCTGGTTTTTTAATGATGACATTACCCACGTGGTCGACATAGGTTGAAAATCCAAGTCTTTCGCCAAAGCTTTTAGCAAATTCAATGACTTCTTCTTCTTTTTTGGATGCTCTAGGCACCGCATTTAAATCTTCAAAATGATTCCAAACTGCCTTTGGTTCAAGATCTCTAACGTTCATACTTATAATATTGGATGCGAAGTTAAAATATATTCGGTCATAGCCCAGAATACCCCGGATGACTTTAAACATTTCAAAATGACCTTCGTGTTTATTGTCGCATTGGTATTGCTAAGTCATCTTATTGTCTGAAACCATTATATTTGCTAAAATCAAACGTCATCAAACCTTGACCAAATTAATAAAACAGTTTTTCATACTTTTTACGGTTCTCAGTCCCTTTTCCATCTTTGCTCAAGATGAGTATGTTCCACCAGAAAACGACCTAGACCTTCAAGAATCGTATAAAATGGACTTAAAAATGAATGTTCGTCTTATGAGGAGGGAAACGAGCGGAATATACAGTTCGGAAATAGATAGGTTATATAAATCGAAATATAAAAGTTCAATTCACTTAGCCAACTACAATCACTTTTTCTTTCATGAAGACTGGAATAACTATCTATCAAACGTTACGTATAAAATCGCCAGCAATAATGAAGACTACGATTTCAGCCGTATACGCCCCGTAATGAGTAGCTATTTTTGGGCAAATGCCTTTAGTATCGGTGAAGGAACCGTCGTCATCAATCCAGGTATTATTCCATATTTAGAGAATGAAGACCAGTTGGCGTTTATCTTATGTCATGAATTTGCGCATTATATTCTTAAACACTTTGAAAGGAAAGTCATTACCTTACTACAAGACTTGCATTCTGAAGAATTTGAGAAAGAGATTACGGACATCGCTGAATCTGAATACTACCACACAACACAGTTAAAAAAGCTATTACGGTCTAAGTTATACGAGACTCGACAACACAGTAGATCATTAGAGATTGAAGCGGATTCGTTGGGTTTAATACTATTTCGAAATGCTGGATTTGAGCTCAAAGAAGCGCTAACGACCTTGCAGATATTAGACCAAATATCAGGAAAACACAATTACGATATTGACATTTCTGAAATTACTAATATCCCACCTGTACATTATAAAACTAGCGATCTACTTGGTAATGCCTCAAATACTGACACTTGGTTAGATTTAGATTCCATTAAAACACATCCAGATTGCTCTCATAGATTTTACTTAATGTCAGCTAAAATTGGAATCACTGATTCGTTTGAAAGCTTTAAAACAACATACGACCCGACAACCTCCTTTTTAGGTTTTCAAAGGGAGTTGACATACTTCATAATCGAATGCTATCTCCAATATGACCGAATCGACCTGGCACTGCTAACCATATGGAATCATCAAAAATCTGGCGATGACAATGAGTATCTTAAGAAAACGAGTTTTATCGCCTTATCCGATATGGTTTATGCTCGTAAAATTCATAACATCGGACATGTTTTTAGTTTCCCCAACGACTCTATGGGTAAAGCACACTATGATTTATCTAGTATGATTTTTGGCATGCGATACAAGGACTTTGTAAATACATTTTACGATTTGGCAATGGAGTCTTATGACGAATCATTTGACGGCGAAGAGTATTTGTATGCTTTGATTAAACTAGAATACTGTAAAGGGGATAAAGATGCCTTAGCAGATTATAAAGCTGAATACTTATCTAGGTTTGACCACATAAGTGGTAAATACTATAAAGAAATTAAATATTTACATTAACATAAAATTTATGAAATTAAAAACACTTTTAAAAGCCACTATTACCACACTATGCATATCATTAGTAACCTTAGTACAGGCTCAAAACTATTCCTTCACGGATGTTGCCAAAGGAGGTTTGAAAAACTCAGGAACGATTGTCGAAGGCAATGTTATCAAAGGTTATTTCTACTTTTACTTTTCTGAGAAAATAAGTAGGAAAAACAATGCGTATGAAATTGTAATACTAAACGAAAATCTGGAGGAAAAATCAACTGCTAAAATCGTAGAGCCTAAAACTACTTACATGATGGAAGCGGCCTATAACGAGAAGAATATCCTTTTCAAATTTTATGACACCAAGTCTAAGATGGTTTCATATCGCACTATGGACCCAGCAGGGAACCTATCCGCTAAAGAAACACGTGAAGCGAATAAACATGAAATTTCAGGATATGTAAACTCAATTAGCACCGACCAGGAAAACACGAATGTTCAAGCTATTAGTGAAAAATTGTTTATCGACGTCCACAATTACAAAGACAAACAATACAAATACTCCATTCAAGGTTTAACCAATTCCGGTGAAATCGATTGGACCTATACCCCAACCAATAAAATGAAAATTGAAATGGGGGAATATTTAGGGAATAGTGACGACCAAATATGGATCCAAGTATCACAATCCAAAGGTATCATGTCACGAGATTACACTTTTGACCTTGCAGGAATTTCAACCACTGGGGAAGAAGATTTTAGAATCCCTTTACAAACCTCACGTTATAATTTGTTAGCACACAACGCGACCTATAAGAAAGAGGAAGATGAAATTGTGATATTGGGTGAATATTATGACATCAAGGATAAGTCCATGAAAAGCGATAGTAAAGGTGTATTCATTAAAGTCATCAATTCCGATGGTTCCGAAGTATCAGAAGACTTCATTTCTTGGAGTCGCGATATAGGGGGTATGTTAAGTCCTGTTGAAAAGAAGGACTTAGGCAAGTACTACGTTTATTTTCACAAAATCATTCAAACGGCAGATGGTAAGATTCTGGCAATTGGAGAGCAGTACAGAAAACAAGTTAGTGCTGGTGGCCTTGCTTTACAAATGCTTGCTGCTAGTTCTGGAAATGTAAGTACAGATGCGGGTTCGATGGAAATTAAATTAGGTAAAATGATTGTGATCGAAATCGGAGCTGATTACACATTATCTGCTGTTGATATCCACGACAAGAAAGAAACTAGAGTAAACTTACCTCAAGGGTATGGGATGGTGAGTCAACACTTGCTTGCTAAGGTTCTGAAGGCCGAAGGATTATTTAATTATTCCTTTACACAAAATAATGACGACAATTCGCTTGTGACGTTTTCTTATGTTGATGTTGAAAAAGTAAAGGGTAAAATGCGCAAACAAGCAGTGGCACATTTCATTAGTTACGTTCAAGGTGAAGAGGAATACACGGCAGATAAATTGTTGTTAACCACAGAAGCCAGTAGCATTTGGTTTATGCCAGCAAAACCTGGGTATGTGCTCATCATCGAGTTTTTCAAAAAAGAAAAAACAATGGAATTGAGGTTGGAACCAATTAACTACTAATCTTAATTTTTTGATAAATAAAAAGGGAGTCTCATTGAGACTCCCTTTTTTTATGTACTCTAGCTACGAATTAAATTTTCCGCATTCTAAGGCTCAAAGGCGTAACTTCTAAATACTCATCTTCCTTAATGTATTCCATTGATTCTTCCAATGAGAACTCAACCTTAGGGAAAACTTTGGCCGCGTCATCAGTACCAGACGAGCGAACGTTAGACATCTTTTTGCCTTTGATTAGATTTAACTCTAAGTCAGTGTTCCTTGAGTGTTCTCCAACCACTTGACCTTTATACACCTTGTCACCAGGCCCAACAAAGAATCTACCTCGATCCTGAACTCTGTCAATAGAATACGCCAATACTTGTCCTTGTTCCATACTTACTAAAGATCCTTTAGCTCGTGTTGGAACATCTCCTTTAATCGAATCATATCCTCTTAAACGGTGTGCCATGATGGCCTGACCAGCAGTCGCGGTCATCATGTTATTTCTTAATCCGATAATACCTCTTGATGGTATATCAAATTCAATATGTTGCAAATCGCCTTTTGGTTCCATGACCAACAACTCACCTTTACGCAAAGTCACTAATTCAATGGCTTTCCCAGAATACTCTTCTGGTACATCTATAACAAGTGTTTCGTATGGTTCCTTCTTTTCTCCATCTATCTCCTTGATGATAACTTGTGGCTTACCAACTTGAAGTTCGTAACCTTCTCGTCTCATCGTTTCGATCAATACACTTAAGTGAAGAATTCCTCTACCGTGAACAACGAATTTATCTTCTGTATCCGTCAGCTGAACTTTCATGGCAAGATTCTTTTCAATCTCCTTCATCAAGCGCTCTCTTAGATGTCGTGATGTTACGAATTTCCCTTCTTTACCAAAGAATGGAGAGTTGTTAATCGTAAACAACATAC
>JBLHOC010000120.1:0-10100 GCA_047620825.1 Bacteroidia bacterium | reverse complement strand
ATCAACACCTGCAACAGACCCTGCACCAAAATGGTAAAACTCTATTGCACTTAAATCTATATCAGTAAGACCTTGTAAAAGTTTTTGAGCATTTGGCCCTTGAACAGCTAATAAAGATAAATCCGAAGACATGTCTTGAAGTTCAGCACCAAAACCCTTGGCTTCATTTTGGGCGACCACCCAATTCCAATCTTTTTCTATGTTGCTTGCATTTACGACTAGATTATATTCTGTATCGTTCCATTTGTAAACGATAAGGTCATCCACAATACCTCCCTCGTTGTTTGGGAAACAGTTGTATTGTGCTTGCATATCAACCATCTTTCCAACATCGTTGGATGTAATCCATTCTATCAGTGCAGTTGCACCTTCACCCTTTACCAAAAACTCGCCCATATGCGACACATCAAACATGCCAACAGAATTTCGAACAGCCATATGCTCTTCTTTCAAGTTGGTATACTGCACAGGCATATTGTATCCAGCAAAAGGAACCATTTTCGCCCCTAACGCTTCATGAACATGTGTGAGAGACGTATTTTTAAGTTGTTCTGTGTTGGACATATGAGATAATTTATTGTTTGTGAATCAATTGTAATAATTGGGCTCAAAAGTATTGTAAAAAAAGGAAAACACGAAGCGCGTGCTTCTAGGTTTTATACTTGCTAAGATGCTTGTACCTTTCTCTGACCGGAGAAGGGATTGCAGTTGGATCACCACCTTCATCAATCCGTACAAATGTTACACGTGTTGTGAATACAATATCCTGTTCTCCACTGTAAACACTTTCTTTTCGAGCTTCAATGGTCATTGTGATGGAAGATTTTCCAATTTCAGCAACTTCTCCAAAGATTTTAATTAAAAATCCTTCCTTGACTTTCTTTTGAAAAAGAAGTTCTTCTATCTTAAGTGTCACCATATTAGGAGAGTGACACGTTTGACAAGCCATTACAGACGCGGCTTCGTCGATCCACGCCATCATGATACCACCAAATAAGTTGCCATGAACCCCCATGTCTTTGGTCATAGCGATATGCGTTGTGATTAACTCCATTATTTTGCGTTCATAACAAGTTCGTTCATGTTAATACCACCATGACTAGCATGATAATGTACAGTACCATCCTTTAACAAAAGTACTTGTGGACTTTCGTGACGGACCTTAAATTTAGACGCAATTTCGTTTGATACGTCGCGATACGATAGCAAGTCTAAGTAATAGATTTTAGGCGATTGTTCATCTGTATTAGATTCTAACCTAGCTTTTGCCATTGCGCTGATACTACACGTTGTACTGTGTTTAAAAAGCACTACTGGCTGATTAAAAGAATCTTTAGCCACTACATCTAATTCTGAGATGGATGTTAAATCAACCCAAAAATCTGGTCGTTTTGAGATTTTTCCGAAAAGTCCGAACATACTGTTTGTTTGTGTTAGCAAAGGTAACATGCCAACGATATAAAGTGTTTCCCTATCCGTGAAAGTAATTATTTACCAAAATGTCGTGATGAGCACATCGACATCATAGATCTCGTATTCATGGAGATCTGAAGTAAATATAAAACTATCTTGAGGTCGTAAATCAACTGCAAAACTTTGATACGCAGATTTAATGTATTGACCCACTTCGTCATAAAGCAGTATTTCAATTTCAATGTGTTCGATGTATGTGTTGCCGTCGTTGAATATTTCACCATCCACTTCCACATTTCTTGCGCCAGCCCAAAAATCAAAAGCTACGCTTGCTCTTGGGTCATTTCCTTGGATCTCTGTCTCGTCTGAACAACCGTTGCTTAACAGCAACATGGTTAAAACTGTCATAATTGGTAAAAGTATTTGTCTCATAATCTATACGCTTTAATTGAATCCGAATTTCTTAGAACTCCAGCACGTATGCCATTTGTGCATAATCGCTGGACTATTTGTTAGTATAAAATCAAAAATCAATCCAACTTGTTCTGGAACAATTTCTGCTATTTTTGAGATATGAAACTATTAGCGCTATCCATCATATTTTTAAGTCTTACTTCCTGTGGTTCGTTTAAAAAGAACCAAGGTGACGACCCGACAAAAATTAAGGAAGAACCTAAGGAAGAACCTGTTGCTGAGGTTGACCCATCTCAACCTGTTCAGGATATTGAAGTTGTACAAGAGCCAAAACAAGGGCTTAAAATGACTTATGGTGAAATATGTGAATCGTTTCTGTCTACACTACAATCGGGTTCGGTAGATCAAATGTCCCAACATTTTCCAACAATCGCAGTTGCTCGAGCCATCTCCGGTAAAGCAGCAAGTGGTAAAACCGATGAAGAAATGCAAGTTATGATTGACGACCTAACCACTAGGTTTATGTCAAACATCGAAAAACTAAGAACCGCAGCAAATGAGAGTAACGTTGAGCTCAATACGCTACGTGTACGTAACTGTCTCTATTTTGATTCTGAACAACCAAATTCAATGATGAATTTTTTGACTTCAGAATTGAATGATGGCAGCAAGGACTACAAGATAACGATGTCAATCGCAAATTACGGAGGCAAGACTTACGCGAGGGAGATTATTAAAACAACCAACGTCTTCAACAAACCTTAAAACAAACTGAATAGCTTATTTCATTAAAGCCAAAATCTTGTTAAAGATTTCGTTGTTTTCGTAAAATCCTTGGAAATGGTGTGAGCCTGGACCATAAGCGAATACAGGTATGAGTACAGCAGTATGACCACCTGAACTGAATGTCGGACTAACTTTATCGTAATCTTCTCTTATGTTTCCGTCCTTGTCTTTGTAGTCTTCTCCGCTTAACGTTAAGCCGCCTGTTTCATGATCAGCCGTAACAATCACTAAAGTGTTCCCATCTTTCTCTGCGTAATCAAGCACCTCTCCAACTGTTTTATCGAAATCTTGCATTTCAGTTAACACATACGAATAGTCATTGGCATGACCGCCCCAGTCAATTTGAGATCCTTCTACCATAATAAAACTTTTGCTTTTCCCCACATATCTCAAGGCAGCTTTCGTTGCATCAGGTAGAAAATTAGTACGACCAGTTTCCATGGTTGACATGCCTTTGTTCGACAGCAAGAATCCATATTTATGAGCTGGATTAAACGAAACATTTTCCCAATTCTGACTTGCATTGGTATCGATATCCCAATTAAATAATGTCATATCAGCCCCCATGTCTTTAAAGAATATGTTTCCACCACCAGCAAAAAAATCTATATCAGACCGTAACAATTGCTTTGCAATATCAAACTCATTTCTTCTGTGAGCAGTATGCGCATAAAACGATGCAGGAGTAGCATGGGTGATTGCTGAAGTAGAAATCACTCCAGTAGCGTAGTTTCTTTCGGAGAACAGCTCAATAAGGTTTGGTACGGAGGCTGTATCCATGTCCATACCGATAGAGTTGTTATACGTCTTTTTACCGCAAGCAAATGCTGTAGCCCCAGCAGCTGAATCCGTAATTTTATGAGACCCAGACCGTGTATTCATAAACCCAATGTGTTTAAATCTCTTGAAATTATTGGTGTTGTCTTTTTCTAAAAACAAGGTTGAGATCTGAGTTAATCCCATGCCATCCCCAATTAATAGAATGATCTTTTTGGGTTTTTTATGTTGATTATGCACGACCTGTCGCTTAGAGTGACACGACACTAGATACAATGCTATAACGAAAATGAAAATTCGCAATGGAAAAAAGCGGTTCATACAATGGTCTTTAGACCAACAAAACTCCGACTTTTTATTGAATACCTAGGTGTTTTTAGGATTTCTTAATCATTAAGTAGCCTACTGGCAGTAAAAGCAGGTAAAACAATGATTTGTACGACGTCCCTTGCTCCTTTTTGTGAAACACTTTGGGGCTATTGATTATTTCATCACGTAACCCCTTTTTATTTGAGCGTTTAGATTTTGGCTTAACCGTATCCTTAATCTGAGACCTATTCAAAAATTTTAATTTCCATATTTTTCGTGTTTCGGACGGTATGTTGGTTTCAATTATCAGGGATTCTTCAAAAATGATAGTAAGCGAATCCTGACTTAAAGTGTCGATGGTGACGCATGAATCAGATGATGTATTTGAATCAATTTGAATCGTATACCTTCTTATCTCTTCATAATCCATAATCGCACCCAGATTGTCTGAACTGGTCCAATCGAAAGTAGCCCTTTTACTGCTGTGGCTCGCATTCGCTATTTTCTTGGTCTGGCCATAAACCGATTGAAAACCAAAACCAGTTAACACTACTATAATACAAAGCATTCTCATGTTGGCAATACGGGGTAAATCGGCAAAAGTTACAGGCTATTTGCCTTTTCCTTATTCATTTTACCTGTAGTTTTGAGCATCGTGAATAACGCATCGAACAAACATAACTTACCACTAACAAGCAGTTACTTTTGGTCATTTTGGGCTGTACTCAGCATTGGGTTCATGTTGTTTTTCCCTGTTAATCCGCAAGTTTTACCTGACATTCAGAGACAATTAAATCCACTAATCGCAGCAATTCTAGGGCTTTTAGGGAGATTGGTCTACGGCTCGCCACATATCGACACAACTATACTGAGTGATAGCAAAGCCATGTATCTGCTGGTCTCATTATTGTCTGTATTTAGTGTGGTCGTTACCAGTGTACTACACGCATTTCGTTTCAGGCTATCGCAAAGTGTTCAATTATGGATTTTGGTAGTGCTTCGATACTATTTGGCCTATCAACTCTTGCATTACGGTTTCAACAAAGTGTTCAAATGGCAATTTTTTATGCCCGAACCAAATATCATGTATACTTACATGGGACAGGTTACCAAAGACCTCTTATACTGGTCTGCCATTGGTAGTTCCTATGCGTACACAGTTATTGCAGGGTGTTTAGAAATCGTCGCGGGTATGTTACTGTTGTTCCGAAAAACACTGCGATTAGGGGTATTATTGGCCATTGTCATCTTGGTTAATATTGTTTTAATCAATTTCACATTTAACATCTCCGTAAAGCTTTTTTCAATAATCCTTTTAAGCATAGCAATAACTTTACTTACCCCGTTTGCAAAACCATTTTTGGCCTTTTTGGTTCATCCGTCTAAAAACACCAACGTGCAAACTGGTAATACTCGAGTACATAGGTCTAAAGTATATTATCTGACCAAGGCAAGTGTTGTTGTGTTGATATTGTTGGATTCTTTATGGATATATGGAAAAACACAGAATTGGAACGACGACCTACAATCTCGTCCAACATTACATGGAGCATATACAGTGGTTACAGACAACAAAAATGATTGGGCCGCGGTTTACATAAATCGAAAAGGGTATTTCATTGCTGAAACGGTAGATGGGACAAAACTTGATTACCGATTGGCTTACGACACCCTAAACAAGCAACTTAGGCTTGAGCGATTTACCGATACGCTAAACTTCAAGTATTGGGAGCGTGACTCGGCTCCAGTTTTATACTGGGCTGACCCATTGCGTGTTATTACCCTAAAGAAACTTGAATATCAATCGCTCCCACTGAACACATCTGAGTTTGATTGGTGGATAGATTAATCCTCAAACAACCCAGTTGGTTTTCCATTTAGACTGGTCACATTTTTTTCTTTATGATAAAGCAGCAATCCTTCTGTTCTTTTTTTCTCCGCCCAACTTCTTAATGCCGTCCGGTCTTGATTATATTCCATAACGGGTACTCCAAAACCACAAGACGTCATAACCTTTTCGAGCTTCATCTCAATAATTTGTCTGGCGCCAAGCGTTTCCGTAAACAATTGAAAATAGGATTCCCATTGCGCATCTCTTTGATGAATTGCTTTCGCTTCACCATATAGCCTGTGAATCATTGGGTTTCCCTCAAACGCATTCATCATTATGGTCATTCTAGAATCTTCTAATAAATGTGCAGCCGTTTCATTCCCACTTCCTGTGAGATTGAGCCACACAATGGTGGTATCATCAATAATTCTGAACGAATCAACCCCTTTCGGTGATAGGTTTATAAATCCATCTAGAGGAGACGTGGCTACAAAGAATACTTTCTGACTTGCAATAAAGTCTTTATGGTGTTGCGTTAAGTAGGTCGTTGATTTACCCATATTTACTTTTATTTAAATCCCCCTACAACGAGTGATTCTAGCGGAAATGTAATTTCATCGGTTACAAAATCTGACTCTTTGGTGGTTAATGCGCTTATTGTTTGAAATCCTTGATTATTGAGTGCGTCTTTAACATCATCAGCGGTAAACAAGGAAAACCCAAATTTAACAAATGGGTAGTGTTCCATTAAATGTTTCGGCCTAATCCCTATGAGTAGTTGGCCACCCTTCTTTAAAACGCGTTTAAACTCCTGCAACACGGTAACCACATCTGCCCAAAAATATAAGGTATTAACGGTAAATATTACATCGACGCTATTCGATTGAAATGGCAATTGACTTGCGTCGCAATGGTGAAATTGTACCTGCCCGTTGGTAACTTTCTTCTGATTAATGTCTTCAGCGGTGTGAACCATATCCCATGAATAGTCACAACCCGAATATGTTATAGCTGGGTTTTGTTCGAATAATTGATCAACAAATCTCCCATTTCCCATACCCAATTCTACAATGTGAAGTTGGCCTGTTGATTTAATCTGTTTAATGGTGTTTCGATTAAGCAACTCATTGCCTTTGTTCATAAACTCAGCTACTTCCAGCCCTACATTCCCTTTGGGTTTTCTTAATTGTGACGCTAATTGTTCCTGTTCTTCGTTTGTCAATTTTGTGGTTTCTTGTCAGTTTGAGTATTCCTTTATACTCAAGATGTCAAAGTTAACAAAACCGACTTATTGAACTAAGTCACCCTCGAATACGCTCATAGGGTGTTGCGTTTGTATCATTGCTTTTTCCTGCGACGAAAGACGGTTAAATGACTTCCCAAATTGTTGGTACGCTTTTGAATCATATAAAAGCCTATAGGCTTTTTTTACCTGATCGTAGACTTGAACATAGGTTGTATAACTTGACCTTACGTGTGATTTTAGGTTTACCCTTGTTTTGCCTGTTGTTTGTCCAAGTTGTTCATAAACCATTTTCGACAAGTCTATTACGGACACCATGTGTTGATTTACCATGACTTGATCAGACTCGTTTAACCAGATTTCGATTTCGATATAGTCAGTTGACGCAGATTGCAAATGCATTGGAGGAAGCATCGTTGTAATACCTTCTTCTTTTGGAAACTGAGTGGTCACTAGAAAGAAAATCAATAAAAGCATTGCAATGTCTGCTAAAGCGCTGTGTGATTGGTCAAGTTTACGTTTCATTGTCTATTTATTTACAAAAAGACGTGTGAAACATTGGAATAGCGCCTTTAGTCAGGCTATAATTGACCAATGGACTGCCTTACTTAAGCAATGGATAGAAAATGTTAAAAGAATAAGCTGCTATTAGTCAAACACTTATCTGAAAAATGATTTCAAGGTCAGAATATGACGATTGATTTTTGGACTTTGACACATCAAAAAGTCTAAATTCGTATCAAAATCGTAAAAAATAAGTAAAATGAAAAAAATTTTCCTATTCGCTTGCAGCACCGTCTTACTAAGCTTTTCTGCACTTGCTCAGTGTACTGAAATTTATTTCTCGGAATATATTGAAGGTTCTGGGAACAACAAGGCCCTCGAGATCTACAACCCGACGAGTTCGGCAATTGATTTATCAAACTACTCTATTTTCAACATCGTAAATGGTGGTACAGCCACCAATTCATTTAGCTTGTATGGTAGTTTGCCAGCTTATGGCGTTTTCGTTATTGCAGCTGACGGCGCAGATTCTGCAATAGGAGCTGTAGCTGATACATTGTTAAAATATCCAAACATTGCCAATTTCACTGGTGACGATGCCCTAATTCTTTTAAAAGGCACTGACACGATTGACCGTATAGGTGAGTCTTACGTTCGGATGAATTGGACGGTTGGGTCTGGGTCAACAAAAGACTACACTTTAGTTAGAAAAAAGACTATTAAAGCTGGCCAAAAAGATTGGACAACAGGTGCTGGTGAATGGGATGTTTATCCTAAAAACACTACTTCCAACTTAGGTTCTCACACTTCTGACTGTAACATACCTGCTAATGCGGAAGTGAGTTTCTCTAAAAGCGGTATGACGGTTGATGAAACTGACGGAGCCATAACTGTTAATGTATCGATAGCAAACCCATCTGCTACAGCGAATGCAACTGTTGACGTTATCATCACTGGTGGTACAGCAGCAAACGGCACAGAATACACAGCTACAACACCTACCACGCTTACATTCCCAATGGGAAGCACAACTGACCAAACGTATAGCATTACAATTAACGACAACTCTATGTCGGAACTTGACAAAACTATCACGTTGACACTAAGAAACTCAAGTGGTGCTGACTTATCTTCTGATTCAACAATGACTATCAATATCGAAAATGATGATTATTGGGTTGCTACAATCAAGGATGTTAGAGAAAATGATAATGATTGGTTACCTAAATTCGACAAACAAAAAGTTGAGGTTACAGGTGTAGTTTATGGTATTGATTTAGATGGAAACAATGGTGTTTCGTTCACTATAATTGACTCTACAGCAGGAATCAACATCTTTAACTTTAGAGATGTATCTGATTACGTTGTTAATGAAACGGATGAAATCACAGTAAGAGGAAGTATTACAAAATACAACGGCTTAACTGAGATTTTTGCAGATAGCATTAAATTGAATGGATCAAGTACGCTAAAAACTGCACGTGTAGTTGCGAAGCCTTCTGAAGACACTGAATCTGATTTTATTGAAATTAGAAAAGTATGGATTGCTGACACAACAACTGTTTGGCCAAGCAATGGCAACGTATCTATCACAAATGGTACAGATACATTCTTACTGCGTGTAGACAAAGACGTGATTGATATGGTTGGAGTAGCTGCAGACAAGGACACTATGGATATTTTAGGTATAGGTGGTCAATTTGACGGATCTGCATTTCCTTTAGATGCTGGTTACCAAATTTTCCCAAGAGGTATAGCTGATATTATGCAATGGAATAAATTAAGCGTAAGAGATTTTTCTCTTATCTCTTCTGTATTCCCTAACCCTTCTACTGGTTTGGTTACCGTTAGTGCAATCCAACCAATTGTAAGTATCTCAGTTTTAAATACTCAAGGGCTTCAAGTATTGAGCAACATTGTATCAAATAGACTTGCAACAAGCATCGATCTTTCGAATGTTCCAGCAGGAGTTTATTTTGTATTGATTAACGCAGAACACGCTTCAAGTGTTAAGCGTGTTGTAATCAAATAAAACAGTAAAAAATTTATTGTAAGCCTTCTGCTATTTAGTGGGAGGCTTTTTTATGTCGCTAAATCGGGTGACGCCTTTGGCAAAGTATTGAAAAACCATACTTAGATTTACAAAGCCTGCTAGAGATTTTGGCGATTGTAAATCCGGACCAGATTGCCTCTTTTTCCAATAAAATTTAACCTTACCAAAAAATGCCCAATGCGCTTTTACGATCATTAATGCCGACTTGGATTCACCGTCCATAACAAATTTTATCCCGGCCAATCCGTCTAGGAGAAGACGAATAAGAATAACTCTAATGGCTGCCATTCTAGGCATGTTCTTGGCAATGAGAATCAAGTTATTTCTAAAATTTAAATAGACCTTCTTCGGGCTATGTGCGTTTAAGGTCCCTCCACCAATATGGTAAACTGTTGAATTAGGTTCAACCCAAACTTGATAACCTGCGTTTTTCATCCGCCAACATAAATCGATTTCTTCCATATGGGCAAAGAAGTCTTGGTCTAATCCACCTAAGCTTTTGTATACATCGGCTCTAACAAGCAATGCGGCTCCAGTAGCCCAAAAAACTTCCATCCGATCATCGTACTGACCTTCGTCCATTTCCAGTTCATCAAACAATCGGCCTCTACAAAAGGGATATCCAAATTTGTCAATCAATCCGCCTGAGGCCCCTGCATATTCAAACTGTTCTCTACTATTATAGCTAATGATTTTGGGTTGAATGGCTGATATTTTATCATCTGATAACATCAATCCCATTAACGGGTTTAACCAGTCAGAATCCATCG
>JBLHOC010000119.1:0-10144 GCA_047620825.1 Bacteroidia bacterium | reverse complement strand
ATGTACGATAGGGGAGTTGATGGTGCATTTTTTCAGATGCTTCGGTCTTGGACTTGGTTTTGTCAAACGACTGAATTTGCTTGTAACTGGTTGCGGATTCGATTTCTTCCTGTTGCTTTTCTAGCCCTTTAAGTTGTTGTTGGATACCCTTAAGTTGCTGTTCGTTGTGTTTTATTTCCTTGTGGATGTTCTTAGATTTTTGATAATAACGTTCGGCATTCTTTTGCGCATTAAGATTGTCTTTTAACTGAATTACGATGTCCTGATTGGAGTAGAAGTTAAACAAAGTCACTTCATTTACCCTTTCTGGAATAGAATGCAAATTCGCCATAATGATGTCTGCAATTTCCTTAAGGCTATCTCCAGTTGTAATCTTTTCTAAATGTTTTTGGACCTTCTTTTGCCTAGACGTTAGTTTTTTAATATCCCGGTTGAGTTGTGTAAGTAATGCAGTTTGTAAAGTGTCAAAGCGATCTTTAGCCATAAACAATTTGCCAAACTCATGCTGTGCTATGCCAACGTCAGCATATGTCTCAATAATTAGTTCTGTGGGATAGAATGTAAGGACATAAGAACCTTTTGCATTTAAACATATGTAGATGGGTGCAGCATCAAGAGTTGCATTAAAGGCGTCCCAAGACTTTTTTTGATCCGGGCTTTTGAAGAAACCAGAATCATCTAAGTCTGTAATCATATGCTCCGTTACAAACTGGTTCTCTGTCCGAAACAACACAGAATCGTTACAAAACTTGACCTCCCTTTTAGTAAATGTAAGTACATCAGGTGGTTGGTGCGTTTTAAAGTGATCAAGCACATTCGAATCTTTAGACAATAGCAACCCACTTCGTCGACCATGGCAATGCAAATCAAGGTCGTTGGGGCCAAATTTAAATCGAATACCTCTGTCGTTGGAATGATGTATGATGGCTGCGAGCTTTTTGCCAAGAATATTTTTGAATTGAGGATTGACATTTTTCTTTGGAAAATGACTGGCCTCTGGTAGAATGAAAAAGGTATGTTGCTTGTAGAATCGAATCGATAAACAAAAATCACCTGAAAACAAAAAATGAATATCTGATGGTGATGTACTTACGCAATCAATGAGTTCGGCTCCAACACAACTACTATTTAAGAATTCCGCATAACGTTTAAGTATAAAGGCGTTATTGTGCATCCTTCTTGAATCGTTTAATAGTCTCCGAAAACGTCTGTTAACGCTTCGTGTCCATCTTCTGTAATTAAAATGGTATGCTCAAATTGAGCGGATAGTCCGCCGTCAATGGTTCTAGCCGTCCAACCATCTGACTGATCAACTTTACTTCTGGCTTTACCAGTGTTAATCATCGGTTCGATCGTGAAGATCATACCTGGTCGCATTCGTTTCCCCGTATTCTTATGTGCAATATGACTAACTTCTGGTTCCTCATGAAATTGCAACCCTACACCGTGACCACAAAATTCGTAGACAACACTGTAACCTTTGGCGTGTGCATATTCTGATATTTCATAACCAATATTACCAAATCTACTTCCGGGGTAACATTCTTTTAATCCAATTCGAAGGCATTCCTTAGTAACAGCGATCAAGTCTTCAGTTTCCTGACTCAGGGTGCCTACTTCATACATACGACAAGTATCTCCAAAGTATCCATCCAAAATTGTTGTTACGTCCACATTCAATGCGTCACCATCTTTAAGCACATAGTCGTTCGGTACTCCATGACAAATAACATCATTGACAGAAGTACAAATGTGTCCGCTGAACGGTTGAACACCATGTCCTTTGTAACCTATGGTGGCAGAAGTTGCGTTATTTTCTTTCATGAAATCAGCCGCAATAGTGTCTAACTCCTTTGTGGTAATTCCAGGTTTTACAAATTGTTCCAAATGTTTTAAACAGGTAGCAGCTAGCTTGGAACTTTTTCTAATTCCTTCGATCTGTTTAGGTGTTTTGATTTTAATAGCCATAAAGAGGCGCAAATGTATGTTTTATTGTCTTTTTGAAACCGCCTAAATATATTTGTCATGTTGCCTATAAATGGGAATATTATCCATAATAGAGACGATGTGGTTAAGTTGGGTCATGGGAGAAAGCTCTTAGTCAATTGATAGTCAGAGTATTACAAGCTTTGGTACGGTTATGACATACTGTTCTATACAAGTTCGCATGTTATGAAAATTATTACTACTACTCTATCTCTGTTATTTATTTCTTTTTCCGTTTTTTACAAACCACTCGTATTGTAAGGCCAGGTCAGTACAATGTGCCAATTTCTGAAGTGCAGTACACACATAATGGCACCACTCAAACAACAAAGAAAATTTTAAGACACTAATTCGCATTAGTTAATATTTTATGTAGGCATAGAGTCGGGAGACTTACGCAGTACAAAGTAGTTAAGAGCACGACATTAGTCGTGCTCTTGTGTTTTACAGGAATTATAAGTCTAGACCGTGCTCTTTTCGAGTTTTAATCGCAATGTCGTAACCAGCATCTGCATGTCGTATTACGCCCATTGCAGGGTCGTTGTGCAATACACGTCTTAATCTTGCATGCGCATCATCCGTTCCGTCAGCAACGATTACCATGCCAGCATGTAAGCTATATCCCATGCCAACACCACCACCGTGATGGAAACTAACCCAGCTTGCACCGCCTGCTGTGTTTATTAAGGCATTTAGTATTGGCCAATCGGCAACAGCGTCACTACCATCTTTCATGGCTTCCGTTTCTCTGTTTGGAGATGCAACAGAGCCAGTGTCCAGGTGATCTCGACCAATAACGATTGGTGCAGAAACCTCTCCATTTCTCACCATTTCATTAAATGCCAATCCAGCCTTTTCGCGTTCACCCATTTTTAACCAGCAAATTCTGGATGGCAGTCCTTGAAAAGCAATACGCTCTTTTGCCATTTTTAACCAGCGCAGTAATCCAGCGTTCTCTGGGAAAAGTGATTTTAGTTTTTCGTCTAATTTGAATATATCGTTTTCATCACCACTAAGGGCTACAAAACGGAAAGGTCCAGATCCTTCACAAAATAATGGTCTTATATAAGCAGGAACAAAGCCCGGAAAATCAAAGGCATTTTCTACACCGTTAGCCAACGCTTGACCTCTAATGTTGTTTCCATAATCAAAAGTAATGGCACCTCGTTTTTGCAATTCCAACATCAAGTTTACGTGCGTACACATGGATTCCAACGATTGACGACAATACTCATCCGGATCCTCATCACGCAGTTTGTTGGCCTCTTCAACAGACAAACCTTCAGGGAAGTATCCAACCAACTCATCATGTGCCGAAGTCTGATCGGTAAGTGTATCAGGTGTGATGTTGCGTTCAACCATCCGCTTTAACAAGTCGATTGCGTTACATACAACACCAATTGATATAGCTTCATTGTTTTTTGCAGCTTCAACAGCCCAATCGATTCCTTCATCTATGTCAGAAGTCATTCGATCTAAATACCTGGTGTCTAAACGTTTCTTTACGCGCCATTCTTCCATTTCTGCGGCAAGTGCAACACCTTCATTCATGGCTATGGCTAGTGGTTGTGCGCCACCCATTCCACCCAAACCGGCTGTTACATTAAGTTTGCCTCTTAATGAGCCGTCGTAGTGTTTGGTTGCTAATGAAAGGTATGTTTCGTAAGTCCCTTGCACGATGCCTTGAGATCCAATATATATCCAGCTGCCGGCAGTCATTTGGCCATACATCATCAAGCCTTTCTTCTCTAACTCATTGAAATGTTCCCAGTTGGCCCATTTCCCAACAAGGTTCGAATTTGCAATGATGACCCTAGGTGCGTCTTTATGTGATCGTAAAATGCCAACAGGTTTTCCAGACTGAACCAATAAAGTCTCATCGTCTTCTAACGTCTTTAATGCGTTTAGTATGCCGTCAAAACTTTCCCAGTTTCGTGCGGCTTTGCCTCGTCCACCATAAACAATTAAATCTTCTGGTCGTTCAGCAACGTCAGGATCCAAGTTGTTCTGAATCATTCTGAATGCTGCTTCTTGTACCCAGCCCTTTGTATTTAATGTATTTCCTGTTGGAGCGGTAACCACTCTACTTTTAGATGTTGTCATGTATCGTTTATAATGCGACGAAATTACAATGGACATTTGCAATGAGCAATTATTTGTTGTCAATAAGGGTTTAACAATCCTTTAACCCGTTTTTCATTTTTGAAGCCCAAAGATTTATTCTTTGATTAGGGCTATCGCCCTATAACCCATTTTACTTTTTGAAGGGCAAAAACTAAAGAAAAACCCATTCACAGAAATATGCTATCCTCCCACTCTGTCTGAGGCATGCAAAGTCTAATAAAAGATTTCAGACTACGACTAAAAATGCAAGCACTTTTATTGATTTTTCAATGCCTCTTCCATTCACCCCATCGCTGGCCCGCATTTCTGCGTTGCCCTCCCTCGCTTCGCATTGTATACTAATCTGCAATCATAAATCTCCAATCTGAATTCTTCGATCTAAAATCTCCAATCTCAATTTTACATTCTACATTCTACGTATCTTTGCTTATGGCTGATATGTTCAATACATCATTTACCAAATTGATGGGTATTCAATATCCAATTATTCAGGCACCAATGTTTTTGGTGAGTAATACAGACATGGTTGTTGAAGCAGTATCTGCAGGCATTACAGGTGCAATTCCAGCGCTTAACTATAGAACGATAGACGAACTAAAAGAAGCCATCATCTATTTGAAAGCGAACTGTAAAGGACCGTTTGGCATTAATCTAATCGTCAATAAATCGAACTTTAAATACAAAGAACAGCTACAGGTGTGTTGTGATTTGAAAGTGGATTACCTGATTACCAGTTTAGGAAGTCCTGAGGAAACCATAAAAGCCGCACATAAAGCAGGGGTAAAGGTGTTTTGTGATGTTACAACCGCGGCATACGCTAAAAAGGTGGAGGCTTTAGGTTGCGACGCCATTATTGCTGTAAATAAAGAAGCTGGAGGACATGCTGGAAATATACCAGCAAACGAATTAATACCACAATTAAAATCGACTTGTGCCATTCCTATTATTTCGGCAGGAGGGGTGGGAGACTATAACAGCTTGAAGGCTATGCTTAAACTAGGGGCTGATGGAGTTTCTGTTGGGAGTATATTTATCGCAACGGACGAAGCACCAGTAAATAACGATTACAAACAGGCCATTGTGGACTATAAAGCTGATGATATTGTGATGACCACAAAACTATCTGGCAGTCCATGTACCGTAATAAACACGCCTTATGTACAAGAAATTGGCACAAGTCAAAACCGATTAGAACGATTTCTGAATAAGAACAAAAGGTTCAAAAAATGGATGAAAGCTTTTACTTTTATTCGGGGGATGAAAAACTTGCAAAAAGCGGCCTTTAGTGCGACCTATAAAACATTGTGGTGCGCAGGTCCAAGCATAAGTTATGTCGATAAAATTAAACCTGTCAAGGACGTTGTGGCGCAATTAGTAACTCCTAATAATGACTAAAGACCTAACAAAAAAAGCCAATTGGAAGCTGTTCTTGTTTGGATTGTTTAAGATTCCTTTGATTCGATTTTGTCGACCAAGAATACAGCAGTTGTCCAACGAATCTATTTCAGTCAAACTTCCGCTTACACGTCGTACCAGAAACCACGTTGGCAGTATGTATTTAGCTGTTATGACAGTAGGTGCCGATTTGGCCAGTGGGTTTTTAGCATTTCATTTGGTTGAAGGTCAAGGACTGAAAGCAGCCCCAGTATTTAAAACAATGAAGGCCGAATATTTTAAAAGGGCCGAATCAGAAGTTTATTTTAAATGCAATGAAGGCCCAGCACTCAAGGATATGATTGCCGAAATGCAAAAAACAGGAGAACGTGTGAATCGTATGATTGTCGTTTCCGCCATCTGTGAGGAAGAGGAAGTGGCACGCTTTGAAATGGAAGTGTCTATGAAGGTTTTAAAGCCGAAGTGATTGAATCACAATACATTAAACATTTTAGTCTATTAGTAATTTTTGGTTCAAGGCACCAATTGAAGTCGTGACTTCGATAAAGTAATAACCACTTTTTGTGTGTAATTGTATTTCGAACCTATTTGAGTTACTTACATCTCCGGATAAAACAACTGCACCCTGAATATCGTAAATAACATACTTCGTACACGTCACGTCATTGGGCATCTCCACATTAAAGTTTCCGTTTGACGGATTTGGATATAGCGTAAACTGTCCCCCAACCATGGTCGACTTTGTTGAAACAATAGTACTACGATACGTTTCTAGGACATTTTGCATTAAGGCAATTTGCCCGTTTGTAAAGGCGTTTTGACAGTCTCCACTGGAATAGTCCATGTAGTTCTCTATCATATTCGGCAAGTCCTTTCCGTTGATTGTATCGGTGCATGTGTTGGCCGCCGAAATACAATTGTATTGGCTTGCAGCAGCACTTTTTGGTGTGTCGTCAATATAATCGTCAAAACTGCAATCACCATCTCCCCAAATATGTCTTAGGCCTAAATAATGGCCAACCTCATGAACCAGTAATTTCCCAGTATTAACAATACCGTTATATGCGTTGTAAGGCGCTTTAAATTTTGATGGATTGTTGGGGCCTACAGCGTTGTAATGCATGAGTACACCTTGGTTGAACGACGGAATTATGTCAAATATTGAATCAGGCCAGTTTACATGATTTTGTGGTGGTGTAGCTAGAGCGAAATAAACGAGTTCTTCGAAGTTGCTAAAGTTGGGCTCAAAAATTCGAAGATCACCAATCCAAATATTTAGATATCGCGTGTCGTCCCAGGCAGTTTTTCCACCCATACTGTCTTCAGTAATTCGGAAATAATTTATAAATAAGCTGTCATTCAACCACTTTAATATTTTAGCATTTTCACCTGGACCATGAGGTAAGATGCCTCCGAAATTTTTTATTGATGTGGAAGTTTTAGTAATGCCAGATGTAGGATTCCCCAACGGGTCTCGAGTTGCCAACTTAAATTCTATTTTGGAATCCCCAACTATTTCATCAAACTCAGAACGCAGTTTTGCTGTATCTGCATTGCGTCTGCGAAAACAATTGTTTAACAGTGTGATTTGATTACGAAACACGCTGTCATGAATGTTTTCTTGCGCGTTATTGTATACGACATGGAATACGACGTTGATCTCAGAAACACCTTTACCATTTGTTGATTTATTATGGGATAACACTTGTTGTATATCGTGCATCATTTTATCCGATTGAGCCATAAACCCTGGGATGTGATTGTTGGTATGGATCATTAAATCATGACTGCCGCAGCTTGTAGATGGCTTTGTCGAGGTTTGACTGATTAACCCTTGGGCATTGGATGATAACGCGAAACAAGCGCAAGCAATAAGTAAAATGAACTTCATAGGTAGTATTAATTCAGGTGATTATTTCCGACGAATATACCTGATTTGACAAATGATTTATACCGGATTATGTCATAAAATAGGCTAATGACAGTGTCTAATTTTATATGGTTACAGGTTGGTTATTATCCATATTTTAAAAGGGATGAATGAAGTTAAGGTCATTATCCATCAATTATTATCTCTTATAGTTTGAGGGTATCATTACCTTTGAAAAGTGAATTACGTATCAGTAGAAAATCTCGAAAAAAACCTAGGTGAACGCATCCTTTTTTCAGACTTAAACTTTGGATTGAGTAAAGGTCAAAAGATGGCATTGGTTGCAAACAATGGGACTGGAAAGTCCAGTTTGCTCAAGTTAATGACCGGGAAAGATACGCCGAGTGCAGGTAAAATTGTATTTAGAAACGGCATCAGATTTGGTTACTTAGAACAAGAACCAGATTTTAAAGAAGATGTGTCAATCGCTGAACTCATTCGAACCGCCAATTCCGAAATGCTTGAGATCATATCTTCTTATCATGAGGTCCTAGATAGCCAAGCGGATGATTACTCTGCCAAAAATCAAAAAGGGCTAGATGATGCCATGGCTAAAATGGACGAATTTGGTGCTTGGGATTATGAACGGAGACTGAACGAAATTCTAACAAAATTTGAGATATCAGACCAAACACAAAGGGTCGATACATTATCTGGTGGTCAGAAAAAAAGACTGGCCTTAGCACTTGCTTTGCTGGATGAACCTGATGTACTTATTCTGGATGAGCCCACCAACCATTTGGATGTTGGCATGATCGAGTGGTTGGAGCAGTATCTAAATCGATCTGGCTTAACCCTGTTTATGGTAACGCACGATAGGTATTTTCTTGAAAATGTCTGTAATGTGATTTTGGAATTACATCATGGTAAGCTATACACCCATCATGGTAATTATTCCTTTTTCCTACAAAAGCGTGCCGAGCGAGAGGAAGTCAATCGAATTGAGATTGAGAAAGCTGGTAAAAAAGTAAAAACAGAAATCGATTGGATTCGTCGTGCGCCAAAAGCACGAGGAACAAAGTCTAAAGCGCGTATACAGAAGTTTCATGAAACAGAGGCAGTGTCGAAAAGCGGACACCATGATCTAGAGTTAAAACTTCAGGTAAAGATGAGTCGTGTCGGTGGTAAAATATTGGAACTCAAAAAGGTTCACAAGTCTTACGGAGATATAAAAATCATCGATGGTTTTGATTACACTTTTAAGAATGGAGAAAGAATAGGAATTGTGGGCCCAAATGGTGTCGGTAAATCCACTTTCTTAAATATGTTATGCGGACTTGAGACCGCTGATTCTGGAAAAATCAATACTGGAGATACGGTAGTTTTTGGCTATTACAATCAAAAGGGTTTGGAGTTTAAACCAGACATGAAGGTAATTGATATTCTAAGGGAACATGCCGAAGTAATTGAGCTTGGAGACGGCTCGAAACTTTCAGCTTCCCAATTTCTAAATCATTTTATGTTTCCCCCTGACGTGCAGCATAATCCAGTTCGTAAACTAAGTGGTGGAGAAAAGCGTCGATTGCATTTAATGACGGTGTTGATTAAGAATCCTAATTTTCTCATATTAGATGAACCTACCAATGATTTGGACTTACTTACTTTAAATAAGTTAGAAGATTTCCTGTTACAATTTGGAGGTTGTTTAATTGTCGTATCTCACGATCGGTATTTTATGGATACCCTGGTTGATCACTTATTTATTTTCAAGGGTGAAGGTAAAATCAAAGATTTTAACGGTTCATATCAAGACTATCAGGATTACTTAGAAGCCGAAAATGTACAAAAGAAAGTTGTAGTTGAAGAAAAGTCAGATTGGAAAAAAGAACAGCGTGTTTCAGATGTGAAGACCAAATTAACGTTTAAAGAGCGGTTTGAATTTGAGTCAATTGAAAAGGAATTGGCTTCGCTTGAAACAGAAAAAATAGAATTGGAAGGTTTTATGGCAAGTGGTGCAACAGACTATGAACTACTTCAGAAAAAAGCAGCTCGACTCGAAAATGTAATTCAGATTCTGGATGACAAAGGCATGCGTTGGTTGGAGTTGTCAGAGTTTGAGTAGATGGATTGGGTTGTTAGGTAGTTAGGAGATTAGGTTGTAGGGTGGGTCTAGGAATCGAACATGTAAATTCACTCATTATAGCAAAGGCAATGGGGATTAGCCATTAGGAGTTAGGGTTCTGAGATTAGAGAAAAGACAATTCACGCATTCCTCCTTCACTCATTCTATACATTCTGTCATTAAATAATTCAGTCATTATTCTACGCTCGGAGAACCATCGCTTTGACCAAGAGATATTCACTAAAAACTTAACCTTCAAACAATACCTTGCACCCATTACTTATTTGATAAAGGGTGTGTAGCGTAGGCAAACAAACCAAACTAACAGATTGCCAAAAACTAAAACATGACACTAATTATTTATAGCGTGCACACCTTTTCTTACAAAACATGAATTAACTTGGGGCGAATTCAATAATCATGAAAAATCTATTTTATGCCTTCGTATGTGTAACAATGTTACTCTGTACTTCAGGTTGTAATTCGAATAAAGCAGTCAACAACCAGCAAGAGGGTCAGGATTCCGAAAAAAGCCAAGAAGATCTAGACACAACCACTAATGGATTAAGTCAGAAGCGCTCTTGGGTTCCAGCCCTTGGTTCAATATTGGATAGCAATGATGTCAAAGGAGCTATTCTCATTTATAA
>JBLHOC010000118.1:0-10183 GCA_047620825.1 Bacteroidia bacterium | reverse complement strand
ACCGTAGTTTCTACTCTTCGCTAATTCAACAAAACGCTCAGGTAAGTCAAATTCTAAATCACCTGGAACAAATTTTTCAAGGATACCTTCCATCGTAGTGAAATAGTCATAATGAACCGCATCTGCAGGGTAATAATCCTTAATAGAACCATAAGTTAAACGCATTGTGCTATTCGCATCAGAAGAATAAGTTCTGTTCTTATTCATCTCAATTAAACCTTTCACGTATAACCGTTTTGCTTTAGCAAGTGATTCGCTTGAAGCTTGGATACCAGGAACAACTACTTCTCTGTAATGAGAGATGAACATATCCATTATCTTAAACATTGGATCCTTTTTCAACTTCTTGATATTTGCTTTTTCCAAGAAAGCGAGCGTCTTAGCCTTGTCAACAAAAACAGATTTCTTATAAATAACAGCAGCAATTTTATCAAAGTCGCCTTTGAATTTGCTAACCATTTTTAAGAAATCAGTAGGTTGCTGATCTTTCGGAATATCGTTGTAGAAGTTACGCAACATTGCGGCACACACTTCTTGATCCAATTCTTTGATGTAATCCTTGTAATGACCTTCAACTGCCCCATTTAAACGTGCGGCAATCTTTGACCTGGTTTCCTCCTTTAAAGTATCGATAGCCAACGCTTCAAATCGGAAGGCATATAACAACCCTTCAATACCAATAATGGCCTCTTCAACCAAATACACACGCGACATTTTGTTTTTATGTAATTGCGCGAATCCCTTTTCGTATAAAGGAATTACGTTACCATAGATCGCTTTTCTAGTTGGATCAGCATTTGCCCAAGTATTAAAAGCCGTTTCTTCCGATTTTTTTCTATCCGCAATATTCAATCGTTTCAAACCTCTGGCTTGACCCATAAAGTTTTTCCAGTAATTACTAACACCTGCGTATTTAGACGCATACTTTAGTTTGTTGGCTTCATTCATAGACATGTATTTCTCGTAAATGTCTAATTTTTGTCTTCTAACCTTAACACGAGCTGGAAACTCAGTTTCTACAGCGAAGTCTACACCGTAAGATGTAAGGTATCGATCTGTACTACCTGGATATCCAAAGATCATGGCATAATCACCGTTTTTGATTCCTTTTGTAGAAACCGGTAAGTGATGCTTTGGTTTGTATGGTACGTTGTCATCGCTGTATTCAGCAGGCTTGTTGTCCTTGTCCGCGTAGATTCTAAACATTGAAAAATCACACGTGTGACGTGGCCACATCCAATTGTCTGTTTCACCACCAAATTTACCTAGTGATTGTGGTGGAGCACCTACTAATCTTACGTCTGGGAATGTTTCATATATAAATACATAGTAATTATTTCCTTCAAAGAATACCCTTACTTGAGCGCTAATGTGAGCGTCTTTGTCTGTGTATTCCTTTTGAATAGCAGCCATTCGCTTTTGAATTTTAGCAGATCTGTCAGCCAAAGTCATATCGTCTGTAAGGTCTTCGGTAATCTCTTCCGTTACATCCTCAATCTTTTGTAAAAATGACATGGAAAAACCAGCTGCTAATTCCTCTTTTTTCTTCATCGCCCAGAAACCTCTTTCTAGGTAGTTTTTTTCTCCTGTAGAACTTAGGCTTTGGATTGCATTAAAACCACAGTGGTGATTTGTTAACACTAGACCCTGATCAGAGATAACCTCTCCAGTACAAAATCCTCTTCCTAAACGTACAATCGCGTCTTTTAGACTTGAATTATTTACGTCATAAATTTGCTCTGGAGTTAGCTTTACGCCTAAACGCACCATTTCATTGTACGTTTGACCTTGGATAAGGTGTGGTAACCACATGCCTTCATCCGCTTTTGCTTTAATACCGAACCCAACAATCAATAAGGCCAATACAAGGTAAATTTTCTTCATTTTATTCTTAATATTATTACAACTAATTTAAAACAGACTGCGAAAATAAGGGTTTCAGCGACTTCTTATATCCAATAATACACATGAATACCTTTATTCGATAATAAAGCTGTTATAGCTCAATATCTAGTTCTTCCAACACTGCATCTGCACCACTAATGTATTTCATTACATAGAGTACATATCTAATGTCCACACCAATGGAGCGGCTATAAGATTCGTTCCATTCGAAATCGTTAATGGTTGCTGAGAAAGCACGATCAAAGTTTACACCAACAAGTTCACCTTTTGCATTTAAGATTGGACTACCACTATTACCACCGGTTGTATCTAAATTGTACAAGATGCCAACAACGACCTGATGGTTTTTAGGATGCTTAAGATTATCGTTCGCATGTACCGTTTTGAATTTTTCCAAAATGTTTTCCGGCATATAATAGTCTCCAGTAGGTTGTGCTTTTTCAAGGATTCCGTCAAGTGTTGTATACGGATCATTATATACAGCATCGCTTGGGCTATAACCTTTCACATAACCGTATGTCAACCGAAGCGTTGCATTGGCATCTGGAATAAAATTCCCACCTAAATACGACTGCTTAATATCTGCTAAGCGAGGCATTAGTGCATTCACTTCTGCGTTTATTTCGGTCCATTCCTTGCGCAATTGAGTCGTAATTGGACTAACAATCGCTGCCAAATCTTGAATTTTATCTTTACACTTAATGAATTTAAGTGGCTTATTGTCAATCACATCTACCGTTTTGACCTTGTCGGAATATGTAGATGATGCCCATATTTTGCCTACAGCCTCAATTACTTCTTCTTTGGTCGGATTTTCCAAACCAAGATATGCCAACAATCCATTGGCCCTACCACTGTTAGAAGCATAAACACGATACACCAATGACCCGAATAACTTTTGGTCTATTTCAGTTGAAATTACGCGATAGCCAGATTTAACTCTTTTCATAACCTTGTCAGAGTTTGCTAACCAATCTGCTTTTTTGCGTTTGTCTGTATTGTCATACTCCAGTTTCAACACGTTGCGCATGTGTGCAGCATAGAACATACCAGATGCCGAGTACATTTGATTTAAAAGTATAAAGTCATCCGCAATCTCATTCTTACGTTTATACAACGCAACAATTCTTGGAATCACCTCATCATCAGCAGAGTTTCTGTTGTTTTTTGCAAAAAATTGCATTTTCGATTGAACGGCGTACCGCTGCTCTATTATATCAGTACGTCGTAATCCTTGTAGTTTTCCTTTAAAGTTTTTAGTCGTGTTGCTTAAAGAGGCGAGCGTACTTGCATATCGTAATTCTTTGGCAACATCTCCTTTTGCATCTTGTTTCAGTAAATCGATTCTTTCGTCGAACCAAGAGGAAATCACTGGTAATAAATGATCATTTTGGTAAGTAAGAAATTGGGCAGGATAATGTCTGTAAGTACTACCTGGATATCCTAAAACAAATACGAAGTCATTTTCCTGTGTACCGTTCACGTCAATTTTAAGGTATTTCTCTGGATGGTAAGGTTTGCCATTTTCATACGCCCTTACCACACTAAAATCCCCGTTATGTCTTGGCCAGATCCAATTATCTGTTTCGCCACCAAACTTGCCAACGGCCTTAGGTGGAACGTATACCAGCCTTACATCGTTTAACATCTTGTATCGAAAAAGGGTGTAGTACTTGCCAACAAACATTTCAGAAATCTCTATTTTTAGATCAGGATTTTCATCTTGTTCTTCTTTTGTGATGCGTTCGATATTGTCTGATATCGTTTTTTGTTGTGCTTGAGGTGTGCTACTTGGATCTACCTGATCTAAAACTTGGCTACTTACGTCTTCGAAAGACATGGTAATACGAACTGGCAACGTAGTTTTAATTTCCTCTTCCTCATTCTTGGCATAAAAACCATTCTCTAAATAGTTATTCTCTGGTGTACTTGCAGACGCCACTGCGCCAAATACGCAATGATGATTTGTAATGATTAATCCATTTTCTGAAATAAAAGAGCCAGTACATCCACCCAACCTTACTAACGCGTTTGTTAATCCGATTTTACCTGGTTGGTAAATATCAGATTGCGCCATTTCTAGTCCTGCTTTTTTCAAGTCAAGACTACCAAGCTGAGCTAAAGGATACATTCCTTCTTCCTTTTCGGAAGGGGTAAATGCAAACAGGCCTAGTGTTATTAATAGAATGCTAATTCTGCCGTAACGCAATGATTTCTGGTACATATTATCGATTATTTAAAATAAGAGGCATCAATAAATGCCTTTAATTCTGGATTGTCTGAATTCCGAACTTCACTTTTCTTGCCTTCCCACCATTTATGACCCTCATTGATAAAAATGATTTTATCTCCAATGTCGAAGACGGTCTTCATATCATGCGTATTAATTATGGTCGTCATCTGAAATTCTTCTGTGATTTCCTGCAGTAACTCATCAATTACACGAGACGTTACTGGATCAAGACCCGAGTTTGGCTCATCGCAAAACAAGTATTTAATATCAAGTGCAATGGCCCTAGCAATTCCAACACGCTTCTTCATGCCACCACTGATCTCCGCTGGGTATTTCATATTTGCCCCTTCAAGGTGCACTTGTTCAAGACAGAAGTTTACACGATCTAAGCGCTCTGCAGGTGTCATGTCTGTAAACATTTTTAAAGGAAATTCAATATTTTCCTGAACGGTGTAGCTGTCAAATAAGGCATTGCCTTGAAACAGCATACCAATTTCACGTCTAACCTCTCTGGTTTGCTTGTTATCTAATTTATGAAAATCCCTTTTATCATACAATATCTGACCAGAAGTGGGCTCTAAAAGGCCAACCATACACTTCATCAAAACACTTTTTCCACTACCGCTTGCTCCTATAATTAGATTGGTTTTGCCAGGAACAAACTGGGTATTAATACCTTTCAGTATTTCAACAGTGTCAAATGACTTGTGGACGTTAATTAATTCAATCATTTTTACAGTAGTAACTGAGTTAATAAGTAATCGGAAAATAGAATTAACACTGCACTATAAACAACAGCTTTAGTGCTACTGCTACCAACCTCTAGTGCACCACCTTCGGTAATGTAACCGTGATAGGAGGAAACAGTGGTTATGATAAACGCATAAACAAAGGCTTTGATTAATGAGAACGCCAGGTTAAAGGGAAGAAAGCTTTCCCGGGCACCTTGTATAAATTCAGATGGTGTTAGAATACCACTTGCGCTACCAGCAATGATACCACCGACATTACTTAAGAATATCGAAAAGATAATTAGACAAGGAACCATTACAACACCTGCGATAATTTTGGGAGATGCAACAAACGCCCTAGAATTAATACCCATAATTTCCAATGCATCAATTTGTTCGCTGACCTTCATTGTGCCAATTTCGGACGCAATGTGAGAGCCAATTTTACCCGCTAGAACTAGACATGTAATAGTGGGAGCAAGCTCTAGCATTGACGAGTCACTAACTATCGACCCAATTACTGGACTCGCGATCAATGGACTCACCAATTGGTAAGCAATCTGTAATGTGGTTACGGCACCTTGAAAAAAAGCAATGATAGCGACAATAGCCAATGAGCCAACGCCGATGTTTTTCATTTCCAATATGATGCGTTCCCAGTAGACACTGAATTTCTCGGGTCGAGAAATCATGCGTTTGAGGAATATTAAGTAGCTGCCGAAGTGCTTAAACATTTAATAAATATTTTGCAGCGGTAAATATATTGGATTAAAGTTTTAGCAAAGATTTAATCAACTAGTTTTGCCATGATTGTGGAAACAAACTCAATAAATATGGACAAAAAGACAGTTTTGGTCACAGGAGGTACTCGCGGAATTGGGAAGGCAATTGTAATGGCATTTGCGAACCAAGGGTGCAATATTATTTCATGTGGCAGAGATCAAGAAAAACTGGAAACGCTTAGACAAGAATTGTTAGCGCTCAATTTGGATTATTTCGTTGAAAGCTGTGATGTTAGAGATAGAGATAAGGTGAATGCTTTTTTCAACAAAGCCACAGATAAATTTAAAACGATTGATATAGTGGTGAATAACGCCGGTGTATTCCATCCTGGTAGAATTCAAGATGAGTCAGATGACATGTTTGCCTCAATGATGGAAACGAATATAAATGCAACGTATTACTTTTCTAAACTTGCGATTCCATTTTTAAAAGCTTCTGACAAAGGACACCTTTTTAACATCTGTTCAACGGCAAGTATTACACCTTATAAGAATGGTGGCACCTATTGTATATCAAAATATGCACAGTATGGCTTAACTAAAGTATTAAGAGAGGAGTTGAAGCCAGATGGCGTTAGAGTTACTGCGGTGTTACCAGGAGCAACCAGAACAGATTCGTGGAATGGTACAGAACTGCCTGATTCTAGGTTTATAAATGTGGAGTCGATTGCAACAATGATCCTCAATACATATAACCTTCCGCAACAAACTGTTGTAGAGGATATTTTGATTAGACCAATGTTAGGTGACATTGATTAAATACAACGATTACTACATTCTGACATATCACAACTAATTTGTTATGTACATTTGTTGTGAAAGCATATTTTTGCAAAAAGTATAATATAAAAGGATAATTAATGAAAAGTTTATTTACGAAAATGTTTGCGACTGGAATCATTGCTGCTGGTGCAGTTGTGGCTAATGGTCAAGTAAACGAAAACGGAATTAGTTCCAAGTCTTTTGGACAGGAATTAGTAGGAGAGACAAACCTTACGCAATTCACAAAAGAAACATTAAAAAAACACGGAAAACTAGCTGTTGAAGAGTGGTATAGTTACATGGGGGCTCTTGGTGAAAACGGAGAAGCTTACACGTACTTTACTGGAACCTCAATAATGCCTGATTCTTTGACTGTTCAAATCTTCAATGATGATAACGGCAACCCTTACACTTCACACGTAGGGCAATTTTGCGTTGGTCAAATGTTTGATCCAACAAGTGAGCACTTTGCTTTAATTCCAGAAACACCACCACTGTCAAGATTTAACGCTTATACCGTTGATTCAATCGCATTCTTCTACAAGTACATGAATGCGAATCCAGGTGTTACGGATACTATTTTAATCCAAGTGTTTAATAATAGTGATGTATCTGCCTTAACTTGGCAAAGTGACCAATCTAGAACGGCTGGCACAACATATACGCCTGCACTTAACAGAAGCGAAAGCCCAACAAAAGAATACAAATTCCCAATATCTGAATCTACAGCTGATTTCTATAGCTCTAGCATTGGATCATTCTCAGGAACTATGGAATTTGAATCGGGTTTATCTACAACTGGTGCTTCTAGTTTAACTGCTTATACCATTGCATTCATTCCGGGCATGAGTTACGAATTCGGAGATACAATTGTAAACGACTCTCTTGTAACTGGAGATACAAAAATCAATTCATTTATGCCGTTAATTGTACGTCAAGGTACCGTTAATAATCCAGCATTTTTAGCAGACACTACAATGAACCACGGTGTATTTGCATTTACCCGTCAACGTTATAGCGCTCCTGCAGCAGAATGGACATTCCCTTACAACCCTCCAGGAACTTTAGCTAGACAACATGTTTATAGCTTATTCAAATTGGCATCTCCTAACGTTTCTATAGGTGACATCGATTTAACTGGATATGGTTTGGGTAATGCCTTCCCTAACCCAGCGTCAAGCAATGCAGAGGTTACCATACCTTTTGCTATCGGACAAGCTGGAACAGTTTACATCGAAATGTTTGATTTAGTTGGAAAGAGCATCACTAGTACGACATCAGAGTTAACAGCAGGTAGTCACACTGAAACTTTAAGCACAAATAACTTGAAGCCAGGTATATACTTATATACTGTTACTGCTGGTAACTACACTGCTTCAAAGAAGTTTACAGTTAGATAAGAACAAACAATAAAATATTTAATCCCGTTCCTTTTGGAGCGGGATTTTTTTTTGTCTATTCAGATTTGAAAGCCACGGTAATTTCCCTTTTACCCATTGGTCCTTCAGGGTTTGTAACATTAAAACCTACGGCCTTCAGGTTTCGTTTAAACTGCCCTTGCGAACAGTAGGTGGTCAAAATGCCTCCAGGATTCAATAAGTCATAAACTTTTTGGATGTTACTCAATCGCCAAGGACTTTCCTGTTTGTTGGGCGCAAAGGCGTCAAAATAAATCAAGTCATACGTCTTCTTAAATTCAATCGTCTCTAGTTTTTCATGACTTACAATCAATGAAAAATCTTTTGACAACTTAGTTTCTGCATTATGTTCACAGGTATGAATGGTTTTAATCAAGTCGTTTGGGACTCCTAGAATTTTAGAGAAGTTTAATTGCTGCCATTCCGATGCGATAAGTGGATAAGGTTCAAGACTGTGATAATTTACGTTGGTTGTACCTGAGGCCAAGTAGGAGAGTAGGACGTTTAGTCCTGTACCCATCCCAATTTCTAATAAGTCAATGCTGTCTTTGGTCACCAACTTGAAACCGTGATCTATGTATACGTATTGCGACTCTTTTATGGCACCTTTTCGACTGTGGTACATTTCATCCATATCTGGAATTTCAAGTGACGTGGAACCGTCTTCTGTACGAACAATCTGTCGCATCATTACTTTAGATCCTGTACCTGATTTGTCGTTCATATTATGTTAATTTGCCGTTTTATACATGACAAATAACGCTGTTTCCATTGTAATCCCTGCATATAACGAGGGCAAAACAATTCATTTGATTTTGGATAAAGTTCGTGACGTAGAACTCATGAATCAGTTAGGAAAAGAAATCATTATTGTTAATGATTGCTCCTCGGATAGCACCTCTGAGGCAGTTGTTACTTACAAAGCGGCAAACCCCAAGTTAAATATTCGGTTACTGGAACATACTGTAAACAGTGGTAAGGGAGCTGCAATCCATACTGGAATCGCAGGTGCCACTGGTAAATATGTGTTAATTCAGGACGCAGATCTAGAATACGATCCTTTCGAATACAACGACTTATTGAGGCCGTTGGAGGAGGGAGAAGCAGATGTAGTATATGGCTCAAGATTTATGGGCGGTAAGCCGCACCGGATCTTATTCTTTTGGCACACATTAGGTAATAAGATGCTTACCTTATTGAGCAACATGTTTACGAATCTGAATTTAACGGACATGGAAACATGTTATAAGATATTTAGGCGTGAAATAATTCAATCGTTAAACCTAAAGGAAAAACGTTTTGGATTTGAACCTGAGGTCACCGCAAAGATGTCAAGATATCCTAAAGTACGCATTTACGAGATCGGTATTTCATACTATGGTCGGACGTATGAAGATGGGAAGAAGATTGGATGGAAAGATGGTTTTAGAGCATTGTGGTGTATCGTAAAATATAACGTCTGGAGCAAGTAGCGAAGATTAAACGTTAAATCACCCCAGCTTTAACACGTTTACCATTATGTCACAAAACTCGTATTCTAGCTTATTGTTACTGGCAACAACAATGGTTTTGTTTGTTGGAAGGTCTTTTATCATTTCTCTGTACCACTCAATCCCTGGGTCATCTAAATTTGAGCACGGCTCATCTAATAAATAAACAGATACATCCGAACAAAGTGAAAGGACCAACTTAAGACGTTGTTTCATGCCACTTGAAAAATTTGACACTCGCTTGGTCATGTGTGGTTGTAAACCACAATCAATCAGGACTTGATCTAAATCCAGATCCTTTCTTGCGGCTTTTAAACTAAAATGAAAATCAAGACTTTCTTCTAGTGTGTATTCCTCGATCAACTCTAAATAAGGTGCTGAATATGCGAAATGTTGATGCCAGTTAGCAGGATCAACTGGTTTGCCATCCAGTTTCCAGATGATTTCACCTTCTGTTGTGGCAACAAAACCTGATATAATCTTTAACAAGGTAGATTTTCCACTACCATTAGTACCAAGTACGGCAATCTTATTTGAAGGGGAGAAGTGGTGTTTAAAGTGTCGTACGATCCAATCGCGTTTAAAGCGTTTAGATATATCATTTATTTCAATCTCGACAGACATGGGATTATCTGGAAAGGAATCCCTTCATAATGCCTCGGTCGGAACTCTTAATAAAACTGATGATTTCATCACGCTCTTTTGTGGCAGGCATTTCTGCTTCTATTTTAGCCAATGCTTTTGCATTATTCATGCCTCTCAAATACAACATTCTGTAAATCTCTTGTATTTCAGCAATCTTTTCAGGTGAAAATCCACGTCGTCTAAGGCCGATTGAGTTAACGCCCTCATATGACAACGG
>JBLHOC010000117.1:0-10341 GCA_047620825.1 Bacteroidia bacterium | reverse complement strand
TTTTGATCAAATCGATAACACGACCTGGTGTACCAATTACAACATGAGCACCTCTTTTAAGGTCTCGGATTTGAGTCTGAATTGGTGCACCACCATACACAGATATAGAGCGAAAGCCCTTTCTATACTTGGTGTAATTTGCTATGTCCGAAGAAATTTGTCTACATAGCTCTCTTGTAGGGCTAAGAATAATCGCTTGAACGTTGTTATTAGAAACGTCAATTTTTTGCGCTACTGGTAAACCAAATGCGGCTGTTTTGCCTGTACCTGTTGAAGCTAAAGCTAAAACATCGGCTTGATTTTCAATAATTTGTGGAATTGCTTTTTCCTGAATAGGAGTAGGTGTTTCAAAACCTAGGTCTTGGATGGCTTGCAGAATATCTTCTTCTAAGCCAACCTCTTTAAAAGTTGTCATACTGTTCGTTAAGTTAGTGCACCGCCGTGCGTTAATTGAACGAACACTATGCCTTAAGTGACCGCTCTGCCAATAAAGGTGCAATGTTACGCTTATTTATTGACAATAAGATATTTTTGTTGTAGGGCTAGTCGAAGCACACAAGGTTAGACGACAGAAAGCCCCGTGTTCATTGACGCACAGGGCTTTCTAATTTAAATATAATGTCTTACTGTATTACAATCTTTTTAGTCAATATACCAGACTTGTCTTGTAACGTCAAGTAGTATAAACCTTTTGTAAGATTGCTCGTATTTACTGTATGATTTGTTCCTGATTCCACCATTGTTTCTGAAACCAATGCACCGCTCAAATCAGACAAACGAACTGTTGTATGTTCGAAGCTACCATTGTCGAGGTGTAAATTCAATACACCACCCGATACTGGATTTGGATAAACCTTTATACCAGCAACGGCTGAAACGTCAGCAATACCACCAACTGTACTCACAGTAATGTTTGTTTTGGTTACATTATCTGTACCATACTCATTTGTAACGTTGAGTGTAACACGGTAAGAACCAGTTGCAGTAAACTTAACTGTAATGGCTTTAGACGAATTGTAATCTCCTTGAACCAAAACCACATTGCTAGTACCACCAGTTGTGTTTTCTACTAACCAGCTACGTCTAGTTGCCTTTTTACCACCACTGATATCGGTTAACGTAGTTTCCTCATCAATTGCAATATTCTCTTTTGTAGTTGAAAAGTCAGCCACAGGAGCAAGGTTGTCAATTGTGATTTTCTTGATTATATGATTTGTTACATCTGTAACGAACAACGCATTTGCGCCGTCATAACTCAACCCACTCAATAATCCAAAACGTGCATCTGTACCTACTCCGTTTTTGTTTCCTACTGAACCAGATAAACCAGCAAAAGTTGAAACAGTGTTATTGGCAATATCAATTACTCGAATAGCAGTTTGATCAGCTACATATATTAAACCATTCACTACAGCTACACCAGTTAATTGTCTGAACCTAGCTTCGGAAAGGCTACCATCCTTAAAACCTAGCCCACCACAAATAGTTGTAACGGCGCCAGTGGTAATGTTCACTTTGCGAATTGAACTGTTGTTTTTATCTGTAACAACTAAATTAGTCGCGTCTAACATGGCGATTCCATAAGGTGCGTCAAAAAGAGCAGCAGAACCAGTTCCATCCTTGTTACCATAATCGCTAGAAGTACTTCCAGCAAGGGTAAGTACAGACCCAGAAGCGGAAATCTTACGAATACAATTGTTGTTAAAATCAGTCACATATAAATTACCATTACCATCAATGGTTATGCCTTTTGGCGTGTTGAATCGAGCGCTTGCGCCGTTTCCATCCTTATAACCAGAAGTACCCCAACCACTATTAGGATTTGCACCAGCGAATGTGGTCACTGTCTGACCATTGCCAACATTAACAAAAGGAGACATTTTTCGAATCGCATGATTCTCTGCATCTACAATAAATACATTACCAGCTGCATCACAAGCAGCGCCTGTAGGATTATAATAAGCTGCGGCGGGTCCCGTACCATTTTTATAACCAAGGCTAAATGACGGGTCACCTAGTTTTCCACTTCTATTGTAGGCTTTACCACCTATAATAAGACGGATCTTATTAGACTCGGTCACATACATATTACCTTTACTATCCCATGCCAAACCTTCTGGTTGGTAGAAATAAGCATCGGCAACAACCGGTGAATTGTTACTGTAATTTTTGGTGTAGTCTGGATTGACTTTACCTGCGAATGACGACACAGTTTGTGCGTTCGCAATCGTTAACATCAAGACAAAACTTGACGCTGTGAGTAGGATTTGTTTCATATAACTTTGATTTTCAGAACTTGTCTGAACTTCGAAAATACCAAGTAATATTATAATACTTGCATATTGTTTGTAATAAATGAATCCACTGCCGAGCTAATGGTTTCGGTGATGTTAGTGTAATCCCTTTTTACAAAGGTGTTTCCAGTAATTTGCTCAAACAGTTCAATGTACCTGCTAGAAACGTTTTCCACAAATTCGGGTGTCATTTCAGGAACCAATTGACCTTCAAGTCCTTGAAAACCTTTCTCAATCAACCACTGACGAACAAACTCTTTAGAAAGCTGACGCTGATTTTGATCCTTTGACTGAATTTCTTCGTATGTATTTCCGTAAAAATATCTGCTGCTATCTGGTGTATGAATTTCATCTATAAGGACGATTTTGTCGTTATACATCCCAAATTCATATTTAGTATCGACTAAAATAAGATCCTGCGAGGCTGCTTTTTCAGATCCAGCTGCAAACAACTTAAGACCATACTCCTCTAATTTTTCAATTTGTCGTTTTTTAAGGATACGTTTTTCACGTAACTCAACCATGGATATATCTTGGTCGTGGCCTTCCCGAACCTTAGTTGTAGGCGTAATGATGGGTTCAGGTAAACGGTCGTTTTCCTTTAAACCTTCAGGTAATTTTACACCACATATTTCACGACCACCATCACGATAAATTCGCCATGCATGTCCTGCCAAATAACCTCTAATAACTACTTCAACTGGAAGTGGGTCACATTTGAGTCCAACAGTTACATGTGGATCAGGCTCTGCAATTTTCCAATTAGGTACAATAGGCCGAGTGTCATCCAAAAATGTAGATGCAATCTGGTTTAAGACCTGTCCTTTAAAAGGAATTGATGCTGGCAAAACATGATCGAAGGCCGAAATCCGGTCCGTGGCAATCATTACAAGGAACTGATCGTTAATGTTATATACATCACGAATTTTCCCTCTGTAAAAATCTTTCTGTCCTTTGAAAAAAAAGTTTGTCGAAACTAACGGTTCCATATATTCAAATGTATAATATCGATTTAAACGAAAGCATATAAATGTGTTAAATCTTTAGAGGTTGTTTAAAAAATTTAACGTATTTACACCATCTGCATAATCAGATAATTTGGTGTGTTGGGTTGTCCCAAATGGAATATGATTGGGTTCGCTTTGGTCTGAAACTACGACCTGAATTTCATCTATATGGTCTGACAGCCAGTTGTTTACTTCGTTGTCACTGTCAAACCTTTGATAAAAGATACAGGAAAGTGGTGTATGTAATTTTTCATCCTCTTTTACCAATAAGTAACCTGTATCCAGGTGCTTTGTTAAGTTCATCAAGAAGATGGCACGGTGATAGGTATTGTTATTCGCATACTTATGGTGATTCCCCACGTCAGAATACTTTTGAGTAGCATCTAGCAATGGTATTAAATCATAGTCTCGCGGAACAAGTAATTTGGTTACGTTACGACAACCTAGGCCGAAGTATTGAAATATGTCGTCGGCTAACAATTCCATCTTTTCTTTTGATTCAGAACCATCGAGCACAGCGACAGATGTGCGATTTTTACGAATGATACAAGGAATGTCTCGAAAATAGTATTCGAAATAGCGTGAGGAGTTGTTGCTACCAGTAGCAATAAGTGCGTCAGGCTTAATAACCCTTTCTGCGATCTGTATAAAATTCTCAAGTCCTGGTTCTGCTTCAATCAATAAAGCAACGCAGTATTTCATTAGTACTTCGTCGTTTTGAGACAATTTGATTTTAGCTTTATTACCAGTCGCTAACACACACAATAAGTCATGGAATCCAACCAACGGCACGTTACCGGCCATAATGATACCAACTTCTTTTGGCGACGCATTGCGGCTTGGTACCTCATTTAACCAAGACGTTAAAGCATCTTCCGTTAAACAACTTTGCCAGTTTTTAAGACATAAGGTCACATTGGTTTCTGTGAACCAATTGTTTTTTAAATATGCCTGCTCCATTACCGCTTTAATTTCAGGCAAACGAGTATCTAGCTTATTTCCTAAACTTACAAAAGCACGAATGGTTGCGTCTTTATTCACTATTACTTTTTCTGGGATAAGGGCGCAAAGGAAGATATTGTGTGGAAGGATGACAAATTTATTTTATGTGTCTGTCATCCGTAATCTTTAGCCTTATGCACAGCTTGTGTGTAACAATAAGCGCTTAAAGTGAAGTAATTATCAAACTTTGAACGGGCTCATAAATATCTATCGATGAAAGCATGGAGGAAATTAACAGGCGAAAGACTTCAAAAACCTTTGTATGAAGCAGTAGAGGAAGTCATACTTCGTGAACGTAAAATACACCGATTGAAAGTGTGTATTGGCACTGATTCTCAGGTTAAAGGGGATATCGTAGAGTTTGCAACAGCAATCGTTTTTTTAAGAGAAGGAAAAGGTGGTTTTATATTCTTAAACAACTACAAATCAAATATTTCCTATGGTATCAAGGAACGGATGATTAAAGAGGTTGCAGATTCCATTGAGGTGGCTTACAAGCTTTGTCCTTTGTTCGACAAGTACGATATTGAAATGGAAGTGCATGCAGATATTAACAGCGATCCACAGTTCAAGTCTCATGTGGCATTCAAAGAAGCAATGGGATACATTTTAGGCATGGGTTATACTTTTAGAGCCAAACCAGATGCATTTGCAAGTACTTACTGCGCCAATAAGGTTGTTAAATAAGTTAGATGTACTTATGAAAAACGAGGATTGCAACGATAACCGTTGAGATACTCGCAAAAAGAACGGCGCCTGCAGCTACGTCTTTTATGACTTTTACTTTGGGACTAGATTCAGGGTGCATTAAATCCATCATTTTTTCAATTGCAGTATTTAATAGCTCAGTTGAAATTACAAGGCCTATGCATATAACCAAAGCGGCCCACTCACTTTGCGCTATCTTGAAATAAAACCCTGAGAAACAAACCACAACAATGGCCACAAAATGAATTTTCATGTTACGTTCAGATTTAATGGCCCACCATAAACCTGAAAAAGCATTCTTAAATGTTTGAAGCATGTGTTTCAAAAGTAAGTATTCAGTGGAATATGCATTACTCAGGCTGTAAAACTAGGTTGGTTGGTGCTTTCTTGTCACCGGTCACTTTGGATAGAATCGCCTCAAGCAATGGAAGCATGTTGTTCAAGCTCTTGGATCTAATAAGGAAATTCCAAAGTGGTTCAAATTTCTTCCATCCACCTGCGTAAGCTAAGTGCTTGAGGCTATGTTTCATTTTAGCGTGTGAAGAACTTCCTTTCAGAATATTACTCCAACTATAGAAATTTTTATAAGCCCAGTCATATCCTTCTTTAAGTTGTAAGGGCGTCAATTTGGTTGGTTGATATACCACGCTTCTTGTATCGTATAAATCCCAATTGGAGGTAAGTAGTCGTTGCTCTCGCTCCATTTGTTCGTAGAGTTTAGTCCCAGGATATGGGGTTAGCACGTGGTACGTGGACGTTGTGATACCATTTTCGACACCCCAATCTACAGTTCGTTTAAATACGTCAGGCCGATCATCATCAAGTCCAAAGACAAAACTACCGTTGATCATAATACCTAAGCTATGTAGTCTGTTCACGGCGTCTTTGTAACTTTTATGCAGGTTCTGCTTCTTATTACTTTGTTTGAGGTTTTCTGGAGAAAAGGTTTCGAAACCAACAAATAGACTTCTCATTCCGGCTTCAGCAGCCTTGTCAATTAAATCACCTCTCAGAATGGAATCAATAGTTGCTGCACCTTGAAATACGCGGTTCATCCCTTTCATACCATCAAAAAGTTCGGCAGCAAATTTGGCGTTGCCTAATAAGTGGTCATCCAAAAAATAAAGATGTTTACCTGGCAGCCTGTCAATTTCACCCAGGGCGTCGTCCACTTGTTGGGTATAAAATGTTTTTCCTCCTTTATAAAAGGCATCTTTATAACAAAAGTCGCAGTGATGTGGACAGCCCCGAGATACCACAAGAGAGTTAGGTACAAGATACTTGTTTCGCTGTATCAAATCCCGACGAATAGGTGGAGATCCTACAAGTGACCGAGTAAGAGAATTGTAGACTTTGATTGGTTTCTTCTCCCTAAAATCAGTTAAGAATTTCGGGAATGTATCTTCACCAGGACCAAGAAAAATTGAATCTGTATGAGGCATTGCCTCTAATGGGAGGGATGTTACATGCAATCCACCTAAAACAACATAAACACCTTTTTGCCTATAACCATCAGCGATTTTATATGCCCTATAGGCATTGGTAATGTATACCTGAATGACAACCAAATCTGGGTAATCATCAACGGTTAACGGTTGAACGTGTTGATCAACCAATTCAACTTGGTCATCAGGTGATAAGTATGCCGCTAACGTAGCCAGACCCAAAGGCGGAAATAGTGAATATTTGATAGGCCTCCAGATTGGTTTTTCTGCCTCGACAAGAGACGGTAAAATGAGTTTAACATGCATATCAATATTTTGTTGGTTTAATGGTTATTGCTGAGTGGTGGCGTCGTACATGGTGGAAAAACCAATAGATGAGACCGCTAAACAGTCCGAATAATAAAGTGAACTGCAACATTTCCAGGCACTTATACGAAAAAACGAGGTGTATGAGTTCTTCGCAAAATGCAAAGGGATGTGTCACTACGTCCCAACTGTTAAAGCGTTCAATACGACCCAGATAGATGCCTGTACCAATCAACGGAAAAACGAGTATCTGAAAGATTCGCGTAATGCCTTTTCCATAGTTGTCCTTCAAGTAGTCTATGAGCTGTTCAACGGAATACATGGTTAGCGTTAAACCAGTTAGTGCATAGGAAAAGAATAGGACTAAATCATACCATAGGTTAATGTGATTGCTAGATCTATAATGCACCAAATCTGTTAAGAGGTATGCGGCATTTGGTAAAAACAATAAGGTTATCGCAAAGAGGCTCCAATTCAAATAGGTGCGGTTTGCCTTTCCAACCAACGTACTTAACTGGTAGGGGAGCCAAGCCAAAAAAAGGTTGAACACTAGAAATAGATGTGTCATTTGCCACTGGTCGAAAACTCGGTAAGCTGATAGACACAAACAGTTGATTATAAGTATTTTGACTGGATGTATTGGGTTGATTTTCATGCTAAAAAAGTTGAGATGATTGAACTTGTTGTTTGCTAATTCTGTGTGTGAGATAGTAACGAACCATCGCACTGATAATCAAGGCTATTCCCGATCCAAAAATGGCCACTGGGAAATGTGTTGGGACATATATGTGGCTGAAGGTTTTTTCTATGCTCAATAGGTCGGTCCAGTTAAAGTTGGGGATGTTATGCTGTGAGAAGCGGATAAAATCAATGCAGAAACTGATGATGCATACGATTGACCCAGTGATCAACAACATCCAATTGAAGGATCCAATGGGTTTGTTACTTTGTTGATTCAGTTTATTGATAATGACGGTAAATACAATCATAAGACTTGATAGCAACACAGGTGCCCATACAGGTCCAACCCAGATCACGGGCAACAGAAAGAGAACATCCCATGTAACAAGCGATTCGGGCCAGTTTAGGAAGACTTTTAGAAAGACGTAATAGAAGATATCCCAGATCGCAAAGGCATAAATGAACCAACCAAACCGTGTGTTTTTATTGTGTCCTGCCATCCAACCTACAGCGACCAACATAAAGATGGTGGCTACTTCCCGCCAGAGTTCAACAGTAGCCAAGTTGTGGCCAATTGGTTTTAATGGAAATCCAAAACCATTTGGAAAGCTGAGTTCACGCAGGTAAACGACTACCGCGCATTCGAGTAGGCCCATTGCAATAGCAAACAGTCCCACGTAAAAGTATTTTTTAGAAAGTGTTGTTTTCATTTTAATATAATTAATAACCAGCCCATCCTAGATCATCCCAAATTCCTCCAGTAAGTGAGCTGAACAACCACGCCACAATAAATGCTGGATGAATGCAGAGGTTAATGAGTTGAAGGCCAAAAGCTGTCTTTGAAGTGCTTCGACCAATGAAGAATTGTTTGAAATTAAAATTTGTGTTGATTATAAAAAGTGTTAGCCCAATGACTAAAGAGAATACAGCTAAAATAGAACTGCGATGAGGAATTGCCAACAGCGCTAGAAAGATGAAGTTGCAGATGGATAAACGCTTCAATTGCTTCAAATTCAAATTGTTAAGACTACGATCAAAACCCTTCATTATCCATTTTGAGACGTGGTACATGGTCATTTGAACAGGTAATAAAATGGCCAAAGCGATAATGTAATAACCAGCGAGCTGCATCATTCTTAAGACTATTTTGTGTTTACTTGTGCTTGAAGTCTCTCTTTTGAACGTGATTTGCCCAATACCCACTCACGATAATCATACACATCATAATTCATTACGCTTGATTGCCGATACTGCATGCGTTCTTGAAGGTCATCACGCATTTTGTTTGTATGCGGTTCCAACAGATATGTGTTCGATTTATCAAGACTTAAGAGATAATCATAGTCTATTAACTGATGGCTACCGTACGGATGTTCCAGGTTATAGGAAGTTATTATGGTGCTCCAATTCAGTACTGCACTTACAGTCAAAACAAAGTATACATTGAAAGCATTGAACTTATAAAGAAAACCGAGTGACTTGTTTTGAGCGATGGTTATAATGGTGAGGACAAGGCCAATAAGACAAAGTGTTAAATAGACATATAGGATGAGCCGTTTTTCTGTCAGACCATATTCTGAAATGTAGGTATAGTTCCGCAACACATTTTGCCAAATAAATACACCGTTTAAAGCGATAAATATATAATTCGCAATTCTAAAGGAGGCTTTGCGTTCATCTCCCAAATAGTTCGTAGTTAAGACTGTAAGTACGGCACTGCAAATGATACTAAAAATGGAAGCGTAGATGCCTTGATGTAAGTAACTTGAGTATGAAAAATCGGCGGGCATTTCACCCTTTATCTGATATGTAAAATCTGAAATAGTGACTACGAGTAATAGACCTACCACAGACCAAACGCCTAATAACCATGATTTCACAAACGTTTTGTTGCCCATGTAGTCAGAAACGACTGTAGACTTGTTTGCGATGTTATCGTACATCTTATTCAGTTTGATAGGAGCGAAACAATAAAGTAGCACGGAGGCGGTAAACAGACCTAAAATAGCTGTAAAAATAAATTCAGGAAAATGATCCCACCGTATGGTGTCCAATAGTTGCTTAAAAGCTGGAGAAGACTGATAATACAGTATGCTAAAGAAAGTTAGCAAAGCACCAGGTATTAGCAACATAGTGACCATGCCTTTAAACTTTCCATTCCCTCCATTGATACGTTGGAAGAAACGGATGATGACACCAAACGGTGAAATAATAAAATTCATAAATCCTGCCAAGGCTCCAAAACCTGGGTCTACTCGTGGCATAACCAGAGCAACCCCCAAATAGCCAAAGGATAAAATACACATGGTAATAGCCAATGCGTCGCTGTGCATGAATACAGCAATGCCACAAACGGCTAATCCAACGGCAGGAACTATGATATGATGTCGTTGTGCCTTATCCACCGTGATGGTTGCAATTATTGCGGCTATGGCAGTGTAAATGAGCCAATTGAGTCCTGGACTTGAGCCACGAAAAAATAAGACCACAAACACAGTAATGAGTGCTGCGAAGCCGATAAAACGTTTTGAAACTATAGTATTTTTCATATTGATATTTTAGTATTTGAGTTTAGAAGAATATGTTAAGCAGGTGTGTAAAGAAGTTTTCGTTTTTAGGTGTAAACAGCATAAATGTTTCTTCGGGATTTCTAAAAAAGGGACTAATCGCAAAGCCCAGGTTTGTGCCAATCAAGCCAAACATTAGAAGCCAGAGATTCAAGAAAATGTTGGTTCTTTTTTTAGCAGTTGTTGTTAGCTCATCGCCACTACCGATGGTTATATATTTATAAAAGAGATACGTGCCTGATGCTCCAGCAATTGACATGATCAGTACATTAATAAGTTTATATGTCTGATAATCAGACCCGACGAGGAGGAAGAATAGAGATACTGGTGC
>JBLHOC010000116.1:0-10593 GCA_047620825.1 Bacteroidia bacterium | reverse complement strand
TTTCTAAGATATTTAAGGTAGAGTGTACATTAAATAATATAGACTCATGGGGTGTAGAGAAAGACTCTCCGACGGAGCTTTGAGCAGCTAAATTGTAAATTATATCAGGTTTGACTTTGGCAATCAAATTTGATACTTGTTGCGAATCATCAAGTCGACATTCCAAAAGTTTTATATTTTGCAATACACCTAGGTAATTCAAACCATTGAGTTTTTTGATATCTTGATTAGGTCGAATCACTCCTATCACATTGTAGCCAATAGTTACTAGCTTTTGTGCCAAATATGAACCGTCTTGACCAGATATTCCAGTAATCACAGCTTTGACCATATCTATGTAGATTGATTGTAAATCCTAGAGGTGGCCTTTGCTATGAATGTAAACAAAATGTAACTTATTATAAGATTTGCAAATATTTGATAAAAGTCTATTTCTGTGCGAATCACAGTATAAAATATTGCTGGTGAGAAAAATAAGAGATAAACTCTACCATAATTCTGCCCTATTATTCGTACGTATAAAGCTTTAAGTATAAATAGGAATATACACAAAAAGGCAACACCCCCTTTTAATCCAAAATTCGCATATGATTCGCCCATTATACTGACAGTGAAAAAAGCATTTTTACCTAATTTATGATTCGCTAAATCTAACATTTTCTCATTGCCATAGGTGTACTTTCCTGGCCACAATGGTCTAGGCACAAATACACTTAAAAAGCTTTTGGATATTGTTTTTCCATTTTGAAATGGTTTTCTCTTAGGAATGTTTTTCATAACTTTTCCGTCGATATGTGCTTGGTTCATGCGCAATGCAATTGGAAGAAAAGTGTATTTGGAACTTTCTTTAAAGTCAATATTTAAGGCTGTTTCTTTTAACTCACTAATTAATAATAATGATTTAGAGCCAGTAATCTCTTTATCACCCCAAGTTTTTTCACGATATTCATGTTTCGCAACTTGTAAAATTAGTACTCCCGGAATAGCAAGAATGAGAAACGATAATTTCAGAATTGTGGGGAATTTATATTTAAGGAACGCAAAAATGGCAATAATCCCAAGCCAAATCATTGTTTGAAAAAACAATCCTGTTTTCACACCAATTGACAAAAAGTAAATGATTCCTAATGTAAGTATAATAAACTGACCACGAATTCGTGAATAGATTACATGTATGATTCCAACAGGAATTAAATTCCATAAAAAACTTAGAATAACACTAATTACGGGAATGTTAAATAGAGCAAATATCAATGAGGATATCGCACCAACAACAATGTATATAATTCCGATTTTACCATTAAAGCCTTGTTGTTCGGGACTCTTCATTTCATCAAGGACTCTACGGACTACTACGTTTTTTTTCTTCCTTAGAAAGAGAAAAAGTGCCATAAAAAGGACAATAAATGAACTTATCGAGTATGAAAAATAGGAAATTATTCGTGCATTGGTAATCAATTGAAATGGTTTAAACCCTTCAATTTCAATGGTTTCCATAAAAGCAGGAGCCAATACCCATTGTATAAGTGCGAAAAAGACTGCTATTTCAATAAAGAAGTATTCTTTGTTAGACCTGATTGCCAAAAAAAACAAATACAACAAAACTCCGCAAGCTGAGTAGTTAATAATGTCGTTAAGGAGCTCTTTAATCAATATCTAAAATGGTATTCACTTGATTCTTCAATGTGAATTGAGAGGCGCGACCAATGGCTTTCTTACTATATTTTTCAACCTTATCTGGATTTTGAATGAGTTCTGCAAGTATCTCAACAAGGGAGTTGACACTTTTTTCACTGAAAATGAAACCATTATTTATAACAATTTCTTTTAGGGTGCCACTGTCGGAAACTACTATTGTATTTCCACATGCCATGCTCTCTGGTGCTACTCGGCCAAATTGTTCTTTCCACTTTTTGGATGTTTGTGAGGGCACAACACAAATGTCACTGGCATTCATATATTTCCATATTTCAGTATGAGACGCGTCAAATTTTATCATTCGATCTTCTAATTTTAATTCATTGATTTTACTAGTAATTGTTGAAGCATAACTATTGGCATAAGTGTTAAAGCTATCCATTAGAAAATGCCATTCAAGATGTTTGATTTTATTAAGGGCTTCTAGAAGTACATGTATTCCTTTTTCAGGAACAATTCGGCCGAAATAAGCTATTACTGGCTTAGTTAAACCAAGTTCAGTTTTTTTTTCTGCCCGCTTGCTTTCATCTCGTTTAAACAATGTCTCATCAAAACCGAGATGGGCAACACTTAATTTTTCATATCCGAGTTTTCTGAAAACGTCAATCCCATCCTTACTGAGTACTTGTACGTGGTGAATACCAGGTTTAGAAAGGCGGGCTAGAATTGTTTTAAAAGTTCCCAAGACTAGGCCTTTAAAGCCTTCACGCTTGGCATTGGCCAGAGGTCGAATGTCAAGGTTCTCACATGAAATACAGATTATTTTTGTATTACGAGGTTTAACGAACCTTAAATATACCAACAAAAGACTAGCAGGGTCGAACTCTGTATAAATGAAGTTTGGCTTCGCTTGTGTAAGGTATTTTCGAAGTCCAATGAAGCATGTTAACCGTGGGTTTTCGGAGGTAGTTTCCATGGGGAAACAAGAAATCGACGTTTCTGTTATTGGCTCATGAGGTTTAAAGCTCATTCCTAATTTTAGTTTGCTTGGAAATACTAGGCCGACAGTATATCCTCGGAGCGCTAGAAGCTCATATAGTTTGCGATTAATGGCAGTGTGCCCTGATCGGGTAATTCCTAGATAATCCATTTGTCTTTTATTGTTTTTTTAAACATTCCTATTTGTTGTTTAGTTAATTCAGTTATTGGATTATTGTTAATAGAGCCAAGATACCAATCACTCACCTTTTGTAAAGTTTCATTGAAACTTAGTACTGGGTACCACTTTAGAAGTTGTTTTGCTTTGTCCGTGTTTAGCTTTAGGATTCCTGCTTCTTTGAACTCAGCTTTGTTCCCGTAGATTACGTTTGTCTTGTTCCCTGCTAATTTATTTAATCCTGATATTAAGTCGTCCACACTCAGACAACTCTGCATGTCGGGTCCAAAATTAAAACCCTCACCATTTATGTCTGAGTTGGTTGCAAGACTCTGAGCAGTTATCATGTAGCCAAATAGTGGTTCCAACACATGCTGCCAAGGCCGGACTGCAATAGGGTTTCTAATAAGCATATCATTTCCTGATATAAGTGCCTTATAAAAGTCAGGAACAATTCGATTTGTACTCCAATCGCCACCTCCAATTACATTACCCGCTCGAACAGAAGCAATTTTCACTGGGTGGTCATGTTGAAAAAATGATTTGTAATAGGAATGGAAAACAATTTCAGCAGCCCCTTTAGATGCACTATATGGATCGTCACCTCCGAATCGGTCGTTTTCTCTGTATCCCCAAACCCATTCGGCATTGTGATAGCATTTGTCAGTTGAGACCATGACTACTTGACAAGAACTTGTAAGTGATTTACAAGCCTCTAAAATGGAAGCAAATCCCAAAGTGTTGGTTTGGAATGTTTTGAAACTTATTTTATAGGATTCGGAAACAATAGCTTGAGCAGCTAAATGAAAAATAAAGTCAGGTTTGATATTATTAATGTAAGTCGTTACTTCTTCAACATTAGCCACATCACAAAATACCTCCGATTCAAATTTCTTACTGAGTTTTGCTTGATGATAATATGCTTTATCCTCATATTTGTCTGACAAACCAAACAGTTCTACATTATAATCTGACAGCCATTCTGTCAACCAGGATCCCTTGAAACCAGTATGGCCTGTTATTAATATGCGTTGGCCTTCAAACGTAGTTTTAAGAGTTTCTACCATGTTTTCCATCTTGCACTGTTGTTTTTCCACATTTCATTTAGGTTGTTTTTGTCGTTAATATTGTCCATACATTTCCAAAAACCATAATGCTTTTTAGAAAATAGCCTACCTTCTTTTGCAAGTAATTCTAAGGGGCTTCGCTCAAAAATTGAATCATCTCCATCGATAAAATTGAATACTTCAGGATCACAGACGAAATAACCTCCATTAACCCATGACCCATCTCCTTTGGGTTTTTCTTTAAAGCTATTAATGCAACCGTTATCCCCAATAGCTAATGACCCAAAACGTCCTTCAGGTTGGATTGCAGACATTGTGACATAACCTTTGTGTTTGTTATGATATTCAATCAGTTCAGGAATATTTATATCTGAAAGCCCGTCACCGTAAGTAAGTAAAAATTGGTTATTGCCTATTAATTCTTGAACCCGTTTAATTCGGCCACCTGTCATCGTGTTTTCACCTGTATCAATAAGTGAAACGTTCCAGTCCTCGGTATTTTTTCTAATTGTATTTAATTGGTTAGTTTTAAGGTTTATCGAAAAATCATTATGGCGATTATGGTAGTTTAAAAAATAGTCTTTAATATATTGACCTTTATATCCCACCAAAATAACAAATTCGTTAAAACCATAGTTAGCATATGTTTTCATAATATGCCATAATATTGGCTGCTCGCCAATTTCGACCATTGGCTTAGGTTTAATAACCGTTTCTTCACTAAGGCGAGTACCAAAACCGCCTGCTAAAATTACAACTTTCATTATACTGTTATCGCTTTTTGAATTATTTGTTTGAGTTGGGCATTGTATGAGAAATTGGAGGAACGAGTTTTGTTATAACCTTGCTTTGCTATGGCCAATCGTTCTTCTGAATTTGTTAGGTAGTATTTCGTTTTGGATAACATCTCTTCTTTTGAATCAAAATATTCGGCCTCATATTTTTCTTCAAACATGTTTTGTTGTTCAACGCTTCGTTCAGATAGCATAAAACCCCCACAAGCTGGTATTTCAACTGTTCGAGTAGTTTCTGTATCTCTATTGGCTTTCCTCAGAAAGTTTAGGGATATTTTGGCGGATATTATGGCTTTACAAAAATCATCACCGTATAAATGTTGATTCATATTTGTAATATTTGGATGTTTTAACTTATTTGATCCTTTAATACCCCATCCGAAAACTTTTATTGAATAGCCAGCGTTGGCCAAATAATTTAAATAATCTACACGGTGTTTCTCAAATGCTCCAATAAACAATATGTCTGAAGCATAGTACTGATACTCTTCGGTTGTTGGAGTTACAATATTGTGAAAATCTGTGGAAAATGCATTTTTAAAATAAATCACGTTTTTCCCACCAAATTGACGGTATTCTCGAACATTATACTTTTTGTTGGTGGCTATCACGTTGTATAGTGGGATACATCTGATAAAATATGAACTTTGATTGGTTTTGTTCATAAAGTCATCTAGATTATAAAGAATAAATTTAGTATTTATCGAATTCTTTTTCGCTTGTTGAAGTGTTTGTGGTCTAATGGTGAGACTTTTTTCGATTAATACAATGTCAAAAGTGTTTCTTGAAATTGTGTCGAGGAGTTTACTGTTTTCTCCATAAAACTCCCTGGTGTAACCGATTCTATGAAAAATTGCTCGTATAATTCGCTGAAAAAGACTCCGTTTAATGCTATAATTGGAATGATAAAGTCGCTGTACATAATCAAAATTGTTTTTTAATGCAAAATACCGTTGGAGACTTGTGGCTCTGTCCATATTACACACAAAAAGAATTGAGAGTTTTGAAACATTAATCACGTTTTATTATATTAAGAATTTTTTGAAATTGATAGTCATAATGGTACTCCGACGCAACTGTTATAGCCTTATTTTTGGCCGATAAAGAAGCCTCAGCATCTAATAAAGTGTTCGACATTTTTAATGCCATATTTCGTTCATTGTTTGGGTCACATAACACTGCAAAACTTTTGCCTTGGTAAAAACTAAGATTTATGTCTGACGTTGGTAGGACAACTGAAAGGCCTAGGGTTATGTACTCAGAAATTTTGTTTGAAGCTGTAGTTAGATAATAGTCGTTTATTGGTGCCTGTGGATTGCTTGTCAATTTGCCCAAACCGAGATGACACATATTCGCAATTGAAGGTAGTTCAAAATAGTTGATTTCATCTAGCAACAAGAGACGAGAACTTACTTTAATATGCCTTGCCAAGTCTAGGAAGCGCTGGTTAATATCTGATTCAAGCTTTCTCCCGATCATAACTAAACCCACATTAGAAGGAAGGTTAGCCAAACACTTAATATATGTGTCTAACCCATAACTCTTAGCAAACTGACCCTGATATAATAGAATGTACTTAAATGACTTAGAAAACGTTTCTACCGTATTATATGCGTCATTCTTTAGGTTAGAGTTTGGCCAGCTAGATCTAGGCCCGTTATAAACTATTAATGGTTCGATTCTAAGCTTTGCTTTTGATTTAAACTTGATTGAACGCTCAAGTTGAGGAAAGCTTACAACATTTGCGTACCGAGCTGACCTTTGCTCGATAAACTTATAAATTTTATGCCAACCACGAGGATTCTCATAATAGTCATGATTGTGGTATAACCATTTAGATGCAGTTAATATCGAGCTAATAAACACCGGACCGACGGATTTAGGATCATATGAAAATTGCCAGATAGCCCTTCGTCGCAACTGCATAAACGAAAGAGCAACGTATGAATATATGTATTGAATAATATTGCCAACGCCAAGCCTTTTTGTATCGATATATATCAATCGAACATTGTTGTGAGTTGCAATTCGGTTATTGTGGTTGTAGTTTATTCCTACAAGCTCAACGCTATAGCCGTTTTCTGCCAAAATATTTGCTGCATGAATTGTAGGAGGATACAAATGCGGTTCAGAGTGAATAAAAATACGTATACGTTGGCCCACTATATTTTATGTCTTCTAATTTTAAAGCCACTGGCATTTGCTAATCGATTTTCGACTCGAGCAAGGGAGTCCGGTTTAATACAAATATTGTTCCCGTCAGCCAATTTTGTCAGTTTTTTTAGTTTTCGGTTAAACGGGCTATACTCATAATAATCATATCCAAACTTTTTTAATGTTGAATCAATTTGATTCAATGTCGTCCCATACGTTTTATAAGCCTTTGTTACTTCAAGAATTAAAACGGGTTCAGAATTGCTTAAAAGGGAATCCCCTCCTTTTAATACTTGATACTCATATCCTTCAACATCAATTTTAATTAAGTCTGGTTTAGAACCAATATTTTGTAAAGTTTCAATTTTAACACTTTCTGTGCTTGGCGAGGTCAGCGATGATGTGTCAGAAATATAATTCATAGTATCCTTGTTGTTTGCCATATTTAAAGTTCCAGGTTCGCTACCGATTGCAACATTTTTGGCAATAACCAAGTGTTCGATCTTATTTAACTTCAAGTTGTCTAATAAGTGACTAAAAGTTTGTGTTATAGGTTCGCAAGCAATTGTTTTTGCACCTACATGAGCAGAAGCTAGAATTGTATAACTACCCACATTAGACCCAATATCATAAAAAGTATCGTCACTTCGCAAAAAGTGTAAGAGAAAAGACATGTCTTCGAATTCATGAAGGCCACAATAAATGTTTCCCGTGATTCCAGTCATTCCTTTTTTGGCATAAAAATTGGTCAGGCTAGTAAACCCATAAACAAACTTTTTACTAGGTTTTAAGCTACTTAATATTTGCCAAATCAGTAATTTAGCAAAAGCCAAAACAATGCCGTACAATCCTTTATTTAGTGGATGAAGTTTCAGACTCCTTATAATTAGAACGATGTTTTTCATAAAGTCTTGTTTTAAGTCGAAATAAATTTAGCCGTTACATTCGATGTACATTTTATAAACATCAAAACCAAAAGAATTAAACAGTGTGATAAGTCTCATGACAATTGTTTATAAAGCTGTTTAGCTTGATATTTTCTGGTATATTTTTTGGGGAAAATGTTTTGTTCTAGGAAATGATCATTTTTATTTATCACGTAATTCCGTAATAATTCTAAATTTTGTTGAGTGTTAGATGGGTTAAAATAGGTGACTTGCTTGAAGTGTCGATAAAATTGTTCTTGAGCGCCGCTTGTAATAAAGGCAAATATATTTTTCCCAGTAACAACATTATCAAAGCTTTTAGAGGGTAGACAAAAGTGTTTACCGTCAGGAATATTCTCTGAAGTTGCTAATATTGCATTCCAAGTATTCATAATTCCTAGTGTTTCTTCCTTATCTCGAAAGCCATGATTGACAAACAAATCCGTTAAGTCAAATTCATTAATCATTTCATTTAACCACGTTGGCATGTTACCAACATACTCAAACTGAAATTTTATGCTATCCGGATACTTCGTATGGTAAGCACTGATTACCTTCAGAAAGAAATACGGACTTCTATAAATCCATTCTTCTTTTCTATGCCAATATTTTATTTTGGACGAAAATGAGCGCATAGCCCAAGGTTTATTTTGTTCTTTTTCTAATTCGGGATAATAGTAAAAAGAGCCGACGTACCCTACTTTGACAAGTGCATTATCATTTATCACATGTTCTACTACAAAATTGTTAAAGTATATGTCATCCAAACCGTTATATATTACAGAAAGTTTTGATTGAGGAAAGGTTTGGTGTTGTCTAAGAATATCCTGACTCAATTCATCCGTTACTGTTAAAACATGAGAAGAGTTTTTGATGAGCTTTTTTTCTTTCTGCTTAATATTTAAAAAGTGATAGATTGATTTGAAAGGACCAGCACCCCAAGTCGACCAACCATCCCTAAAGTCTGTTATTAGCCTTAGCCCAAACTGGTTGCTTAACCCAATAGCAATATCCGAAATGCTGAATGGTGGAAGCGATATGTAAATGTCTCGAACCTGATATCTCGAAACCATTTCTTCCGTTAGATCATAGAGTTTTTTCTTGTCAATATAACTGGAAACATTGTCGCTAATCTTCAACCAATTCAGAATTCTTGCAAAGAACGATTTAGATCCTGGAATAATAGAGGCTTCAATTCTGTGAATTACGATGTCCTCCAACCCCCTTAATAGATTTACATCTATATTCCTCTTAAAGTGCTGTTGACCCACATGAATAGGGAGACTAAAAACGATTGGTTCTATACCAAGTTGCTTCAGTTCTCTGGCAAAACTTGCACTTCTGTATGATCCTGTACTGTTGACTGGTGGAAATTCAGGACAAAACATTATTAGATGTTTCATATTGTTTTTGAAAGCTTGTCTAGAATCAATTCAGATGTGTTTGAATTTCCATATAATGAATACCAGCTTGATGGGTCAATAACCGTATGATAAGCATTTGAAATACTTTCCACACTTGAAGCTGCTAATATATTCCAGCGGTTGTGCAAAGTCTCCACCCACTCAGTTTCCGTTCTTAAAGTGATACATGGTTTTTTACTCCAGTATGCTTCCTTTTGTAGGCCACCTGAATCCGTGATTACTTTGTGACAGTTTTTTAAAGCAATTAACATTTCAAAATACGAAAGTGGTTCTCTTAGTATGATATTAGTAGGCAGTTTGATATCTTTTATTTTTGTCTTGAGCCGCGGGTGAAGAGGCCAAACCACAATATCTTTCAATAACCCAATGGCATTTACAATTCCCCTTAACGTCTCAATATTGTCAGTATTGGAAGGTCTATGGATAGTAAGTATATTGAACTTCGGAATTCTGTCATTACCAACAATGTCCTTAAGATTTACCTTTCTTTCAGCGATTGGCAAATAAAGTGACATAGCTTCCTGCATAATATCACCAACGTTATAGACATGTTTAGTAATTCCTTCCTTTTTGAGATTGTCGACCGAATTATCACTAGGGCAAAACAGTATTGAAGATAATCGATCTGTAACGATCCTATTTACTTCTTCAGGCATAGTCATATTGTAACTTCTAAGTCCCGACTCGACATGAATTATCGGGATATGTAGTTTACTTGCAACAATCGCGCCTGCAAGTGTGCTATTTGTATCGCCGTAAAGTATTACACCTTTAATATTTGCTAGGTTTAGCATTATGAATTGTTCGATTCCATGGATTATGGAAGCAGTTTGTTCCCCATGATTGCCTGAACCAACACCAAGGTTTTTTGAAACTTTTGGAATGTTCAACTCACTAAAAAAAATCTCACTCATTTTGGCGTCGTAATGTTGGCCGGTGTGAATAATTTTCTCTTCTATCCCCTCACGTCTTAAAGCATTTGAGAGAACAGCGGCCTTTACGAACTGTGGTCTAGCTCCTATTATCGAACAAATCATAATTTGACAATCCTTTTGTAAATCCTCGTTAATGGTCTAACCATCTTTAAGATTTTTTGACTTTTTTTAATTATTTTATCGTCTGTACCATAAAACTCGTGTGGGACGTTCTTTTGGCCAAGCACAGTTTCAAATTCTGTTACAGTAAAACCCAATTTCTTTGCCACATACTCGAAGTCTTTTTTCTGTTGTTCAATGGGATAAGCGGGAAGAGATAATTCCTTAAGAGCCTCATTTTTAGTCAATTGATTTGAGTATATGAGATTAGAAAGGTGGGCTTTACGTTTCTCGATCAAAAACTTATTGGGTAAAATATAACCTTGATAAAATCTTGTAAATATAGACTCTTGATGCTTGGTTCCGTAATCAATCCAACCCATAGTATTCGTAATTATCT
>JBLHOC010000115.1:0-10619 GCA_047620825.1 Bacteroidia bacterium | reverse complement strand
CTTCACGCACTTTAGGGAACAATAAAAGTAATCCAATCATGTTCGGGAATACTAAAGCGAGAATCATTGCATCCGAGAACTTAATAACAGCATCCAACGTCGCAGCTGCTCCAATAACAACAAACAATAGGAACATTATTTTATAAACGATATCAGCTGTTTTACCTCTACCAAATAAATACTTCCATGATTGAAGACCGTAATAGGACCAGGAAATCATTGTTGAAAATGCGAATAAAATAATCGCAATTGTCAATACGATCGAGAATCCAGGTAAGACCTTATCAAATGCTAGTGACGTTAAATCTACGCCTCCCACGGCTTGTCCTGTAGCATTCATTATTACATTCCCAGCTCCGTCACCTCCATAAACAAAGGCTCCATCCATATTGAAAAATATAATAACCAAAGCCGTCATGGTACAAATCACAACCGTATCAATAAATGGCTCTAATAACGCAACTATACCTTCACTCGCTGGAAATTTCGTTCTAACCGCAGAGTGAGCAATGGCGGCTGAACCTGCTCCAGCCTCATTACTAAATGCAGCTCGTTGAAATCCAATTATTAAAACTCCGATAACTCCACCAATACCAGCGTTAAGACTCAAAGCACCATCGAATATTAAACCGATGGCTGTTCCCAAGTAAGATATTTTAGCGAAAATTATAATCATGGCAGCTACCACATAAATGATGGCCATAAACGGTACAATCTTTTCAGTGATGTTTGCAATCCGTTTAATTCCTCCAATGATTACGATACCAACTACTAAAGCTAGAATCAACCCAATTACAACTCCAGAGCTTCCTCCTTCTAGATTCAATAGAGACGAAATCTGTCGAGTGGCTTGGTTACTTTGAAAGGCGTTACCACCTCCAAAAGATGCCCCAACACAAAGTATAGCGAATAACCCTCCTAATATTTTACCCAAAGTGCCTTTACCATTTTCAGCCAAGCCTTTTCTAAGGTAATACATTGGACCACCGTAAACTGTTCCATCTGGGCCAATATCACGATACTTAACACCCAAGGTACACTCTACAAACTTGGTTGACATACCAATCAAACCACAAACTATCATCCAAAAAGTGGCACCAGGCCCCCCAATGGCGATTGCAACAGCTACACCAGCAATATTTCCAAGTCCAACTGTTCCAGACACTGCCGTAGCAAGTGCTTGAAAGTGGCTGACCTCTCCTTCTTTACTCTCATCTCGTATGGTATCCGGAATATCACCATCTTGTATGTTGATGTCCGCTTTCTCCACACCGTGATTATCAATATCATCATACTTCCCTCTAACTACATTGATGGCTAGTGGAAATTTCCTAACATTTATAAATGAAAATCGAATGGTAAAAAACAATGCCCCGAACACAAGCAACATCACAACGATAGGTACAGATATCGTCTCTGTAAATGTAATTGGATATAAGACGATGTGTTCCCATTGATCCGCAATAGGTGCAAACCAATTGTTTATTTTTTCGTCAAGTCCGATAGAATGTTCTTGCTTAGGAGCTGCTTCTTGCGCAAAAGAAATTAATGACGTTAGTCCTAAAAACGACGTTCCCAATAACTGTTTCATATATGATGTTTAGGTTGTGCAATATGCCTAAAACACTAAGATTATACAAGTTTTTAAATCAACCTGCGTATTTGATGGAATCTATGAGTCAAGATACCAGAGTCGGATTGCAACACACCCACATCCGTTAGGTCATCCACTCGTACACAACCCGAAGCGTGAATGATGTGATCTGGGTCAACCAATAGTCCAACATGATGAATATTACCAGAATCACTTTTTAAAAAAACTACGTCACCGGATTTTCGTTCAGAGAATTCAATCAGCTCCCCTAAACTCACTTGCTGTGAAGCGTCTCTTGGCAATCTAACCCCAATGGCTTTGTGAATGACCTGCATGAAGCCAGAACAATCGATGCCCATAAGTGTCTTTCCACCCCAGAGATAAGGACTTCCAATAAACATTTTTGCCAGTTCAACACTTGACTTAGACGACCTCTCTCCTTCTTGTGGCATTTCTCCACCAAACGGAATTATGATGCCGTCTGACGCCTTAAAAACAGCCTCGTGGAACACGCTTTGAGGTGTAAACTGTTGTTTATAAAACTGGTTACTGCTTATAAAACCTTGATAACCATCAAAGTCTATTGAAATTTGAATCCATTCAGGACCATACGATAAAACGGTATAGGTTTCTCCGAATAGGAGTTGGGTTACAATTTCGGCCTGACTTTTACCTTCTGCTCTAACTGGAATAACAGATAAAAGACATTGACCTTTTGCATTCATAATTATAGGTGTAATCGAGCTTTGCGTTCCAGCAACTCAGCTTCTGTTTCAACATGATCCTCATCAGGAACACAACAATCCACGGGACAAACAGCCGCACATTGTGGCTCTTCATGGAAGCCTTGACATTCTGTACATTTATCAGGCACAATAAAATAAACTTCATCTGAGACAGGTTGTAGTTTATCGTCTGCATCAACAGTAACGTCACCCATCAAATTATATGCACCTTTTACGCCTGTTCCGTCAGATACTGCCCACTCTGCCCCCGCCTCATATATCGCATTATTCGGACACTCTGGTTCACAAGCGCCACAATTAATACATTCATCTGTGATGATAATAGCCATTCTTAAAACTTTGGTGCGAAGGTAAGTCCCATTTTTAATTATTTAGTCTCATTCAATTGTGAATATCTCCTCATTGCAGCGTCATGATATGGATTTTGCTTCAGGATAGATTGTAGCCATATATTCTCATTCTTTTCATCTTTCAATTGGGTATATAACAAAACCAAGTTCTCCTTTCCAAGCATGTTGTCTGGGTCTAGTTGTAGAGACTTTATCAATATGGATTTGGCCTTACTGTATTCTCCAGTTAACAAATACAAGTAACCCAGATTATTGTAGGTAGGGACATAATTATCATACTGTTTCATTGCCTTTAATAAGACCAATTCTGCCGACTCATATCTTTTAAGTTTTATGAGTTGAGACCCCAACTCGCTTTTAAACGCAAATTCTCCTGGCTCTTTAAGTACCGCCAGCTCTAACCAGTTTACAGCATATTCAACCGAGTTAGATTCGGCCCATGCTTTACCAACACGATAACAGGTGTGACCCGCAAAGTCATCTGGAAGTTCAATCATGTCCACTAGGCCGATAATATTACGCCATTGCTGCTTTTGATAATACAAATGAATTTGTAATTCAGAATCATTGACCTTTTTAAGTAACTCTTCTGCATGCTGCTGATAAATAGGTAGTGCTTCAAATTTTTCGTAATAAGTCAAATAAGCTTTAATCAAAGTTATGTTATCTGGATTCGGGTTATTAACACAGTATAAACCAATCACTTCTTTATCAGTGGATTTGGCAACATCTGAGTAAATACCAATCTTATGATCATGCACCGTTACGTGTGGAATATCTTCAGTCCCACTTTTAGGCATGTGACAACCAACACAATTATCACCCTCTATGGTTCGAACCTTAAGCAATTCTGTACATGTAGTTGACGCTGATTTATGGCATGACTCGCATTTTTGGTTGAATACACTTGAAGCTGTTTTAACAACGCTTACATGTGGATCGTGACAAGTAATGCATGTCAACGTCGTTCCTTTTTGATTGGATTGGATAAAACATTGACTGTTTTGAAATCGGTCAGAATGATTGGCCATATTAAACAGCTGATCACCTCCCGTATATTGTGGTAGATAGATTTCAAAAAAATCAGACAAAACCATACCAGGTTTAAAGTCGTTAAACGTTTTACCTGGTTTAAGCACGTTGTTGCCCTGTAGGTGACATCTTTGACAAACGTCAATTTGGCGCTGCCACGAGAGATTAGATGGATTCACAATAGAGTAATCCACCCCATTATCAGGTCCAATTCCAGACAATCTATTACTTATATGGATGCTTCCAGGTCCATGACAACGCTCGCAGTCTATCCCATTTGGAACGTAACTAAATGCTTTTGTAGTGTTAGATTCCATGACGGGCAATCCATTGTGACAACTCATACACTCTTGGTCGATGACTCGGCTAAACCGACTGTTAGCGCCATTTTCAAATCCAGGAGGAAAATCAAGTGTAGCATTCTGAGCATACCATGTGAATGGTGCTTGAATCACGTAATCCCCTTTTTTAATTAAATGGCTGTTTGTATGCTGGCCAGACCCAATGATATATGAAATCTCTTCGGTGCGTTGAAATGTTGTGTCACCGTTTGAAAGTCGAAACTCTTTGACAAATAACTTGTCGTTTCTCCAGTATGGATAGTAGTAAAAGTTATTGATGCTATCGTAAAGTACGTGTTTCGTATGGAGGTTCGCACTGCTTTTTTGTTGGGATACGGTGTCGAAGCTTAACCCCATCCCAGTATGACTGAACGTTTCTACTTTGTCTAAATGACATTGCGCACAAGCGTTCATACCAACGTATTTGGCAGAGTCACTATGATTTAAATAGACTGCTGTGTCAATCTTTTCAGCTGGCGAACAGAATTGTGTTAAAAAAACAATGGCACCAACCAAAGTCCCAAAAACCCAGATGGATTTTCGGCGATTCATTTATGATTGATTTTGAGACTGCCAGTCCATCATACCTCCGGTTAAGTTACGCGCTTTTTTAAACCCTTGTCGGGTCATATAGTCAACAGCTGCGGCACTTCTACCACCAGATTTACAATACACGATAATTTCGTCGTTCATCCAATCTTCTAAATCATCCAATTTTCCTTGTAAATCACCAAGAGGAATAAGTTTTCCGTTAATGTTATATTCTTCGTATTCCCATGGCTCTCTAACATCAATAATGTTTAAAGTTTCGCCAGCGTCTAATCGTTGCTTTAATTCGGTTACGGTTATGTCTCCAATCATTCTTATCGTTTAATTACTTTAGTGTGTATAAATCGATTGTCATTCGTTTCAATGGTTATAAAATACAATCCCGAAGGGTTGTCATCTAAATCAATGGTTCTTTGATCCAATATGCGAACCTGTACATTTTTACCTTGTATGTCCATAACTCGAATCGACTTTACGTCTTCATCGATCATGAGCTTCCCATCTGTAGGGTTAGGATAAACATGAACAACTCTATCCAATTTTGGTTTGTTCACGGATACATTCCAAGGATCTTCACTCCCAACGATTGGTCTTATCATCGGTGCGCCAACTAGGTTTTTATTACTATTTTGTAACCATCCATCGCCAACATTGAAATAAATATGTTTATTAAAACCTTGTGATTTTATGTACCCATTGTTCTTATCAAAACCTACGGTCAGGTTATAGTTCTTCTCTTGACTCCAGCCTATGTAGAATTTACCTTTCTCAAGGGCAATGGCAGTATCTAAACCAATGGTAAAGAACCCTCTGTTATCAATTCCGTCATAAATATCTTGGCCTACAAAAGCACGCTCAAAAACCAGGTCGTCTGTTCCTCCGTTGAAGGCAATGTCCTTATATATCTGAAATACAAACCTTTGCCGACCAACGTCTTGTGTGTTGTAGGTCAACATAAAATCAACCGCCCTAAGGGTATCAGCTTTCTTTAAATCAAATTCAAGTACAATTCTACCATCTCCTGTTCGCAAGTCATTAAAACCAAAACCTGATTCTGCCGTACCATCATCATACGCATAATGTCGATCAAACACTTGCTCAACTGTTATGTTGTCATTGGCTTGGAAGATTGGCACATTCGTCACACTTTTCCCTCTTGCATAATATTCACGTGTCACAACAATTGGATAAGCGGTATCCACCAAATTAGTGTAATTATATGCTGGCACTTTTCTTAATGCGTAACCAGATCCTGGAACATTTGCAGCATTATCATCAAACAGCGTGCTAAACAAAACATTCGTCCCTTGCTTATCGACATACCGCACAACAGTATTAAGTTGGGCTTGCTGCCGGTTTGCTACGTAAAAGTAAAATGAATCCTCGGCCTCCGTCACATCAGCTAAAAAATGATCGTAAGGCATCGAGTAGAAGTTCTTAAGCATAGATGTTGGTTTGCTTTGTATCGCGTAATCCAAGGCATACAAATCAGCCTTAGACCTGTCTCGATTTAGGTATACATTGTCGATATGCCAATGGTTGTTATTTCCCCAACGGTGTGTCAAGTTTACAAACTGAAATTGGAAAGCATCGTAGAAATATTTCTCCTCGAGCACTTGCACCAATACCTGAATGAAGTCAGTGCCCTCTTCTCCTTTTACACCCCACATATGGTTCCAGTGACCGTCTTTGTCTTTAAACAAAAGTTTAAGTGAATCATCAACGGTTATAAAATCTCCGAGACCTTTGGCTTGATAGTAAAAACTTAGAAAGAAAGTTGTATCCCCAGTTTTATAACTTGTTCCTCCAGCATCAACACTTAGGTTAATATGCTGGGAGGTTAAGGTATCTCCATAGTCTAATGTTTCACGTTCAATTGAAGCATATGGTTTCCCATTTAGATCCAGGTAATCAAAAGTGGCAACGCCATAACTTGGCGGGTGAACGCCAAAATCACGGTTGACATATACCTCATTGTCTTGCCATCTACTTGAGTCTGGATATATACTCGTTATCGTAAAATCATCAAAAAACGGTAAGTGAAGCGTATCAATTTGGCCCCATTTTCCATGTTTCGAAGCATTGCTCCAAGTGTAACTAGGATGTTGTTTTAGGTAGGATTGAATAGTGGGATTTTGGTTTAGTGGCTTCAATCCGATTTGACCGAACGCCAACATTGTTGTGAGCAGCCAACAAGCTACAAATACTCCCAATTTTTTTAGTTTCATTCCTTGTTCAATTTTGAATATCAACGACGTCAAATCAATGCTTATTGCGACAAATTTATTGAAATAAGAATAAGACGAAGGGTTGACAATTAATATTGTGGATTACTCTTATCGAATTACAGTAACCGTCCCTCTATATCCGCGTTTTATGTTATCGATTCCAGTACTCTGGATGATATATAAGTACGCCTCGTTTTCAACCACTTCTCCTTTATAAGTGCCGTCCCAACTATTATAGAGTGAATTACTTTCAAATAATTTTTCACCCCACCTATTGTAAATCGTTATGTGATATTCTTTAATGTACCAGCCCGGTGTAACAAATTCATCATTTAAGCCATCTTGGTTAGGCGAGAAAGCGTTTGGTACATAGAGCCAACTATGCACATCAATACAATCCTCATTGGAGATGCTAACCACTTGACTTTCATTATTTTGATTGATTTTATATCCAATTATTCTGTAACAGAAATGTGGTCGCTCATTCAATATAGTTTCCTGGTCATAAAAAGACGTATCCTCACCGGAACTTGTATAACCAAGGGAGAAAAAGCTACCATCTTCTTCTTTACGCTGAATTTCGTATTTGTCTACCCCAACGTCCCAGCCTTCGTATTTACTCCACTTTAATATTGGTCTTTGGAATCTACCGGTGTCTGCGTCCAACAATATCGTTTTAGCTAAATTACTATAAGGTGCTTTGTCGTTACAGACATCCACAGCCGTAACTCTATAAAAATAGGATTGACTATCAACCTCAACCAGCCTGTCATCAGCTTCGAAAGTAGTGGCCGACAAATCATCGTTTAGTAATCTATAATCCACCCCATTGTTTGATTTCTCCAATTCATAGTGCTCAATCGGCATTTTACTATATGGTGTGGCCAGCCATTCTATGCGAACATAATCGTCATGCTGAACAGTCGCTCGAACCAACGTATTGGGCGGAATTGAATTGACATATATCGGTGTCGCTTGGCAAGTATCACTCCAACTTACTTGTTGATTACCTCCAGCTTCCTTCGCTAATATCCTATACCAATGGGTTTGATAGCATAAAATATTGGTATCAATATATTCCAATTGATTTCCTTCAACAGAATCAATTAAAGCAAACAAGTCCTTACCGCGTTCGTCTTTTCTGTAGATTAGATATTTTTCTACAGCGCCCCATCCAGCGTAAGCATTCCAGTTTAACCGGCTTTGATTTAACTCTCCCTTGGCTTTGACCTCAACTGTACAGTCGTTGTCATCCGCAACTGGTTTACTTTCCAAGCCACAGGCATTTCGCACAGAGATATGGCCGCAATACACCTCTTCCAGCGTATTCATTCCTTTCATTTCAAACCTGGTCGTCGCAACGTCTGATATTTCAGTTACAAAATTGTTGTTATGATAAATTAGGTAGCTCTTAAAGTCAGGAATTAGGCTCTCCTTGTAATCCAGTAAATATGTAAAATCGTCAACAACACTCACTCTTAATAAACTTGGAGGCTTTGGCGGAATTGTATCACCAACCCTTAACATTTGATTGGTCACAAGGGTATCTGTGCAGCCAATGTCATCTTCAACAATTAGGCGAATATTTACAGGCCCAATTTGGGTAAACATGAGTGACGGATTTGAACCGAAAAAAGTAAACGTATCGTTGATTGTCCATTCCCAATTCACCAGCGTGCCATCAGAAGATGAGAGGTCTAGAATTTGAATCGTACTGCCTACACAAACTTCATTTGATGCGGTGGTAAAGTCTGCATTTATCTTTTTAATTTCAACCATTTTGGTCGTATCTCCCACACAGCCATGATCTGTAATTACGCTTAGTTTCACTGGGTATTTGCCACCGGAGTTGTATGTATGTTCAGGATACTCCTCATCACTCGTACCGCCATCTCCAAAAGTCCATGCATGAGATGTTAAGTTAGCTGGCCAACTGTTACTTGTAAATTTGGTTGGTGTGCCTGGACAAGGACGAGACATTCCAAAATCCGGTATTGGATTTGGATACACATATATGGTATCAATAGGTGGATGTGTGTAAGTACATCCAAATGTATCTGACATGGTCAACAGTGGAATAAACCTACCTGTATCTTGGTAGGTATGCGTTGTTACTTTTTGATTTTTCTGAATATTCCCATCCCCAAAGTCCCAAGTAAATCCATTGCATCTACTTGTATCTGCAGTAAACGTAACGTCTAATGGTACACAACCTTCGGTGTTGTCAAAAACATAAGACCCAATTGGCCCTTTAACCAATACAAAACCTGGATATATAAAGGAATCTTGACACCCCCATTCGTCTGTCACTTTCAAAGACACGTCGTAGTCCCCAGATTTTAAATATAATTTGCTTGGATAGCGTTCTTGAGATCCAGTACCATCACCAAAATCCCATTCCCATTTGATGATACGTCTTAAATGACTGAGCGTTGATCTATCCTCAAAACTTACATGAAGTGGTGGACAATCTTTTATTAAACTATCAGCGTAAAACTTAGCGCGTAATACTTCGTCTTCTATATTAATCGTGTCTTGTATTCTAGTGATGCAACCATTTTCATCGGTCATGAATAGCTTAACCACATATTTACCAGATTTTTTAAAGGTATAGTTAACGACTTTCTGAGTTGACCCAGTACTGCCGTCGTCCATATCCCATTTGTACGTCCAGTTTTCGTTGTCTACAGGATCTCCAAATAGTGGGCTAAATATAAATTTCAATCCCTTGCAATCTGCGAAACGTGTGATCTTTAAACTGGCGTTTTTCGTACCAAACACCTCGGTCTCGAAGTCTTTGGTACCAATACATCCATTTGAATCTACCCCAATTAAAGATATAGGCCAAACCCCATCATCAGGACCAGGTTGAAACAATTCAAACGTGTCAATTGCTTTTGCCACAGGAACTTGATACCCACCAATCTTCCAGTACAAGGCACTGTAGTCTTTAGGCTTAGAGGTTGTTTTTAAAATCACATCTATTGGTCCACAACCAGGTGTCGCGATAATAGAGCCCTCGACGGTTGGTCCAGTAATATTAAATACTTTTTCCATAGCCAACTTACATCCACCAGTTTTTGAAGTGTCGGTTACTGTGTAATTCACTTTGTAAGCACCGGGTTGTTTGAACGGAACGGTTAAGAATCTGGTATGAAAAGTATCTTCATCGTTAATTATCCATAAAAAGGATAAAAACTTTTCGCTTGCAGACCCAGTAAAACTATACTCAGTAGGCGCGCAGAGTTTCCCATTTGATGTAAATCCGCCACTAAACGTTTGCTTCGGTTCAAATTTAAAAATAGCTGAGTCAATACATTTGGATTTAAAATTATAGGCTCTTAGCACGACAGAAGTGGCTGAATCTGTGCTGACTTTAATCAGAGAGTCGAGTAAAATATTTTTATTAACCACCCAATTGATACTATCGCTGTATTTAGACCGATCCACTAAAATCATGATGTCGTTTGCACATGTATCATGTAATGGTTTCAATTTCGCGATAGGTGGAAGGATATATACCCGATTCTCCAAAATAGCTGTATCAAGACAACCATGGTCGTCGGTAATCAACATTGCGTCGTAATATCCAGTGTCCTTTTCTCGTACTGGAAAATTAAAATCCCATCGAAATCCAAAGTGTTTTTTCTCAATTGATTCTTCTATGCCTGTAGTGCCAGTCTTAGGCAATAGTTTCCAAATAATCTTATCTAATGAATCCTTAAGTTTGAGGTCTGTTTTATTCAAAATCCGGCCTTCAGAAGAATTACAAAGCGTAT
>JBLHOC010000114.1:0-10670 GCA_047620825.1 Bacteroidia bacterium | reverse complement strand
GGACCTTGTTAACCTGTCGAGAAATAGAGTGGTAGAAGTTCAATGTGACGATAACACAGGGGAGACAAAGGACAAACCGAAAGATCAAGCTGATAAAAATGTTCCTTTGGTTGATAAAACCAAACAAACAGATGATGATAATAAAGGTGGAGACACTAAAAAGGCTGACGATCAAACGCAAGAAGGTGATCCACAAATAGCAGACAAAGGCCCTAAAGGAAACTACACAGAGCCAAAGACTGATAAGCCAAGTGATAAAGTGGTGCATCAACCGACAACGTCTCCGACAATATCTAGCGTTACAGACCCATTGGTTAAGTATAAATCAGACCAAGACATTCCTGCGTATTACGTAATTGCTATATCTACCAAAGACAAGGCGTTAGCAGAGCGAAGTGCCAAGTTGATTGCACAAGACTATCAAATCGTTAAAGTGATTCCTCAAAGCAATGGTTTCTACCGTGTTGGGATATATGCGACCAAATCTAAATCTGAGGCACTAAAAATACTAGATTATGCTAAAACGCACGGTATTCCATCAGGATGGATCGCCTTCGAATAGTCATTCGTAAGAAAGAAACCGCTTTTTTATCGAATGCATTCTTTTACTATTAAAGCCTATTGTATTTTTGGCGGAAACTTTAATATAGTAAATGAAGAAACTAAGATTTGTAGCATTGGCGGTTGTATCCGTGCTATTCGTTCAGTCGTCTTTCGCTCAATTTCAGCTAGTCGAAGACGTAAAAGGTAATGTTGACGAAAACATTATCGCTTACCAAAAGTATAAACACACCAAAAACGATTTAACGTTAATCATCCATGAAGATCACAGTGATCCAATCGTGCATGTTCAAGTAGCGTACCACGTTGGTTCGGCACGAGAAAGTGCTAGAAACAGTGGGTTTGCGCACTTTTTTGAGCACATGATGTTTCAAGGTTCGAAAAACGTTGCGGACGAAGAACACTTTAAAATCATAAGTGAGTCAGGTGGAACAAATAACGCCTACACGTCATTTGATAAGACTGTATATATCAATACAGCGCCAAGTAACTTGACTGAAACTTTGTTGTGGTTAGAAGCCGACAGAATGGGAACTCATCTAGAAGGTTTTACTGAGGAGAAATTCAATAACCAAAGAGATGCGGTGAAAAATGAAAAACGACAACGTTACGACAACCAGCCATATGGTATGGTGAATGAGGTTTTGTTTAAAAGTGTATATCCTAATCACCCGTACGAATGGACACCTATTGGATACGTGGATGACCTTGATGACGCTAGTTTCGACGATTTAAGAAACTTCTTTTTGCGTTGGTACGGTCCGAACAACGCCACTTTAGTTGTTTCTGGAGATGTAAACCCAGAAGACGTTAAAAAATGGGTTGATAAATACTATGGAACATTTAACAAATGTCCAGATGTACAAAAACAACGTGCTAAAAATCCAATTCTTCCAGTAAATAAATATGTTCCTATGTCGGATAACATTTATTTACCAATGACCGTAATGAATTTTCCTACGGTAGCGAATTATCATAAAGATGAAGCTGCTTTAAGCATGTTGGGTCAGGTTCTTGGTGGAACGAACAACTCCATGTTGTACAAAAAGTTTGTAAAGACTGAGGATGCTGTTCAATCTAGTTCATCAAATAGCGCGTTAGAGTTATCTGGTTTCTTTAGCGTTCGTGTAATCGCCAGATATGGTGGCATGAGTTTTAACGAAGTTGAGTCCAGAATAAATGAAACGTTTCAAGAATTTAACAAGGAAGGTGTATCTGATGAAGCGTTGAAGGCTACAAAAATGAGCTACAAAACGTATCTTGTTGATCAGGTCAATTCTATTGCTAGTAAAGCTACATTATTAAGTGAGTGGGACATGATGCTTGGTGATGGATATAACCTAAATGATGAAATGGCACGTTATGAAAGTGTAACAAAAGAGGACATTATGCGTGTGTTCCGAAAGTACATTTTGAATAAAAAGTCAGTTATTATTACTGTTTCTAGAGAAGAAGCGAAAGAAGGAGACGACGAAACATCTAAAAGTGTAAATCCACATGCTGGACAGCCTAAGTTAATAGACGCTCAGTACAATGGATTAACGTATAGTCCTCCTGTAGATGCTTTTGACAGATCAGTTCAGCCAAAAGCAGCAGCGGTAAAAAGTATTAAAGTTCCTGAATACTACTCAACATCGTTTGATAACGGTTTAAAGATAATTGGATCTCAAGCGAAAGATGTTAAGAAAGTATATCTGTACTTGCAAATTGCGGGTGGACACCTTGTTGAAGCAGACAAAAAAATAAATTCTGGTACCGCTTCTCTAACAGCAAGTTTGTTGAATGAAGGAAATGCATCATATACTGCAGAACAAATGAGCGCGGCGTTAGACCTATTAGGAAGTAGAATAAGCTTTGGTAGTGGTACAACAACGAATACAGTTTACATTGAATCGTTTAAGGAAAATTTGGATGCAACACTTGCACTGCTTAAAGAAACATTAGAGCAGCCAAGATTTGATGCAGCTGATTTTAAACGTATTAAAAAGCAAAGGTTGGAATCTATGAACAGTAGAAAATCGAACCCAAGTTTCTTAGCGGGCTACAATTACAACAAAGCGGTATACGCTAAAAGTGTTTTGGCAGAACCGTCGTCTGGAACATTTAATAGTGTAAATAATATATCGTTAGACGACTGTAAAGCGTATTACAATAAATTCTATTCTCCTAATGTTGCGAGCTTGTCAATTCTTGGACCGGTGACTCAAGAAGAGATTATTGCTAAGTTGGCGTTCTTGAAATCTTGGGAAAACAAAAATGTTGTAATTCCCGCATTACCAGCACCTAAAACAGTTGAGAATACAACCATTATTTTAGTTGATAAGCCATATGCAGCACAATCAATGATTATTGCTGGTTATCCTTCATTGACATATGATTATAATGGTGATTATTTCAAAGCAGGTGTTATGAATTTCACTTTGGGTGGGGCTTTCAGTAGTCGGATCAACTTAAACCTTAGAGAAGATAAAGGGTACACGTATGGTGCTCGTTCTGGCTTCAGTGGTAACGACTATTATGGTAACTATAGGTTTAGTGGAAACATTAAGAAAGAAGCTACTGATAGTGCTATTATGGAAGTGATGAAGGAGTTAAAGAACTTTCAAGCGAATGGAATTACAGACGAAGAACTTGCATTTACGAAAAGTTCTATCTTATTAAGTCAGGCACTGAACTACGAAACACCAGTTCAAAAGTTGAGTTTCTTGGCGGATATTATTGATAACAACTTGCCAGTAGGTTACACTGATGAGCAAACTAAGATTATTAATGGCTTGTCTAAAGCAGACATTGACGCACTAGCAACAAAGTATATCCAACCTAATCAAATGTTGTTTATTGTTGTAGGCCACGCCTACAAAATTAAGCCAGGGTTAGAAGCGTTGGGATATGGAAAGATTAAAGTAATCTACTCAGAATAATTTCACAGCAATAAATAGAAAGTCCATTCGTCAACTGGTGAATGGACTTTTTTTGTCTAAACGGCGATAAGCTTACCTACCTCATAACGTACAACCACTGGATGCACGTCGAATGCCAAACAGATTTTAAGATCTGTGGAATTACCAAGCCTTTCAAACCTTTGAGCATGACTCGCTTTTCGTAAATAAGGAACAGGGTCGGGCTGTGCCCTTTGCACTAGATCCAGCGCAAGTTCAACCTCGTCACTTATCCAGGTATGTGTTTCACTTAATCCCTGAACTACATATCCAGCAAATAATGTGTCTTCTAGATTTACACGATCTTTCCAACCTGAACAAAATAACACGACATTGTTCTCTGATTTTTTAAGATATTCTATTAGCACAGACAGATTAAAAAAGGACCCAACCAGTATTTCTTTTGCTGCTTGAGACGCATGGATACATTTTGTTCCGTTAGTCGTAGTCAACACAACGTTTTTGCCTTTTATAATCTCAGGACTATATTCAGCGGGAGAATTCCCGAAGTCGAAGCCAGGTGCTTTCTCACCATTACGCTCACCAGCAACTAGGTAATCTGTATCGGAATAACTTAAAGCGTCTTCCACGGATACGACTGGGGTAATGGAAGCTGCGCCATTGTGTAATGCAGCGCATATAGTTGACGTGGCCCGTAGGATGTCGATAACGACTACAGTTTTACCCGTTAAATCTACCAATGGTAGGAGTAGGGGGGATAGCACAATTTCAACAGTTCTTGACATGAATGTTTATTTCTCGATTACAAGTTCAACCATAGATGGACAGCAAATTAATGCTTCTTCTTGTTGCTCTAATTTCTTAAGTTCATTTAACCCATCTTTAACTACTGTCTCACTTAAATATCCAAGTCCAACAAGTTTGTCAAAGTAGGTATGGTAAAAGGTAATTGGCCATTGCCAAGTTAAATCATTGGGTCGCGCCATTTTTAACATCGGACGGGTTGAAACAACTTTAAAACCAATATCATTTGCAATGCGAGACAATGATCTACCAACGTTTATACTGCCTTCAGCATTTTCGAAACTATCGAAACAAGCTCGAATGCACTTTGATAAGTTAGGATAGTTTGGAACGGTCTGGTGTGTCATCCAATCAAAGTATTCGTGAATTACAAAACGGCCACCCGGTTTTAAAGCCTGGTAAACCTTGGTAACAACTTCTTTCGGGTTAGAAACCCATGCCAGTGCCCATCTACAATACGCCCCGTCTATTGAATTATCCTGTAATTCTAAATCATTAAAATCTGACGCAATCGCTTTTACATTTAGACCATATACTTCAGAGATATTTTTAAGAAATTTGATATAATCCTCCGATCGGTCAACGCCAATTACATTACCTGACTTACCTGTAATGAATGCCAGTTCCTTTGTGCAAAAACCTGGGCCACAACCTAGGTCGAGTAATGTTTGTCCGGCACCAAACCCTCCTATCTCCCATCCTTTCTGAGCTTCTGATGCCCATACTTGATGTTGTACACCCAGCCGAAATAATTCGTCTGGATCTGTTCCTAATATGTATGCGTTTTGCTCAGACATAATCCTGATGGAGCTTTTATTATTCAGCTCAAAATTAAGCTAATCCAATTATTTAAATGTGTTAATGAAAAACCATTTGAAATTGAAATTATTTGAGGTATGAAGCCTTATTTTTGTGTCAAAATTGAATAATATGAACGAAGTCTATATCGTATCAGCAGTTAGAACGCCAATGGGCAGTTTTAACGGAATGTTTAGCAACGTACCAGCAACGCGTTTAGGAGCTACGGCAATTAAAGGCGCTCTTAATAAAGTTGGAGTTGACGCGAAAGAAGTAAACGAAGTTTTTATGGGTAATGTATTGCAAGCTGGTGTTGGACAAGCACCTGCTCGCCAGGCTTCAATGTACGCAGGTATAAGTGAAGAAGTACCATGCACAACGGTGAACAAGGTTTGCGCAAGTGGGATGAAAGCTGTCATGCTTGGTGCACAATCAATCATGTTAGGCTTAAATGATTGTGTAGTTGCAGGTGGGATGGAGAACATGAGCTTGGTGCCACATTACTTAATGAATTCACGAAAAGGATATAAGTTCGGTGACTTCAAGGCAATTGATGGTTTAGCACACGATGGTCTTACCGATGTCTATAATAATTATATGATGGGTAATGCGGCTGATAATACCGCTAAGGAAATGGAAATATCTCGTGAAGAACAAGATACGTTTGCGATTAATTCCTATAAAAAATCTGCTGATGCGTGGGCAAATGGTCGTTTTGCTGAGGAAGTTGTTGGAGTAGAAGTGCCACAGCGAAAAGGTGATCCTTTGGTCATTTCTGAAGATGAAGAATATAAAAATGTTTTTTTTGATAAAATACCTAACCTAAGACCAGCATTTGTGAAAGACGGTAGTGTCACAGCTGCAAACGCAAGTACAATGAACGATGGTGCTGCTGCGTTGGTTTTGATGTCTAAAGATAAAATGGAGGCTTTAGGGTTAAAACCTTTGGCTAAGATAAAAGGATTTGCAGACGCAGCTCAAAAACCTGAATGGTTTACAACTGCTCCTGCCAAAGCATTACCAATTGCCTTAAAACGTGCCAATTGCGAAATTTCTGATATTGATGTTTTCGAAATTAATGAAGCATTTAGTGTTGTAAGTTTAGCCAACAACAAACTGTTGTCCTTAGATCCTACAAAAGTGAACGTGAACGGTGGGGCAGTGTCATTAGGTCATCCATTAGGCGCCTCGGGTGCAAGAATCATTGTTACACTCATACACGCTTTAAAGCAAAAGGGTGGTCATATTGGTGCAGCAGGTATCTGCAATGGTGGTGGAGGTGCAAGCGCACTAGTTTTAGAAGTGTAAATAATCACTTTATACTTTTGGGCATGCGTTTTGAGTTATAAAACTATATGAACAAGAAGTACATTCTTTCTTTTTTTCTACTATTCGTTGCGCTAGGTAGTAGCGCTTCTGAGAAGGATACGTCATATCAAGATTCTATTCGGAATATTGAATTTCAATTAGAAGGACTGAGCCATAATATCATTAATGGGGTGGATGTGCAGGAACGCGTCACCAGTTGTTATTACTTTGTTCAGACGTTGAAAAAAGCACTACAAGTGCCAACAAGCTTTGATTACGACTTCACGCTACTGAAAACGGTTTCGATATTAAAACCTAAAGACGAAGCATTTCGAATATTTACGTGGAACCTTTTGTTAGACAGCGGACGTTACATGTATTTCGGTGCGTTGCAGATGAATAATGATGATTCTTTGGTGCTGTACGGGCTCTATGATAGTTCTGATAACGTTCGAGATCCAGAGTTTCAAACAGTAGATAACCGGCATTGGATGGGCGCTTTATACTATCAAATTCATGATTATAAATATAAAGGTAAAATGCATTACATCTTATTTGGATGGGATGGAGAAGACCACCTGGTTAATAAAAAAATAATTGATGTGTTGTACTTTGATGAGGATAATAAACCAATGTTTGGTTTACCCATATTTGTAAATCAAGAGGATGAGTATAAATACAGGATCATACACACCTTTGCGGATCAAGCGACAATCATAAGTCGGTACAACGCAGAAGAGAATAGTATTGTATTTAACCATCTAACTCCGTTTCATCCGATGCAAAAGGGAATGTTTCAATACTACGTGCCTGACGGAACGTACGATTACATGGAGTTTTCTAAGGGATTTTGGTTGCGTAAAGATTTGTTGTTTAAAGGTTTAGATGAGCACAAGCATGATTTGCGAAAAACCAACGATGTGCAAGAACCAGAAGCTCCAAAAGACTTTAAAAAACAAAAGAAGAAAGCAAAACGAAAGAATAGAAAGGCGTTTTAATCGCAAACAGTCGTCTGATCAAAACAACGCACGCTTACTTTCCGAACTTATCCATAACGGCCTGACTTACACCAACATTACTGAATCCACCATCGTGAAATAAGTTTTGCATGGTCACCATTTTAGTTAGATCTGAAAACAAACTCACACAATATGAGGCACAATTATCGGCACTCGCATTTCCTAATGGCGACATTTTATCGGCGTAGTCTATAAAGGCATCAAAACCTCCAACACCAGAACCAGCTGTTGTCATGGTAGGTGATTGTGAGATTGAGTTCACCCGAACATTGTTCTTCATACCATAATGATAGCCGAAACTTCGTGTTATGGATTCTAATAATGCTTTGCTTTCAGCCATTTCACTATAGTCAGGGAAAGTTCTTTGAGCCGCTATGTATGTTAATGCAACAACAGAACCCCATTCATTTATGGCGTCTTTTTCATAACATGTCTGCAACAAACGATGTAAGCTGATGGCGCTTATATCAAACGTTTTGTGCATAAAGTCATAATTTAAACCTGTATAAGGTTTCTTTTTACGGATGTTAAGGCTCATACCTACTGAATGCAGGATGAAATCCACCTTTCCAAATTTTTCAACTGCCGCATCAATCAACGCGTTCATGTCGTCGTTACTCGTTACATCACAAGGCACTACGTCGGAATTTGTTTGTTCAGCCAATTGGTTGATCACACCCATTCTCAAAGCAATTGGGGCGTTTGTTAAAATAAATTCAGCTCCTGCTTCATGACATTGCAGGGCAACTTTCCAAGCAATTGAATGAGCATCTAATGCACCAAAAATAATTCCTTTTTTACCAGCTAACAGTTGATTTTGCATACATGAAATATTTCTTGCAATGTTAACTAAAGAAAAAGAAACTTTCCTCGAAGAAGAATGCCTTTTATCTCAATGGTGTAGAAATACACACCAGAATTAGGGATATCCAATTCAGACAATTGGATTGTGTTTCCTATAGCAATTAAGCTCTGATTGATCGGTTGACCATTCGCTTTATAAACGTTTACCGTTGCCGTTTCTTGATTTGGATTAGAAAATATTAAAGTCGACAGCGACGTTGCTGGATTAGGGTACACTTTCGGGTTAAGCCTCTCAACACTAATAACAGTAATTTCGAGTACAGGTGATGTCCCGAATTTGCCTAAATCAATTTGAAAGTAATTGGGTTTATTGTATTCAACATCCCTGAATAGGAATGTGTACATTTCTTCTTTTTGCTCAGAACCACAAATGCCTGGGTAGGTATATACCGTTGATAAAACATTACTGTCGGTACCTGAGCCAATTATGATGTCCTCACAAGTAAAGCCAGCACTGGTCGTCCACGTTACTAAAACAGAGCCTTGCTCTTCACTAACATTGTAATTAGACAGATACAAGTCGATTTGTCCAAAGCTGAACGAATAGATTGCAATCAAAATAGCTGTTAGAAAAACGCGCATATACAAGTTTAACACGATTTATGTCGTTAAGGTTGGCCAAACCAGACATATTTACAAATTTTAGATTGTAATATTGCTTTCAAATTAGAGTATTGAGCAAGCAAAAAGTTATCAATTCAGTAATATCAGGCACTTCTTCTTCATTTTTTGTGCTTGCAGGCCCATGTGCCATAGAAGGTAAAGAGATTGCCAATCAGATTGCAGCGCAGTTGGTTGATATATGCGGTAGACTAGACTTGCCTTTGGTTTTTAAAGGCTCCTACAGAAAAGCAAATCGTTCTAGATTGGATAGTTTTACTGGAATAGGCGATGAAAAAGCCCTCGAGATATTGGGAGAAATTGGTGCTAAATACGACATTCCAACAGTCACAGATATACATGAGAGCAGTGAGGCAGCAATGGCTGCACAATATGTTGATGTATTGCAAATCCCTGCATTTCTTTTCAGACAAACCGAACTACTAGTTGCAGCAGCAAAGACCGGCAAAGTTGTCAATATTAAAAAGGGACAGTTTGCTTCAGCATCTGCCATGAAATTTGCCATGGATAAAGTAACTGAAACTGGCAATCCAAATGTCGTTTTAACCGAACGAGGAAATATGTTTGGGTATGGCGACTTAGTCGTTGATTTTCGAAACATCCCTGAAATGAAAAGTTTTGGAAAGCCCGTTGTGATGGATATTACACATAGTTTACAACAACCCAATTCTACAACTGGTGTTACAGGTGGTAAACCAGAGTTAATTGAAACAATCGCCAAAGCGGCTATTGCTGTAGGAGCTGATGGGCTGTTTATTGAGACTCATCCAGATCCAAGTAATGCCAAATCTGATGGAGCGAATATGCTGCCTTTGAATCAGTTTGAAGGTTTGATGAAGAAACTGATTCGATTGAAAGCTGCGATATAACTAGGCTAATTTTACGGCCTAAACACCAATTTATTCCTTGTAAATCTTTATAAAGAATAAAGGCCGGATTACTCCAGCCTTTAAACCAATTAACTAACCAATTAATTCAAATTTACCCTACTTAATTAACGGGTGCTGGTATAAATTATTTTAGGGCTTTTAAATTATGACATTTCTTTTGAGCTTAAAGTAGCACCTCATACGGTGTATAATCATACAGAATAGGTGTCATTTAATTTGAACGTAATGCCAATTATTCTATTATTAAGGCTACAGGTTATACCGTCACGTTGATAACATCTCTTTTGTTCTTAGATTTTGATGACTTAAAAATAAGTTCATGTATTAAATTCGCAGCATAAAGTTTTTGAATGGAATTAAAAGATGTAGTATCAATTGGCGGCAAACCAGGTTTACACCAAGTAGTTGGCAGAAGAACCAATGGTTTAATTGTTGAGAGTATTGACGATCGAAAAAAACGAACACCAACCTCTTTGACTCAGAAGGTTTCTATTTTAGAGGATATTTCCATTTACACGTACGAAGACGATGTAAAGCTTAGGGAAGTGTTGCGTAGCCTTGATAAACTAGCTAAAGAAGGACTAGAGCTTGCTACTAAGAAAGATAGTGGCGATGCGATACGAGAGTTTTTTAGGAAAGTGCTTCCTGATTTTGATGAGGATCAGGTGTATACATCAGATATCTTAAAGGTGTGTAATTGGTATACCGTACTGAAAGAGCACATGGATTTTCAGAAGGAAGATGATCCAGAAGAAGGATCGGATGAAAAGAAATCTACTGCAAAAACAAAGTCTATAGCTAAACCGGCTAAGGGACCTGTAAACAAAGTAAGTACAAAGAGTGCTCATGCTAAAGCGCCTAAACTTACTCAGCGTAAGATGAGCTAAACTGCTTATCCATTAATA
>JBLHOC010000113.1:0-10685 GCA_047620825.1 Bacteroidia bacterium | reverse complement strand
ATCTCAATTAGAAGTTAAAGGTTACGGTGAAGATAGCTCGTTCCCAACTCTAGACGAAAACAGACGTGTAGAATTCAAGATAATATCTGAATAATTAACATATTAAGAATAAAATTTAAAGGGAGCTTTTTAGCTCCCTTTTTTTTGTAAAAATTATTTGACTATTATGAAGTGGACTCGCAACTTATTAGGATACGTAACAGCCGGTTTAATTACCTTAGGTTGTGGAAGCGTTGGACGAAAGATTTCGGTGACTGAAAAAACTTCAGTGACAAAGAATATTTATGATATTAAACTACTAACTCTAAATGGTCAGGGAGAAGTCGATCTAAGCGCATTTAAGGGCAAATACATCCTGTTTGTTAATGTTGCTAGTAAATGTGGATATACATATCAATATGAGGGTTTACAGGCCTTGTATGAGGCTAACATGGATAAGCTGATAGTAATTGGCTTGCCTTGTAATCAATTTGGCTTTCAAGAACCAGGGGATAGTAATGCAATAGCTACTTTTTGTAGTGCAAATTATGGTGTTAGCTTTCCAATTTCTGAAAAGCTAAGCGTAAAAGGTGACAATCAACATCCATTGTACGCTTGGTTGACCAAAGTGGAATACAATGGTGTAGGCAATTATACAGTAAACTGGAACTTCAATAAGTTTCTTGTGTCTCCAACAGGGGCTTTGGTGAAATATTTTGATTCCAAAGTTGACCCGCAAAGTGAGGATATTGTGTCTCTTTTGAAATAGAGATTAATTTTTAACTCTAGTCCATTCAGATGTCTTGCCAAGCCAGGTCATGCCTGATATATAACCTCTAAGTAACAGTTTGTCGGTATTCCCTTCTTCGAACTTCATATATCCATCATAAGTTTTTCCATTTCTAGGATCATACACTGTACCATTCTCCCACCGTTGGTCTTCTTTGTCAAATACAAAATGTTTTAGCGCCACTAATCCAATGCGTTCCCTTTTCTGTAATGCTTCGTTGGGATTATTTATATCAGTCTTGGGAGATCCATCCGAATTATTGGGTTCTTTAAGCCAAATGGTTTTTCCTGAATATTTGCCATTCTTAGCTAAAAATATTTTCACCTTAGCATTTTTATCAGCGGTCCAATAAGTGCCCGCAATGTCAGCACTTACAACAGTTTGACTAGCTTTTGTGAAACTCACAAGTGTTAGAAAAAGACATAAAACATAGACATTCGTGATTTTCATATAAATAGAATTTGATGTTAAGTGCAATTTACACGATTTATTTATTGTAGCCGTGAGTTATAACTTTGCTTCATGTTAACTAAGTCATATGGGAGCGCTGTACATGGGGTAGATGCCTACACCATAACGATTGAGGTGAACGTGGGAAACGGAACCAGAGTGCATATGGTAGGGTTGCCAGACAACGCGGTAAAAGAAAGTCAATTGCGCATTGCAACAGCATTGAAGAATAACGCAATGCAAATGCCAAGAAATGGGATAATTGTCAATATGGCGCCAGCCGACATTAAAAAAGAAGGTTCCGCCTATGACCTAACGATAGCTATGGGAATATTGGCTTCATCTGGTCAAGTTGATTCAAGTGAACTAGGTAAATATATAATAATGGGGGAACTGAGTTTAGATGGCAGTTTGCTCCCAGTTAGAGGATGTTTGCCAATTGCAATCCAAGCGTTGAAAGATGGTTTTGATGGTATGATTGTTCCATTGGCGAATGCAAAAGAAGCTGCTATTGTAAAAGACCTGACTGTTTATGGTGTTTCTCATTTGGTCGATGTGGTCGATTTTTTCAATCAAACGATAGAGCTAACCAGAACGACGGTAGATCCTAGATTAGAGTTTGACGAACAACATTCACATTTTGATGAGGATTTTGCCGATGTAAAAGGACAAGAAAACATTAAACGTGCCATGGAAATTGCTGCTTCTGGTGGTCACAATATTATTTTGATTGGACCTCCCGGTGCTGGTAAAACAATGTTGGCTAAGAGATTACCGTCAATACTTCCGCCTTTGACATTACACGAAGCATTAGAAACGACCAAAATTCATTCAGTAGCGGGTCGACTAGGTGTTAATTCCGGATTGGTAGCAAAGCGCCCTTTTCGAAATCCACATCATACGATTAGTGACGTTGCTTTGGTTGGAGGGGGGAATATCCCACAACCTGGAGAGATATCATTGGCTCATAATGGCGTATTGTTTATGGATGAATTACCCGAGTTCAAACGGGCAGTACTCGAAGTCATGCGGCAACCACTGGAAGAAAGAAAGGTAACTATATCACGTGCAAAGTTTTCAGTGGAATATCCAGCCACATTTATGTTGGTTAGTTCAATGAACCCTTGTCCATGTGGTTATTACAATCATCCCGAAAAAGATTGTGTTTGTGCCCCAGGCGTTGTCCAAAAATATTTAAGCAAAATATCCGGTCCACTTTTAGACAGAATTGATATTCATGTCGAGGTTACCCCAGTCCTTTTTGAGGAATTAGTAGAAGAACGTAAAGAGGAATCTAGCGAAACAGTAAGAGAAAGGGTTATTTCAGCGAGGAGTATACAGGCCGCTCGATTTGGAGATATTGAGTCGATTCACTGCAACGCTCAAATGTCCACTAAAAACATCCAAAGTTTTTGTGGAATCAACAAAGCCGGAACAGTGTTGCTTAAATCTGCTATGAATAAACTCAATTTATCCGCTAGAGCATATGATCGAATATTAAAAGTAAGCAGAACCATTGCTGATCTTGCAAATAGTGTGGACATCAATATAGAACATTTGGCTGAAGCGATTCAATATCGAAGTCTGGACAGGGAAAATTGGATTGGGTAACCATGAATGAGTACTGCTTAATATTTTTTTAACTTGCGACTTATGGTGAACGTAAATGTGTTACACCTAAGCAGTAAACTGGGAACAGAAATTGCATAAAAGTTTAAAACATGACGATAGGTACAAAACTGGTCTTAACCTTAATAATAGTCTCTGCGTGTAGTTTGTCTACAAATGCACAAACACAAGCAGACTCAACCAAAGTATCAAAATCAACCATGTTTAGTGTTTATGAGGAAATTAAAACACCACATAAATATGGAATGGTAATGATACATGAGGATACATCAAGTATGATAGATTGTGCTACTATATTTAGAAGAGATAGTACATGGTTTATGACATATCTAGTTTACGATGGCAAAGGCTACGAGACGTGGTTAGCAAAAAGTGATAATTTACTGGACTGGGTGTCTTTGGGTACTCTCTTACCTTACACTACCAAAGAAAGTAAAGAGTGGAATCAATCTGCAGGTTACCCAGCATTAATTGATTACGAGTGGGGCGGTTCATATGAAATAGAGCCATTCAATGGTAAATATTGGATGTCATATTTTGGAAGCAATTCTGAGGGATATGAAAGAGGAAGGTTGTCTATAGGAATGGCATACACGGATCAGAATCCCTATAAACCGCACGATTGGAGTAGAGCAGAAAAGCCAGTAATGAAAACAGATGATGTGGATGCTGGTATTTGGGAAAGTGATAAACTTTATAAGAGCAGTGTCATTTGGGATAAATCACGGTCAACAGGGAAACAATTTGTGATGTATTATAACGCAGTAGGTGATACATCTTCACGCAAGAATTGGATTGAAAGAATTGGTATGGCAACCTCTAATGATATGATTAATTGGGAGCGATATCCCGGAAATCCCATCATAGATCACCAAACGGGTTTAACGGGTGATGCCGTAATTCAAAAAATGGATAGTGTTTACGTTATGTTCTATTATGGTGCTTTTTGGCCTGAAGAACGTGGAGACGCATTTGATAGATTTGCTTGTTCTTATGATCTTGTTAACTGGACTGATTGGCTTGGAGAAGATTTAATTAAACCAAGTGAGTCTTTTGATAGTAAATATGCGCACAAACCATGTGTAATTAAATGGAATGGAGTGGTGTATCATTTCTACACTGCTGTCAACCAAAAAGAACAGCGAGGTCTAGCTGTTGCAACCTCCAAAGATATTGGACATAGTAAATTAGATTTTTCAAAAGTTGATATCAAACTGAGGAGATGATACGCATTGAACCTAATGTTTGGTGTTGTGGTAAATAATCAAGTCTAACTTTTTATCACCTAGAATTTTATATGATTCAAAACTGAGGTTTTTGACATCGTCAAAAAGCAATGCAGGCCTATAGTCAGGCTCTTTAATCTTGAGGTACATATTTTTGATTGTCAAACCGTTAACATGTCTTATGTACATGCCCCATGACGGTAGCTCACCAAACATTGAGAATTCAGGATAAAGTCCAATCTTTTCAGGAACGTCACTTATTCGATTAATAGGCATATTAGCATATGCTGGGTTACCTCTTCCGGGGTAAACAATTTTAATGTTTTCTAAAGTTAGGTTTTCTATACGGTAGTTTGGAATACCTGTAATTGATACAGGAAATGTATTGTGAAAAAATGGTTCTGCAGGGCCTCTTAATTCGTAATTAATATCTGGTTGCACATACGGAATTGTCGCTTTAACGTTTTTAATAACAACATTACGTAGTTTACCAGGAGGTAGCTTGTTATAAACTTCTCGCTGTCCAAGTCTAACGAAAATCGCATTACCTGTATTACTGACCTTTATATTTTGAACGAGAATGTTTTCGAGAATACCAGGTTCCCACATCTCAAGGGCGAGGGCAGACCGGTATGTGTCGTACACTTTGATATTCTCAATGACGATATTCTTAAATCCACCATAAGACGATGTCCCAAGTTTTACTGCACTTGCACTTGAACGAACTGTGCATTCGGAAATGTAAATACTGTCACAAAAAGCCGTAATACCATTACGCCTTTTATAAGATTTTAGGCAAATGCCATCATCAGAGGAGTTAATATTACAATGAGTGATCTTGACATTTCTAGAATCAATTATATCAATTCCGTCATTGTTCCAGTAGGAAACACTAACCACCGAGATATTACTAATTTCCACTTTGTTACACAGGTCATAAGTTTGCACCCAGCTGGCTGAATTTTTAATCGTGATACCCGTAATTTTAATGTTCTGACATTTAACAAATTGCAATATTTGAGGTCTGGCATGAGCCATTGGCCGTTTTTCTTTAAGTTGATATAAAGTGCTGTCCAAAACACCTGCATAAAACAGGCTATCAATCTTAAGTGCTAGACGACCTCCTTGACCATCAATAACTCCTTTCCCACTTATTATAATATTATCAGAGGTATTCGCTAATATTAGAGATTTCCAATTGTAGGTCGCTGTTGTCTTGGACACTGCGTAGTAATCATTGATATTTAAACTACCAAGTATAATAGATCCTTTCGAAAGGTGTAATTCAACCATTGATTTTAGCAATAAGCTTCCTGTTAGATATCGGCCTTTAGGAATGATAACTCGTCCACCTCCATCGCTTGCGGCTTGATCAATTGCTGCCTGTATTTGTTTCGTATTCAATGTTTCCCCGTCTGGAACAGCACCAAAATCCTTAATATTATAGTCTAAGGCAAATAGATTATTATTCGTCAAAATTAGAACCATAAAGAAAACAAGAGCTCTATAAATCAGCATGTTTTGATATCATCAACATTCGCAATTTAAGTCATTCTTAATTTCCTATAAAGTGATTAGATAAAGGAGACAATTAAGTATTAGGTAGTTTTAGATTTAATCTGTTAATTCGGTCTAATGTTTGTTTATCCTTATGTGTTGATTAACAGTATTTTAAGCAAAGTGAAACACATTATTTCACTCGTTTTAATATGCTCTATAATATTATTAGGTTGTAACGGGGAACCTAATGTAGAAGATTTTGAGGGCCAACTTGCGAAAGCAAAGCATGAAATGCCCTTAAACCCAAAAGGTTGTAAAAGCGAACGAGATAATTTAAATGAAACAATATGTGATGGAGCAAGAGCAATATTGGCTAGTAGGTATGCTTCATTAGAGGACTTAAAAAGGCACGTTGATATTCAGTATTTCGATTCTCAATTAAACCCGGCTGGAGAGGTTAGTAGTCAAGCTAAGGTATTGTTAACTTATGCGGACAATGGGTTCGAAGTGGAAAGCGAATTGAAATCCGGTGTCTCTCAGGGAGACATAATTAAGGTTAGGGATGGAACATTTTCTGATCGAGTAAATTTGGTTTTTACTTCACCGTACGCTGTTTCAAACAGGGTTGATTTGAATAAGATTTACAAGCTTTCCAGACGACGTCCAGCGCTATTCGGAGAAGGGGATGTGGCCTTTTATGATCTTGCTTTGACCGCTGTTACACATATAAATACTATAGAGTTAGCTTACCGGAGCCCAGCTGATAGCTCAGAAAAAGGGTATACCAATACTTTTAATCACATTACGGCTCAGGCATTTATAACAAGTATATATTCAAAGCAAATGGCAGATTTTATCGCGGATTTGCATGAACGAAATAATATGGCTGAATTAATTACAGGGGATTTCTCTGAAGATCAGCTTATAAATGTTGACAATAATCCAGTTGACAATTATGTAGATTTAATCAATAATGAATTAGGCCAAACCATAGGACTTAAACTCAAAAGAAAATACAATATTGGACGGAATACGAACTGGACGGCTGAACTTTTAACAAATTATTTAAATGATATACAAACATTTTATTGTTGGTCATTTAATATTGGGATGAGACCTTTTCGCATTGATGACGAGTTGATTATTAGATTCGTTTATAAAATTAATAGAATCTCTATTAAAGCTCTTCCTTACCACGACAATTAATTATACCGTATTAGCCAATATTTTCCTATTTGTTCTTTGAAAGTTGAGTCACTTACGAAATACTTTTGAGTTACGTAGTTTAATCCAGTTATGTCATAATTGACCAAGTTTTCAATCCATTTTGTCTGAACCTCTACATCATCAAGTATGGCACTTGACAAGTTTGCTTTGTGAATATCTGCTTTTATTAAGCGACCACCAGTTAAAATTACATTTGACAGATCGGCGTTTGATAAATTTGACCTTGCCAAATCCGTACGAATTAAAGTAGCATTTCGGAGAATTGCATGAGTCAAATTTGCAATGTCAAAAACTGAACTACTTAAGTTGGAATTAATAAATTGTGCATGAACAAGATTGGCGCCGTTAAATTGTCCATTTCTAATTTCAGAGTCATTTATTTCTGCCCATGTCAAAGAAGCACTCCTGAAATCGACATTATTTATTAATGCGTTATTAATTGTGGCACCATTCATAATTGAATGGTTAAGTTTTGAATAACTTAAATTTATTTGATTTAGACGTGAATATTCTAGATTGGACCTTTCCAGATCGATACCACTTAAGTCAGCGCCAATTAAATTTACATTTCTAAGATCGGCGTAAGCAAAAGTTGTCTTTGCTTTAATTTTGGCAAAAGATACGGAGTCAATGTCCATGTGGACTAGCGCCACTAATAGTTGGCCTCGTTCTGGACTTAATTTGTTTTTAGACAAACTATCTCCTATAAAGTATCTATATGGTTTAAATGAGAAGCTTAATGCAGCAATGCGTGCAATCGTTGCATCACTTAATACTCGTTCATCACTTCTTTTTAAATCTTCATCTACCTGATCCAACACATAACTCATCAGATTGACCTGATTACTTTGTCGTATTGATTGTGTCATCTCAGTGAGTTCGCAAATTCGATCGTCAAGCTGAGAGGTTTGATTTGTGAAAAGAATATTCTGACGCCAAATCATAAACCCACTTAACACACCACCAAGAATAATAAACAAACTTACCATGGTCCATAACATGACATAACTTCGCTCAGCGGTTTTGGAGTCGGTTATTTCGGAATCCTTGGAAATCCATTTCGCTAACAGTCCATTTTTGTTCCAAATGATTCTATAAATTGCTATTAAAAGTATAACAACGATGCATGCTAAGAAACCTACCCAAAAAGCAGAATTGTGGTCTATATATGGTAACCTAAGGTAGCCCAGTGCCCAGCCTGCAAGCACACATAAAAGTAATAAGACGAACCATAGAAATTTTCTTTTCACAGCGTAAATATACTATTCTGTTTTGTTTGACTATCTGTTGATTCTTGTTTTTACCAATTATCAGGGACACTATTCTTAATGGAAATCCTAACTTAAACATCTTCCTTTATAGGTTGGTAATTTTTGCTAATTTTAGCGAATGAAACTGATGCAGCAATTTTTCTTAGTACTCGTTCTAATTGTTTCTATAATTAGCTGTACTACCGAGTCGAAACCAGTCTCGGATTCGCAAAATAAATTTTATCCGAATTCCAAACCTTGTACGCGATGGTGGTGGTTTGCAACGGAAATAAAAAAGCCGGACATTAAATACCAACTAGACTGGGCTAAAGAAAATAATTTTGGTGGTGTTGAGGTAGCATGGGTTTACCCTTTATATAGATACCAAAATATGTATAAGTTTGATCATAAAAGGTTTTATGCCGTCGATAGTTCCGCACAAAAATGGTTAAGTCCAGATTGGATTGATGTTGTTGCCTATACAAAAGCATATGCGGATTCTATAGGATTGTCTTGTGACTTTTCGTTTGGGAGTGCTTGGCCAGTTGCAGGTAGTAATATTGATAAAGCGCACACGACTCAAATATATGGTGACACTTCTTTTAGACAATGGCTGACTTTTGGTTGGACTTGGCCAGAAAATCAACTTGTAGTTAACCACTTAGACAGTAATGCTTTCGAATTATTTGCAGATCCAATCAGTAAAGCACTTAATCCAGCACTAAAGGGGTCGAAGTCCGCCTTATTTACCGACTCATGGGAAATCAAGCTAAATTCTACAAACAAGATTTGGACTCCAGGATTTGAGAAATCATTCTCAAATCAATTTGGGTATGATATTTTACCTTTTATGGATGCAGGGTTAGACTCATTTCCAGATGTGAGATATGACTATATGCTTCACCTTGAGGATTATGTGACAAATGGGTTCTACAAACCCTATGTGAAAAAATGTAAAGAACTAGGTGCATGGTCTCGGGTTCAATGTCTCGCAGCGCCAGGTGATATTATGACGCTGTATTCTTTGGTGGATATACCAGAAACTGAAGGAATGTTGAACAATCCAAATTTTTCAAGGATTGTTAGCTCGTCGGCGTGCCTATCATCCAAAAAAATCGTCTCAAGTGAGACTTTCACAGATATGTATGGATTTCCAAGTACTTACCTCCGTCGTGAACAGACAGCAGATCTTAAAATGGTGGCAGATGCCCTTTTCGCTCAAGGTGCAAATCACCACTTCTATCACGGAATGCCTTACAACCCAAAAGGGTCAGATACAATTGAGTTTTTTGCTACAATCTTTATTGGAAGAGGAGGTAGTTTAACTGAAGAACTTCCAGCGTTTAATACCTATATGGAGAAAGTAGCAGGAGCACTTCAAAAGGGAAAAACATATAGTGATGTTGCAGTGTATTTGCCATACGAAGATGGCGTTATGAAAGGCGCTTACCCTAAAGAAATACAACGAGTATGGGTTTGGGGAGAGTACGAAATGCGGCATATTTCTCCTCCAAAAGAAGTAGAAGGGTATCACCCATTATGGATAAACAGACATTTCTTAAACGATGCGGACTATATTGATGGTAAACTTGTTGCCGGTGATGCGTCTTTCTCAACATTATACATTGACGTAAATTACATGGATGTACGTGCCCTTGAAAGCGTGCTTTTACTTGCAAAGAAGGGATTACCAATATGTATAAAGAAATCCCCAGTGCAACCTGGGCAAAAGAAAGCTAAAAACTATGATGCAATGATTAAAGAACTGCGCTCATTGTCGAATGTTAAGGAGGAGTTTGAGCAAATTATCGATCATCCACCATTGATTGCCGGGGATACAATTCCAGCATATTGGTGCAGAAAAGAGGCTGATGGAACTCATTATATCTTCTTAGCACAAAAGCTTTCTAAAGATTTAATTTATCCGATATATTCTGGCCAGTCATTTTCCGATTCTTCAGAGTTTAGAGAACTTACATTACATGTAAACGGTAAAACAATCAAACAAAACTTTGAATTCAAACCTTACCAAAGCATAATGCTTAAAGTATCTCCAAGAGGTAAATTAAGTTTTGTAGATATCGATTTTACCCCAAAGGATCCAGTTATTTTACCTCGAGAGAAACAAAGAATGAACTTTTAGTAATAAGCATCTCTCCTAAATTCACTTGTTGTGAAGGAACGGTCTAATTTTAGATTTAAACAATTCGACATTCAGCAAAATCACGCTGCTATGAAGGTGGGCACAGATGGTGTACTTCTTGGTGCCTGGGCGCATGCAATAAAACCAACATCCATTTTAGATATTGGTACTGGTACAGGCCTAATTGCTTTAATGCTTGCTCAACGATATCCTAAAGCGAATGTCACTGGGGTAGAAATGGATAAGAAAGCATGTGTTGATGCACAAGCAAATTTTGATCGGGCTACATTTTCTAAGCGACTAAAATTAATTCATGACAAAATCCAACATGTTGATGTCGGTTTGGGTTATGATCTAATAGTGTCTAATCCACCATTTTTTCAAAATGGTTTACAAACTCCAGATGACAGAAGGACAAATGCCAGACATACAACTGAACTGACTTATTTCGATCTAATCAAATCTGTGAATCGATTATTATCAAAAAATGG
>JBLHOC010000112.1:0-10744 GCA_047620825.1 Bacteroidia bacterium | reverse complement strand
GGGTTATTCCTCCTAATAAATACTCCTTTACCACTAAACGGCGAAACTCCTCACTAAAACGTTTTCTTAATCCTGTTTTGTTGTCCATTTTTACATAAATTGTGTCAACCTATTTCAGGACGAGACAATTTGTCTTTTCTCTCTTTTCTCTCTTTTCTTTTTTCTCTTCTCTCAAAACACCCTAATCCCTAATGGCTAGTACCTATTGGCTTTAATAATCACTGAATGAATAACAGAATAATTGAATGATTGAATTTTATCTCTTCTCTCTTCTCTTAAAAACACCCTAACCCCTAATGGCTAGTCCCTATTGGCTTTAATAATCACTGAATGAATAACAGAATAATTGAATGATTGAATTTTGTCTCTTCTCTCTTCTCTCAAAACACCCTAACCCCTAATGGCTAGTCCCTATTGGCTTTAATAATACATTATAAATCCATTCGAATCTGTTCACGAATCACGGCCATACCATCATTGAAACAAGTTCGACATCTAGCCTCATATAGGTCTTTTTCGCCAAGCTCTACGGTTTGTTCGTTGTGGATTTTCTTGAATGTATATCCAGCAACACCACCACACTGCATGCAAATGGCGTGTACCTTAGTCACATATTCAGCAATGGCCAATAACTTAGGCATTGGTCCAAAAGGCTTTCCTTGAAAGTCCATATCTAAACCTGCCAGAATTACGCGAATCTTGCGCTCAGCTAGTTTGTTACACAGCTCCGGCAAATTCAAATCAAAAAACTGCGCCTCATCAATACCAACAACATCGGCATTGCCGACTAATTCTAGTATTTTACTTGAGTCTTCAATTGGGGTTGACGCTATGCTATTCGAATTATGGGAAACAACGTTTTCAAGATGATAACGTACGTCAATTTGAGGTTTGAAGATCACAACCTTCTGATTGGCAATTTTAGCGCGATTGATGCGTCTAATTAATTCTTCGGTTTTACCAGAAAACATCGAGCCACATATGACTTCTATCCATCCCTTTTCAACCCGTGGTTCAACAAACATTCAGACTCCAATTGCGTTCGAGCAAATGTAAGGTCTTCTACATAGTTTTGTGTCAATTCCACTATTCTAAAATTTTAATGTGGTGAATAACGTTATAAACCGAGACAGACAAATAAGTCTATTTTTGTTCATCAATACAGCTTATACATGACACGAGAGGAGATACATAACGAAATAGGGAATATTTTAAAACTCATCGAAATCAATAACAATAGAATGTTTTTGAATGATACCGACTTTGAGCTGGACTTAGAGTTGTTAAAAAGTCATATCGTAAAGTTATATGGGTTGTATGATCAGTTGAAAGTGAGTGACGACTCTGGTGCTCCAGAATCCACGGAAGCACCCGCTGAAGTTAAAAAACCAGAACCTATTGTCATTCAGGCCAAACCAAAAGTGAGGGCCAAAAAGGTAGCGGTAGAAATCAAGCCAGAACCGAAAAAGGTGGAAGAGCCTGTTGTTGAAACACCAAAAATAGTTGAACCACCGATAGTGGAACAAAAAGAGGCGGTTGAAGAAGTGGAACCACCAGTGAAGCGCAAAAAGCTGGCTATAAAAACGCCTACAAAAGCACCTAGAAATGACATTTATACGCGCTTTCAAAACACCAAAATAGACAGTATTAAAAAAGGGATTAGCATCAGCAAGCGTTACGAAATTCAAAACGAGTTGTTCAGCAATAACCCAACGGATTACAACGAAGCGATCAAAACACTCGACAGCCAGTCAAGTTTTGATGCCGCCACCGCATACCTAGAAGGGACTTTAATGGTTAATCACCAATGGGAGGAGGATGATGTATTGGTCGATGAATTAAGACTGCTACTTTACCGTCGTTATATGTAGACGGATCTTTTAACCAAACTACTTAATGTCATTCTTTTTGTTGCGTGAAGCGCCGTTTGTGCGTCTTGTCGTTCCTGTGTTAGCCGGGATCTTGCTATGTCATGGTGTCGATTTCTGGGATGATCGGTTGATAGTTGTTGGCGTCTTTTTGTTGGGACTCATTGGCAGTTACCTGTTTCTTTTAAATACAGTTCAGAAGTACCGATTTGTCAGTTGGAATAGCATGGTTATCCACCTGCTTTTGTTTGCCATCAGCTATACGACAACCCATCTTCACACCAACTCAAATGGTAACAATTATGTAAAAGCCTCAAATGATAATCAACTTGTTGTTCGATTAACTGAAGCGCCAATTCTCAAGGGGAGGTATTACAAGTCGAAAGCCAAGGTCTTGTTTCAAGATACCGCGCAACGTCAAGGACTGATACTGGTCTATTTGGAAATTTCGGAAAAGCCCCCGGTATACGGAGATGAAATTGTTTTCCAAGCTTCGCTGCATAAAGTCAAACCACCACAAAATCCCTACGAGTTCAATTACCAAAAGTATTTACTGGCTCAACGCATCGAATTTCAATCATTCGTGCCCTACAAATCGTGGTATGTCGTTAATGAAAAAACAGGCCATTGGTTGTTTCAATTTGGGTATGAAATCAGGGGTTATGTCTTAGATCAACTGGCATATTATTTTCCATCAGATACACATCAGGCTATTTTGAAAGCACTGCTGGTGGGAGATAAATCTGGTTTAGATGCAGACCTCAAAAGGGGCTTTTCGGAAACAGGAACCATGCACGTTATGGCTGTAAGTGGTTTACATGTTGGTATTGTGTTCCTTTTTACAAAAGCTTTTTTTGGCCTATTCTTTAGGTCAAGGTTTAAATACTTGAGAACATTATTGTCACTGCTCACGTTGTGGTTTTTCGCCCTAATTACAGGTTTTTCGCCTTCGGTAAGTCGCGCTTGTTTTATGTTCAGTATTATGGCAATTGGGATTGAAATAAATCGATCGACAAGTGTATATAATTCAATTGCTTGCGCAGCCTTCTGCTTACTCTTATTTAATCCATTGAGTCTGTTAAATGTGGGCTTTCAATTCTCATTTCTCGCTGTAATTGGGATTGTAACCTTACAAAAACCGTTGCGAAATCTTGTTTCAATATCGTCATCAATTTGGGGTAAAGTCGCCGACCTCACAGCTGTATCTGTAGCTGCTCAATTGGCAACCTTGCCACTTGCGTTATACTACTTCGGTCAATTCCCAACGTTGTTTTTTATTTCCAATTTGATCATAATTCCAGCCATAACGATACTGTTATATGCTGGGTTAATTTTAATCATTGTATCTAAAATTGGGGTAGTTGCCGTGGTAGTGGCTTATATCATGGAAGCATATTTATGGTTTATCCTACAAACGGTGGAGGTGATACAAACGGTTCCTTACGCCTTCTTGCAAGACATTCATATCCGCGATATAGATTTCATAATCATATTGGCCTGTGTGATCAGCTTGTCGTATTGCATCCTTCGACCAAAACGAGCACTCGGCTGGATGTTTTTTCTGATTGCAGTCATCGGTTTCACAACAAGTCAATCAACACGAATTCATAAAAATAGAAATACCTCCGAACTCGTAGTATTTGATCTCGGAAAAGAAACGTACGCTGTATTAAGGGATGGGAATAGAATCCATCCTTTAGATAAGAAGGATATATCCGAAAACGATTGGAATTTTAGATGTAAACCCTATTTGGTGGCTCACCACGTATCAAACACAACGTATAAGTCAATGAGGTTGGAAGAACCAAATGCTCCAGTCACGAAACTGCGAATAGAGACAAAGAATTCGAGCAAATCCATATTTCTAGATCGCCTTATAGAATTGCATGGTGTTTCAACAAAACAAGCTGAGGCAACTATCCAAATGAAAAATACGCTAATCCATCAGTCCAAGTTTGCTGTAATAGAACTTTGAGTAATTGCCATTTCGTGTAAACAGTTTATAACGGCAACCCCAACGTATACAACACCTCAGTACTGTTCTTGGCTATTTTGTAAGGGTAGTTGTACGGAAATTCACAAGAATCTTGGTTTAAACGATTTCCTTTTACATCGGTAAAATGGTACACGGAATCAATCAACGTATGTTGGTCATAGTAAGTGACAATTTGCTCAATGGCCAAACCGTCGGTGCATAGACTGTTGTAAAAACTGGTGTTTCGCTCAAAGGCATATACGTCACCTTTTTGGTCAAAATAGTGCGTGAATCCCATATCCCAATCACCCGTTGGGCTGAACGGATACGTGCCCACACAAACGATTTCGTCACTGTGATTGAACCAAATGTTGTACACTTCATCAATGGCTTCCGGCCACTTTAAGTCTACCACTTCAATAGGCTGTTTTACATCAGGTATTTTAGCGTAGATCTTAGCGACCAACGCTTTGGTCATACGACTAGAATCAACATACGCTTTGTGGGCCGCTAACCGTACTTTGATATCCGTTTCGAAAATTCGATCGGTTGTTTTGTCCGTTGTTGATTTAGATCCGCAACTGTACAAACAAAAACAGCATACAGCTAATACATTAATAATACGCATATTCAAAAATATAATAATGCCGTTGGATAAGGGCACGCCTTTGCTGGCTGATAATAGAAGATTTTTCTAACAGGGTATCCTTAACAAGAATTTTAGAAATTTTTGACTGGAGTGTTGTCTCTATTACAAATCTATTTTGGTATGAGACTGATTGAAATAGACTAGGAAAAGCCTGGGTTTTTTCAATAAACAGACGTCCATCTGGTTTTACCTTAAAACCAAAGGAGTAGCTTGGCATACGGCCTGCCTCCACATTCGACTGGTAGAAGGTTTGGTAAAAACTATCCGGGACATCACCCACCCATTTTTGTGTGAGTTTATGGCTAACAGAATCACTTAAATAATATGTTTCAACGGAGGTGTTTCGATTCAATTGATGTGCATACACCAAGGAATCATATCCGAAGATCATCGGATTAGTAATCGTTTTAGCGTACAATACCTGATTGAGCTTATTCGCTATGACCAACCGTTTCAGTGCACCTTTAGTATATGTTCGGTACTGTGTCTCTCCATTTTTAAGGGGAGTCATCGTCACTTTTGTGATAGATGTGCCTTTGTAGTCTATGGCTTCGAAACGTATCAGTTGTTTGCTTTTGTTGTATTCAAATAGTTCTTTTCTAAATGCCACGCCTTGCATGTAGTTATACATCGAGTCGGGCAAACCGGATTCGTTAAACCAATATTTCGCCCACATGACAGGTGCTTGGTCAAGTGTTTTTAGCGTAGGCCGTTGGTTACTGTCTGTTTGAAGCGCTAACAATTGCTGTTTCACGACTTGAATAGTTCGAACCTTATTGCTTTTTAAAACGGACTGGTTCGGAAGTTCAACTTGACTCCAACTTGCAGATGTTATCGAACACAAGATCAAACAAAAGGCGAGCGTTATGGAGGTTTTTATTCGTTTCAACGTTGAGGGCATAAAAAAGTCATTAGCTGAGTGGTCAGCTAATGACTTGCATTAAAAATTTATGTTGTTTTAGTTTTCGGTAGCTGGCGCTGCTGTCGCTATTGGATAGACAATCTTCGTCAACCATTTGCTAGGATCTTCTTCACTCATTGGGTCTGTGATATATTCTTCCATAACCGCACCAACCATTTGTAAATTATGTGAGTCCAAATAAGCACCCATAGTTTTATGGGGGCCTTCCAAGCCTTCATAAGAACCGAAATAATCAATCACTAAATAAGTTCCTTCCGGTTGTTCATATAACTCATAACCTTCAGGTGCTTCTGTCATATTAACCGGCATGGCCGCAGTCATTTCCGATTGCTTAGTTTCATCGTCCCTTGACCAGTATAAGGCCGAAGGTGTACCTATCATGTTTTCTCCAGCTTGCTCAGCATATACACCCATATTCTCCTCAAAATATGTTTTCATATCCGCCATTTTAACAACTTCTTTTTTGCCAAGATATTGAACAGCTTCTCTTTGAATTTCTTCAACCGTATAGACTACTTCAACTGGTGTTTTAGCTTCTTTTTCTGCAACATCTTTTAGTGAACCAAGTTCTTTAACAAAGATTTCAGTCATCATATCTCCAGCGCCCATTAAAGCGCCCATGATATTCCAAGGCATACCTTGCTTTTCTACGTAGGTATAAACTATTTTAGTTTTACCTTCTTCTTCGCTCAATTGCATTTTAGCATCTCCTTCACCCCATTCATGCTTGATATGATTTTCGATGACGTGATTTTCTACGTCAGATGTTGTTAAGGTCATGGTGCCGCTACCAACTTCTTTATTTCCGCTCCACATCATTTTAGACCCAACTGCTCCAGACTCACCGTCGAATGAGACTTTCATGTTTTCATCAACATCATACCAAGGCGACCAATTGTCGGCTTTTTCAAAACTGCTAATATTGTCCCATACAATTGAAATTGGTGCATCAATGGAATCTTCCGCATGCACATTAATTTCTTTGGGTAAGATTAAGGAGGCAATAAGCCCAATAACGACAACTACTAAGAGTAGTATGCCAAGTAATTTTAAAACTTTCATAACTGTGATATTTTTTTAACGGTGTGAATATAAGGAGAATTTTATTTCATGACAAAAAACATACACTAGTAATGGACGTTGGTTGTGCAGCCTTAGAGATTGCATAAGGCGTCTAATAAACGGTAACATGCTGGTTTAAAATCATTTGTATGTCTTGATTCCCCGATCAATGATTCAATTGCAGTCCACTTTTGTTATTTTTGTCTAATATGCTTCGCCAAAAATACGCTGCAAGAATTGTTTATACGCTACTATTAATGACTGTTCACTTGACTGGTTTCGGTCAGTATGCAAGAAATTTCGCAAACAGTAATTATGGTGGATTACAGAGCATTTCATACAATCCAGCCAACCTAGCTGATAGTCGATATCGATTTGTGCTTACCCCGTTTTCTGTTTTCGCAGATATCAATAATAATTTTATAAATGTAAAAACACCATACTCTATTTACAATGTGTTAAACGACAATGTAGCTACCGATTTGGTAGATGAGAATGGTATTGCGGTATGGGATAACTCCTTTATGCAAGACCGTTTAAATGGCAACAAAAAACAAGCGTATGTCTCAGCGGAGGTTATGGGCCCTTCTTTTTTACTAGGAAGACAAGATAAAAGTGGTATCGCCTTCACTATGAAAACGAGATTTTTCGCCCAGGTCGATGGGTTAGATGAAAATTTAATGAAGGCTTTTCTTGTTGATTTTGATACAACAGCTTCTGATTACAGTGTAAAATCTCATCAAAACAGACTAATGAATAAACCCGGCACGCAATCAAATATGGGTTTAGGAGCATTGGCGTATCAAGAGTTTGCGTTCAGCTATGGGGCAGTTTTGTCCGACAAAAAAGAGAATTTTTTCAAGGGTGGTGTCACCTTAAAATACCTAATCGGTTTAGCCAGTGGCTATGCAAGAGTTGATGACTTGTCTTATGAATTGGTAGGGATAGATTCAATACGTTTTAGAACCGCGACCATATCATCTGCTTATACCAGTGATCAATATTTCACAACAGATAGAAGACTCAATGATTATTTAGGTAAAAACAAATTGGGTAAAGGCATGGGCATCGATATTGGTGTTGTGTATGAGTATCGACCAAACTATAAAAACTTCTCATATCGAATGGATAAGCGAAAGCACGAAGATCGAACCGTGAATAAATATAAATTTAAGATTGGCGGAGCGATAACAGATTTTGGGAGTATTAAATTCAACAACCAGCCTTTTACACAACAAGTAACATTTCTTGCTGATGGGGATTCGGTTGATTGGGCAGACTTTGAAGAGGTGACTCGGTTTAATGGAACCAACGACATAGATTCTTTTGCTATAGGCCTTTTTCCAAGTACAACGGTCGATAGCTCTTTTAGCTCAAAATTACCGGCAAGCTTTAACATAAACTTTGACCTTAACTTAGAGAATAATTGGTATTTGAGTGCTTCATACGTCCAATCGATTAGAGGGAAAAAAGTAAAGGGTGTACGTAAACAATCCGTTGCTGCGGTTGGTGCACGATACGAAACAAGAAGATTTGAAGCATCAAGTAGCCTCGTTTTTGGGCACTTTTATAACCCTATTTTATTAAGTGCTTTCGTAAGGTATGGGCCAGTATATATAGGCAGCGATAATCTAGGAGGAATTTTTGGAGGAAAATCTACAAATGGCTATAACATATTTGCAGGAGTTCAATTTCCGATATTACACAATCTAATCCCTGATGAAGATGGGGACGGTACCAGCGATGCTAAAGACAAATGTTTAGGTGTTTTTGGTAGCGAATATGCAAAAGGCTGTCCAGATAAAGACGACGATCGGGTACCAGATATTGATGACAAATGTCCAGATGTGCCTGGTGCTAAAAATGCTAAAGGTTGTCCGGATGAAGACGGAGATGGCATTGGCGGATCAGATGATCATTGTCCAACAATTGCAGGAACCAAAGCAAACCATGGTTGTCCAGACACGGATGGAGATGGTATTGCAGATGATGTTGATGCGTGTATCGATGTTTATGGCGAAAAGAAATACAATGGCTGTCCAGATCAACCAGAACCAAAAGATACTGCTGTGGTGCCTGTGGTAATGACAGATACGTCACATAGACACACGGATCCTGAACCAGCTAAAGTAAAACCAAAGCCAATACCACCGGGCAAAGACCTTACTGTTGACGACATAGTGGACTTAATGGATTTTACGACATACGATTATTACCTCATTCTAGGGGCGTATAAAAACAAGTTGTTGGCAGATGAGTTGGTCAAAAAACTCAATCGTCAGGCAGGTGTATTAACCTACATTTACTTTGATGTAGCCAGCCAAATGAACTACGTAACCTTTGGTCGAGTAACGAGCAAGGAACGGGCTAGACAGCAATTATCAAAACTTAAAAAACCAAGTGTTGATGCCTTGATCAATGGCCATGTTTGGTGGAAGAAGGTGTTGAAGTAATGTTAACATTTAACTCAAGACGAGTTGACTTCCTAAGCTGGAGTGCGCTTATGTCACCTCTCGTAATGCAAATTAAAATTTAAAAATTGAAAATGTTGAATCGTGCGGTCATTCAGAGCGAGTGACAAAGGAACGAGCGAAGAATCTGTTGAGGTTAGCAGGGTTTAGACTCAGGACCTGTTGACTACCGTATCTTAAACATTTTAAACAGACGAGTCTTATAAAAGCTACCAATTTGTTCGTTTTTAGTATATTTATACCTCAATAAACAGACTGTAAAATCATGTTAATCAGCCTGTTATGCTATGACCGTTACCATCCATTTGGAATGCAGATTGCAGAACGTACACAGTCCTTTGCTACCAATGGCTATAGATACGGGTTTAATGGCCAGGAAAAGGATGATGAAGTCGCTGGAAAAGGAAATTCAATGACAGCAGAATTTTGGCAATATGATTCTAGATTAGGGCGAAGGTGGAATTTGGATCCTAAACCAAATCTAAGTATGAGTTATTATGCATGTTTCGCAAATTCCCCAATATCATACATCGACCAATTAGGTGACACTATTGTTTATCCAAATGAAACTGCATGGGGTGGATCTAGAAGAGAAGGTGGTTTTAAACCTAATGCAGCTTTTGCATTTGGGTTTCAAGCTGACTTAAACCGGCTATACTCAACTAGTGCTGGCAAATCTATGATTCGCACATTACAATCATCAACAGTTCTTATTGAAGTAAAAGATGCTAGTCGATGGTATTTAAATGATCAGGAAGATGTCGAAAACAGCAATGCATTGGGAGATCAAGGAGATGCTTATAATTATTATGAAGCTAGTTTGGGATGGGTTACGGTAAACTATGCTCAAAGGCCAGATTTCTTATATAACGGTGTTGTACAAACCTCTTATTTAGTCCTTGGACATCAATTCCAACATGCAAAAGATATAGCTAATGGATATTTTACCAATCTAATTGCCATGGCACTGAGTGGGGAAATTGATATTCCTGATTTAGATTTTTCAACTGAAATTGCTGAAGTTCGTGCAATACTATTTGAAAATGCAATTAGGTCTGAAATGGACTTGCCTTTAAAGACTAGTTATAAGGCGGATGGAATTGTTTATACGCTATTAAACCCTGATGGTACTCCAATAAAAGAATATGGATTTGACATTACAGAAGGTGTAGACGGTTACACAAATGGTAAACTAAGTACAACTCCAGATTAGACGGAAGAAAGTGACTAAGAAATTATTTATGAATAAGGTAATAAGGATTTCGATTGCCACTGCAGTTGTTCTTATGTTGTATAAAATTAGTCTTTATTGTCTAGTTTTTCACAATTTTGAACTTGACAGATGCTTAGTAAAAGGGTTCGACTTAATAAAACCGGAGTGGTTATATTGGACTGAATTGATTTTAGCACTTATGTTATTCATTTGTTTATTAGTAACAGACAAAAAAACTCCCATTACAATATTGTATCCTTCATTATCTCTAGTTTACGTTTTCAGTTTGGCTATGTATTCATACCCTATACTTAGGAGTCCTTTATGGGAGTTGTATATTTACATTATCTATTTTGTGGTTTTTGGGGTTTGGATTTTTCAAAGAATAAGTATAAGTAATGTGCCAGACGATTTGAAAGATGAGAGTAGTATTTGACAAATATACAAGGTAGCATGTCCGTCTGTAATACTCCCCAATCTTAAACCAAAAGGATAGCAAGTTAAGTTAATATTTGTTGTTTAATTGTTGGCATTTAGTCTGCTTTGCGCTTGATTGAATTCAAATAATGGCTGTTATAAAATGA
>JBLHOC010000111.1:0-10760 GCA_047620825.1 Bacteroidia bacterium | reverse complement strand
GATAAATACTACACTACACTACTTATTACTTTTTACTACAAGTTATTAATTACTGATTCTACTACTTAATGAAACGCTCACAAGAGCAACTTAATTAATTTAACTTATTATTAACCAGCTCACTTTCGAGCAAAGAGGCCACCTACAGGTGGCCTTTTTCATTGTTACAAATTCTAATCCACAAACAAGACCAAGTCCCTTTTTGGGATTTTTATCCCATTATGGGCACATTGGGGCATTGGGGTACAGCGGAGCGAACACGTAAATTACAACACAATACTCTGTTTGTCAACACATTAAGCACACTTTATCGCTCAATTTTTGGATGTTGGCACACCGATTGCATTTACTAAATTGTTCAACACGAACAAAGAAATTAAAACATTTGATAAATACTACACTACTTATTACTTACTACTTGAAAATTATTTAAAATTCTGTTTTTACTATTTATACTACTACAACTTATGCCCGGGAGGGACAAGTAAAACTAACCACCGATTACTACCATGCTCTAATTAAGAGCTTAAAGGTCGCCCTAACTAGGCGGCCTTTTATTTTACTCCAATTCTGAAAAGAATATCTTTGCGACTCTCGTTTTTTATTATGCAAAATCAGTCCCCATATATACCTAAAAATAAAGTACGAATCGTAACAGCTGCATCTCTGTTTGACGGACATGATGCTGCAATTAACGTAATGCGGCGTATCATCCAAGCTACAGGCTGTGAAGTAATACATCTTGGGCATGATAGAAGTGCCGAAGAAGTTGTAGATACTGCCATTCAAGAGGATGCTAATGCTATAGCCATGACTAGCTATCAAGGGGGGCATAACGAGTACTTTAAGTACATGTATGACCTACTTAAGAAAAAAGGCGCTGGACACATCAAACTTTTTGGAGGAGGAGGAGGCACTATTTTACCTTCGGAGATTGCAGATCTACAGTCGTATGGTATTACTAGAATATATCATCCTGATGACGGCCGATCCATGGGACTTCAAGGTATGATCAACGATTTAGTTGAACAATCAGACTATCCCACCGGATATTCCTTAAACGGGGAAGTCGATACTTTTAGACAACAGAACAAAATGTCGATTGCTCGAGTTATTTCTGCTGCAGAAAATTTCCCTAAAGACCATAAGGAGTTACTTGATACCATAACAAAAGAGGCTCAAACCATTCGAACTCCTGTTTTGGGAATCACTGGAACTGGCGGTGCTGGAAAAAGTAGCTTGGTTGATGAACTGGTTAGGCGGTTTCTTCATGATTTTGATGATAAAACCATTGCCATAATTTCCGTTGATCCAAGTAAAAGAAAAACGGGTGGAGCGTTATTAGGTGACCGTATTCGCATGAATAGTATCCGCGATGAACGTGTTTACATGAGGTCGCTTGCCACTAGACAGGCCAACCTTGCACTGTCCGCACACATTGACACGGCCAAGGATATCCTAAAAGTTGCTGGATATGATCTGATAATTCTTGAGACGTCAGGCATTGGGCAAAGTGATACAGAGATTACTGACCATAGCGATGTAAGCTTGTACGTAATGACTCCAGAGTATGGTGCAGCCACACAGTTGGAAAAGATTGACATGTTGGATTTTGCAGACGTCATTGCGATTAACAAGTTTGACAAACGTGGTGCGTTAGACGCTCTGAGGGATGTCAAGAAACAATTCCAACGTAATCATAAATTATTTGAGCAAAACACGCACACTATGCCCGTGTACGGCACAATTGCAAGTCAGTTTAACGATCCTGGCATTAACTCACTCTATAACAAGCTTATAGATACTTTAAACGACAAAACCGGTTCGACTTTCGAATCGTCATATGGGACAGAACAAGAATCGTCTGAGAAAATTTATATCATCCCGCCAAAACGTGTTCGTTATTTGTCTGAAATATCTGAGAACAACAGAGCATATGACCAATGGGCTAAATCACAATCTGAAATAGCTCAGAAACTTTTTGGAATCAGTAAGACTATTGAGACTATTAGAGAAACTAAAGTCACTGATGCCGATAGAATAATTAAAGACTTAGAAGAAACATATGAAACCATTTCTTTGGATTTTGACCCGAAGCTTAAAGTAATGTTGGATGGTTGGGAACAAGTGAAGGCAGACTATGCCAATGACATTTACTCCTACTTTGTCCGAAACAAAGAAATTAAAGTTGAAACCAAAACATTATCCTTATCACAACAAAAAATAAGTAAAATTTCATTGCCCAAATTTGAAGCTTGGGGTGATGTACTCAACTGGAACCTTCAAGAAAATGTACCAGGAAAGTTCCCATTTACTGGTGGGATATATCCATTTAAACGACAAGGAGAAGACCCCACTCGAATGTTCGCAGGAGAAGGCGGACCAGAACGAACCAACAAACGATTTCATTACCTAAGCAGCGAGATGCCTGCCAAAAGACTAAGCACAGCATTTGATTCTGTGACATTATATGGCAATGATCCGGACCATAGACCAGATATTTATGGAAAAATTGGTAATGCAGGCGTAAGTATTTGCTGTTTGGATGATGCTAAGAAACTATATTCTGGTTTCAACTTAGCGCACAACATGACTTCAGTTTCAATGACCATTAACGGTCCAGCTCCAATGCTGTTGGGTTATTTTATGAATGCTGCCATTGACCAACAATGCGAATTGTATATCCAGGAACATAAATTAGAGTCCGAGATCAAGGCCAAAATTGATGCTCATTTTAAGATTAAAGGCAGTAAACAACCAACGTATAACGGGTCACTTCCAGAAGGTAATGATGGACTTGGCTTGATGTTACTTGGGCTTACTGGAGACAAGGTATTACCCGAAGACGTTTACAACTCAATCAAAACCAATACTTTAAGTAAAGTTAGAGGTACCGTTCAAGCCGACATACTTAAAGAAGATCAGGCTCAAAACACCTGCATATTCTCTACAGAATTTGCGTTGCGATTAATGGGTGACGTACAGGAATACTTCATTACCAATAAAGTTAGAAACTTTTACTCCGTTTCCATATCCGGTTACCACATTGCAGAAGCAGGGGCGAACCCGATTTCACAATTGGCATTTACCTTGGCGAATGGTTTTACTTATGTAGAATATTATTTAAGTAGAGGCATGGACATCAATGACTTCGGTCCTAATTTGTCTTTCTTCTTCTCGAATGGCATCGATCCTGAATATGCTGTAATTGGTCGTGTAGCTCGTCGTATCTGGGCCAAAGCCATGAAACTTAAATACGGTGCGGATGAGCGGAGTCAGATGTTGAAGTACCATATTCAAACAAGTGGTCGTAGTTTACATGCACAAGAGATTGACTTTAATGATATCAGAACCACGCTTCAAGCCTTATACGCGATCTACGACAACTGTAACAGTTTGCACACAAATGCATATGATGAGGCCATTACCACGCCTACAGAAGAGAGTGTTAGACGGGCAGTTGCCATTCAGTTGATCATTAACCGAGAATTAGGTTTAGCGAAAAATGAAAACCCCCTTCAAGGATCATTTATCATTGAAGAATTGACTGATTTGGTTGAAGATGCAGTGCTTAATGAGTTCGATAAAATCACGGAAAGAGGTGGTGTTTTAGGAGCGATGGAAACGATGTATCAACGGTCTAAAATTCAAGAAGAGAGTTTACATTATGAAACGTTGAAACATTCTGGTGAATTTCCAATCATTGGCGTTAATACCTTTTTAAGCAGCAAGGGCTCTCCTACTGTTTTGCCTAAGGAAGTGATCCGAGCAACTAATGAGGAGAAAGAGCTTCAGATTGACACTTTAGGAGATTTACATAAACGTAATGCCGGCGATAACAAGGCTCATTTAAAGCTGGTTCAGGAGATTGCACTTCAAAATGGAAACGTTTTTGCAGCCTTAATGGAAACCTGTAAATATTGCTCTTTAGGTGAAATCACAGATGCTTTGTTCAAAGTTGGTGGTCAATACCGAAGAAATATGTAACCCAACAGAAATGATAAAAAAATCCCGCTCATTCAAGCGGGATAGATTTAGAAGAAAGTTATCAATTTTGCAAACTTCCCCATTTTTCTATTGATTCGAGCTTTATCTCCTTTTATCGCGGTGATAAACTCATCGTTCAACGCATACGTTTTGGCTTCGTCTAAAATTTTCAAAGCCATGTAGTACCTCGTTTCTACTTCAAAAGTTATCGCCTTTAATGCCAAGAAATAAGCCTTGTCAATACCTGGGACTTCAAAGTTTGCGTCCACGAATTCCCTTAACTCTAAATACTTGTTAGTCTCCAACAATAAAGTGGCATAGTTGGTATATCCAACCACCACACCTCTACCATATTTGATGGAAAGTTTCAAGTGAGTTTCAGCTTTTTCGTAGTTTAACAACTTGTGGGTATAAATCCATCCTAACGCGTTGTGCGCCAATGCAAAGGTTGGATCTTCATTCAACAACTCAATCAACACTTCTTTTGCATCAGCGAATTCCCCCTCGTTGATTAACTCTTCTGATTTGTAAAATAATTTTTCTACATATGATTCATTAAATAATGTCATTTTATAAATATTATGGCAATTCATGCCGTTAAAAAATCGGCATGAATTTCTCATACCTTTAGCTATTCGTTCGCCATGCGAACAATTTTTGGTGTGAAGCTTCCTAACACTTCAACCAAATCAGTCTGGTGGGACATTACTGTATCTATGTCCTTATAGGCCATTGGTGATTCATCCAATCCACCACCAATCAACTCAACCCCATGCAATTTCAATTCTTTATTCATCGCATTGCGGGTTATGGATTGCTTTGCTTCACGCCTACTCATCTGCCTTCCGGCTCCATGAGAAGCTGAATTGATGGAATCAGGATTGCCCAAACCTTTGACTATGTAACCTTTCTTAGTCATTGATCCAGGAATTACGCCAAGCACATCCTTTCCCGCTGGTGTAGCACCTTTTCGATGCACAATCACTTCTGTGCCATCTGCCAAGTGTTCTTTCCAAGCAAAATTGTGGTGATTCTCTACCATAACTTTAGCCTGTAACTTTAACACCTTGCTGATTCGTTTATGAATATCATGATGACAAGCCGAAGCATAATCACCAGCTAAGTTCATTGCCAGCCAATACTCCATGCCTTCTTCAGAATCAAGGTCAAGCCACGACAGTTGTTGCACGCCTTTTGGTAAGTGAGACTGTGCCTTAGCAAGCTTGGTATAATGCACCGCAATATTGGCACCCAATCCTCTAGATCCAGAGTGTGACAACAACGCAAAATATCGCCCTTGCTTCACCCCCAATTCATTTGAATCCGTTGGAATAACCACCTCCCCAAACTCTACAAAATGATTTCCACCTCCTGAAGATCCAAGTTGCTGATAAGCTTTCATTTGAAGGCGTTTCATCATCTTGATCTCTCCAAACAAAGGGCTTTCTAAGACCGCAGAATCATTGGGTTTTTCAAATCGCTCTTTCAAACCAAACCTAGTGTTTGCCTTCAATACAGCCTTGAGTTCATCTCGTCTTGTATCAATCATTTCAGGTCCATCTCTGAATATACTCAAGCACATTCTGCAGCCAATGTCAACACCAACGCCGTATGGAATTACTGCGTTATTAGTCGCTAGCACACCTCCTATGGGCAGTCCGTAACCAAAATGCGCATCTGGCATAATAGCGCCGTCCAACGCAATTGGTAACTTCATAGCTGTATACATCTGATGTTTAGCCGGTTCCGATATTTCTTCGTCCCCATAAACTCTAAATGGCTTTGATGCTTCTATATTTTTTGGTTTCGGTTCATTCGTATTGGTTAACACCTTTACCAAGCTACCAAACACTGGATGTTCCCTATAGCCATCTAAATCATCTAACACCATTTTCAGTTGTGTCAGTCGCTCATTTGTACTTGAGCGTTTCATCGTTTTTCTAAAAATCTCTAAAACCATACTGATTATTTTAGGGTCATATATGCCCAACTTTTTCAAGTGATTTCCTCTTATCTTATTCTGTTTCATTGTTCTGTTCTTAAAATTCTAATTTGTAAAAATGTAAAGCCTTTGCTCTCTTATATAGTTTACTTAACGCTTTACAATGTTTAAGTATGTCTGGCGTTTGATTGACTTTTTCAAAACCAAAACGCTCCGGCAATTTGCTATATACAGACTTTGGTGGCAAACTGTAATTCGGCATCATTTTGTAATGCTTACTGGTCTCGAATGTGTGATACCAAATGGTTTTCACCCCAAGCTCATTGACCAAAAACCAAATCCCTGCACTTAAAATCATTTCGTCCCATTGCTTTTTATACTTTTTAAACTGGGCGATATACGACTGTAATGCACCTGGCTTATAGCAAGCCAAACAACCACAATTCGGATCCTTCGGTTTTGTCTTCAGGTTTCGCTCGTAATGGGCTACTTCCTTCACCCAATCTGACTGAACTTCTTCAATCAGCGCCTCACCAGATTCTAAATCTAAATCGATACGTAACCACCCCAACGTATTAAAACTTCCGTGTTCCGGGTGATGTGTGTTTCTGAAGTAGTATCTATTCTCCTTTCCAATCGTTTGATAAAAGTTATGATCGTGTGCGCTGTCAAAATTTACTTGAAGCACTAAGTTTAACTCAGGTCGGCTTACTTGATGATAATTGCCGTTTTTCCATCTTTGGATATCACCCCACTGCGACAAAGTCAAGCGGAGGAAGCTTGTATCATCCATCCAAGTCTGATCATAACCGCTAAAATCTACTGTCCCAGAACCACAGGTCGACGTCATTTCTTTGATCAATGGTTTGTTCAAAAACTTAGCAAACTTTGATTGCTTAACCTCGCCTATGTCTACCACCGTTGGAAATGCAAATCGAAGCATCTCCCACGCATACTTGTCCTTAAAATATGGATATACTGTTTTTTCTGGTAAACAGGATTTTATCCATTCTATTTCATTTTTAGTCATCTCACTAACTTTTGTGTCTATCGACGACAATAGTGTTGAGTCGACAAACGGTTAAATATGTATTGTTTTTATCATTTCGTTTTTTATCAAAAAAAAACGCCTGGCTTCTCACAAGAAACCAGGCGTTAACTATATAATCGTTACGTCTAAGGTTCCTTATGAAATATGATTACCAAAGCCATTGGACTTGGGTAAGCGTCAAATTGAATTAGATTACGTGTTTTCATTTTCTTAATTTTTAAGCAAAAAAAATCCCGAGAGTGAGCTCGGGATTTAAAATATCTTTATTACAGATTATCTCCGAACCAAAAGCTTGGTGCTTGTTTTTGCGCTATGTAAATTATTTCTTTTCAATGGTGCAAATTAATGGATAGGTAAATGACTAATGCAAGGATTATTTTTACCGCACTATATTTTCAACCAAATAAATTGATACAAATCTCGGCAAACATTCGTCATTAAACCACTCACAAACAAGTACTTAAAGTTACAATTTTCCAGTCTAGAATTATGTGAAGTAAATTTCAATTATGATGTTCATATGATTTTCGGAGACTTCATATTTTAGTTTCGGATAGATTGAAACTAAAAAAATGGAAATCAATTGCATGAAATTAGTGATATGTATACTTCACCTCGTATGTTGGAGCATTATTACTTTTTACAATTTCTTTTAGAATTACACCAGAATGAACATCTCTGATATATGTTCTCACTTGCTCATTATCACAAAAGATGGCACTTGTGATTAATTGTTGAAACCTGTTGTATCTATTTTCTTCAACCAACACCACTTGATCATTAATTTCGCTTACCACTTTTCGGCTTTTTAATTGATTAAAATCATCGTATTCTTCAAATGCTAAAAAGGAAATTGTATCAAACTCTGTTCTGTGATACCTAATCGAATAACCTAGTTCATTTTCTTCATAATCAGCTTGATCATAGCTATCTTCAGTGCCAGCAAGAATTAATTTACCATTTTGCAACCAATAATAATAGCGCCAATGAATCGTATCTACCTCAATATACCTTCTCAGGTCTCCGATGGTCGTATCATAACAAACTGTTGTAACCGTATCGATAATATCTTCTACATCTTCAAAATCAGACTTATTGACCAACCAAAAATGCGATTTTTGAATCTCACCGTCTGGTGAATAAATGATTATCTCCTTAAACCCAATGGTTGCTGATGCACTCCTGTTCAGGTCTTCTTTGAAATATAGTCGTCCTGAACCATCGTATTTGCACCTAATTGTAGTAGTTGAGTAGCTACCATTATTGGTAACTACTGAGTCAATTCGACTTAAAGTGTCAAAATAAACTGTTTCCAAAAATCGCTCATCACCTACTAACCATGATTTTTGCAATTCACGAATTTTTTCACTTCTGACATATTTCAAAGTCGCTCTATCTGTAAAAGGCAAATCAATCTTTAGAGGATTAGAAAGATGGAAATATGTCCAACATGGATTTCCAAAAGTGTCTAACTCGTAATCATCGTGCTGCTGTCCTAGCACGATTGTACTTGATAGTAGTAAAAAAGCGAAAATCAATGTACGCATACTCAAAGATAACGACTTGATACAGTTTTCATTATGTCAATCCGTAGGTTCGCCTATTTTTGTTCCGCATGATTAAATACAATCCGAAAATTTGGTTTCGACACATCTTTAAGTTTACCAAAGGCGATACCCTGAGGGTGCTCTTGCCTGAAATGATCATTCTTGCCTTGTTTGTATTTGGCTTAACGTATGTAGAGTTGACATACATGGAAGATCTTCACATCTTTAAAGATGCCATTGCAGTGTACTCACTCATTGGTTTCGTCTTGTCATTACTGTTGGTGTTTAGAACCAATACCGCCTACGATCGCTGGTGGGAAGGACGTAAAAAATGGGGCGAAATGGTGAACGATACACGAAGTCTAGCCTTAAAAATATCCGTTTCACGAGGAAGTAAAGAAGACAAATCTTTTTTCAAAAGAATGATTGCGGACTATGCTTATACATTAAAGTGGCATCTCCGTAAACAAGACGAACAACTAAACCACAGCATGGATGACAAAACCTATAATGATTTCAAGTCCGCCTCACATAAGCCAAGTTTCGTTGCCCAGCAGATGTATGAACGTTTACAAAAAATGTTAAAAGAGGAATCTATTACGGACAATGATTACCTGACATTAGATACAAATCTTAATAACTTCTCAAATATTACAGGGGCTTGTGAGCGAATCTTAAACACCCCCATGCCTTATTCGTACAGTATCTTTCTGAAGAAATTTATTTTCATCTATGTAATAACCCTTCCGATAGGCTTCGTCTCATCCTTCCAATATGGCACTATACTAATTTCGGTTTTTATTTTTTACATCTTGGTGAGCATGGAATTACTAGCGGAAGAAATTGAAGACCCATTTGGAACCGACGACAATGATTTACCGCTCGATGAACTCTGCAGCAAAATCAAGGCGAATGTGGAAGACATTTTGAAATAAATGTAAAATGTAGAATTTAAAATGTAAAATTCCGAATTTAAAATCAACGGTCATTCAGAGGTTCGAGGATACGAGAACCGAAGAATCTTTTTATTTGAAGACTTAAAGTTCTTCACTACTTATACCGTACGTAATTCTGCATTTGCTTGTTCAGTAATTTTGTAAAACAATGCATAGATTAGTAATTATTGGAAATGGGTTTGACTTGGCCCATGGGCTAAAGACGAGCTTTACATCATTCATCATAAATTATTTCCAACATAAATTCCGTGATTTATTCAACTGTGAGCCAAAAATTGACAGTCAAAGAGGTGGTGGTGAAAACATTTTATCTTCAGATTTTATTTCAATCAATTATCCTTCAAACCTACACGGCAAGTTGAAAGAAAAGTTCTCTGCTATGATTGATCTTGATTCTTTGGAAAAGATTAGAGGCATCACTGCGCAAACTCCAATCACTGTTATAAATATAAAGTCGAGGCTTTTAAGTCGATTAATTAATAATCAAAGTGAAAATTGGAGTGATATTGAATGGCAGTATTTTAGGTTATTGAATGATTTTGTTTTAAAACCTGATGAAATTAAAAATCTAAACTCTGATCTTAAAGATATGACGACACATCTGCAACAGTATATTTCAAACGAAACTAAATCCTGTAGTCCAATTAAAGCATACCGTTCAAAATTTAGACACATAGTTAGTCAAGACTCTAAATACTCAACATTAATCCTAAATTTTAATTATTCTAACACTTTGCAAATTTACAATGGCAGTATCCAAAATTGTGCTATTGCTAATATACATGGAACGATAGATGATACTACTTCAAAAATTGTATTCGGATACGGTGATGAGACTACAGACGAATACAAACGATTAGAGAACTTAAATGACTACCATTTATTAAAAAACATTAAATCATTTCATTATAGGTTTAGCCCAGAATACAACAAAATATTAAGATTTATTAATCAAGACATTCCAGGCGGCAACAGAAAGGAAGGTTTTAAAGTGGATATTTTAGGCCACTCCTGTGGAATTTCAGATAGGGTATTGTTAAAAGAAATCTTTGAAATGGAGAATTGCAAAGAAATTATCATCCACCCACACGATAAATACAATTCACTAGAGGATAATTTTTTACAGACATACATAAATATTTCTAGGCATTTTGACCACAACGTAACAATGCGACATAAAGTCCAGGAATTAAGAGTGACATTAAGAATGCCACAGATTGACGATGATGTTGTATAACATCTAAGTTAAATTTGTCCAAACATTTAAACAATGAGCA
>JBLHOC010000110.1:0-10792 GCA_047620825.1 Bacteroidia bacterium | reverse complement strand
AAAAAAAGACAGTCGGGTTATAGGGCGGAAGCCCTAAGCAACAAATGCTAAATGTAACGTGTTGAATGCAATATGTATTAGGAAGTGTTGAAATAGAAATTACAGTGTGCCGGAATAAACAGATGCTTTACAATAGACGCAGAATGACCATTCAATTAAAAATTAAACAATAAAAATTCAACCTTGCATCCAGCTACGCTGAACACTCAATTCTGCCAGAGAAACTTAAACATTACAGAAGCCAACACCGCAATCATTACGTCGAGTAGAGCCAATATGGACGCATTTTGAAGAAAGTTGTTGTGATCGCCCATTACGATCATTACACCTGCAGAAACTGCTACTACAATCATTGGTATAATAAGTGGAAAACTCAACAGTGGCATTATAATGCCTCCTGCTTTTGTTTTTGCAGCTATAGCGGATATGGTTGTAAATAAAACGCCCAGTCCAATAGAAAAAAGAACAACTAATGTCCCGTATCGCCATAAATCCCAACCGGGTTTATCTAAAAATAGAGAAAATAGAATCAGACCAAGTAAGGAGATCAGCACGGTTAAAATGACGTTGAATAACATTTTGCTGTAGAGCACGGCTAATGGATTTACAAGGCTATGGAAATATAGAAGCCTTCCGTCACGTTCTTGGATAAAACTTCTGGCGATGGCATTAACAGCGGAGAACAGAATGATGACCCAAAACAGGGCATTCCAAGTCATTGGTTTTAAGGCTGGGAAACACAGATTTGTGATAAAGACAGCGGACACCAATTGAACGAGTATACCATTGATGGCATAACGGTTTCTCCATTCTGTTTTTATCTCCTTTAAAAAAAGGATTTTTGCCTGCCTAATTAGCCCTATTTGCATATTTTTGCTCGCAAAATTACGTTAAATGGACTTCCCACTTAGAAATTTGAACGATACTGAAAAACAAAGCCTAACAAATGCACCAATTGTTGTTGGTATATTGATAGGTTGTGCTGATGGAGAACTATCTGCAAATGAATTATCTCGTATCGAACAGGTCATAAAAACCAAAACATTCTCTGAGCAGAACGATGTGCACTATGTGTATAATGAGTTGGCAAATAGCAATTTAATCGGGTCGATTGAGACACTATTTGAAAATTTAGGGAATACATCTGAAGAAAGAGTGCAAGCTGCGACGGTTGAGTTGACCACTTTAAATACGATCCTACCTAAATTAAACCCAACATACGCATTGCAGTTCCGTGATTCATTACACGATATTGCCGTTGAAGTTGCGAAAGCATCTGGCGGTATTTTCGGAATAGGATCAATCGGTGAAGAGGAAAAGGAATTGTTGGATCTTCCAATGATTGACAAATTCTAATATATTCTTGAAGAAGATTCAAAAAATATTGATCGCCAATCGTGGTGAAATTGCTGTAAGAGTCATACGCACTTGCCAAAAGTTAGGTATTTATACCGTTGCGGTGTACTCCGAAGCAGATCGTTTTTCGAAACATATTCGAATGGCTGATGACGCATTTTGTTTAGGTCCTGGACCAAGCAACGAGAGTTACCTCCAAGCTGATAAGATCATCGACATCTGTAAAGCGAACAACGTGGACGCGATTCACCCTGGTTACGGATTTTTGTCTGAAAACGCTGCTTTCGCTAGAAGGTTAACCGATAACAACATTATTTTAATAGGACCATCTCCGGAAGCGATGGAGGTTATGGGAAGCAAGCTAGCGTCTAAAGACGCTGTTGCAAAATATGATGTACCAATGGTTCCAGGTGTCAACGAAGCTGTTGAGGATCCATTGAAGGCCATAGAGATTGCTAAAAGCATAGGTTTTCCTGTGTTGATCAAAGCAAGTGCTGGCGGTGGTGGAAAAGGAATGCGTATGGTGAAAAACGCAGAAGAGCTTGAAAGCCAAATGAAGTTGGCCATCAGTGAAGCGATTTCATCTTTTGGTGATGGTGCGGTATTTGTCGAAAAATTTGTTCAAAACCCACGTCACATTGAAATACAAGTACTTGGGGACAATCACGGTAACATCGTTCACCTTTTCGAACGAGAATGCAGCATTCAACGACGTCACCAAAAATTGGTTGAAGAAGCACCTTCTGCTATTTTAACCGAAGACCTGAGAAATGCCATGGGCGCTGCAGCAGTTAATGTTGCAAAAGCTTGTAATTATTCGGGTGCAGGTACAGTTGAGTTTTTGGTTGATAGTGACCTTAAATTCTATTTTCTGGAAATGAATACCAGGCTGCAAGTTGAACACCCAGTAACTGAAATGATTACCGGTTTGGACTTGGTTGAGCAGCAAATTCTTGTCGCACAAGGAGAAGCACTGGCTTTTAAGCAGGATGATTTATCCATTAATGGTCATGCATTGGAATTACGGGTTTGTGCAGAAGATCCCATGAATGACTTTTTGCCAAACATCGGTCGAATCGAACGTTACGATCCACCACAAGGGCCAAACATTCGTGTGGATGATTTTGTAGAGACTGGTTATGATATTCCAATCTTTTACGACAATATGATTGCTAAACTAATTGTGTGGGCACCAACCAGACAAGAGGCTATTGAAGAAATGAAAATGGCCATTGCGAATTTTCATATCGAAGGGCTACAAACAACGCTGGAATTTGGAAGTTTTGTCTTAAACCATCCTAATTTCATTTCAGCCGACTTTGATACGCAATTTGTTCAGAAATACTTCAGTCATGAGCAAGTGCTTGAGTCGGAAAATGAATCGGCTACGGCAGCGGCATTGTTAGCTATTCAGTTGCTGAAACCATCTAATAAGCCGGTCTTACCAACAAGTCAAAGAGACTCAGATTGGTTCTTAAATCGACGTAACGCTTAACCATATTTTTCATAATCATTTTAGTTCATCTGTTAAACAGATACTTTGGTCTTTTACGGTTTTTGATTAAGACTATATTTGTCTCAATTACGTTTTTATCGAATCAAGACCTATTATGATTTTTAGCGCTTCAAACATTAATAAAGAATATCCACGTTCTCGTTTTCATCTTCAGGTCCCCGCAATAGCCTTAAAAGAAGGGTCAATCGTAGGTGTTGTTGGAGAGAACGGAAATGGAAAAACGACCTTACTCAATATCATCGCTGGTGAGCTTTCAGCTGACGGCGAATTGAACTATTTCGGTAGTCCAGTGGATGGCGATTCAGATTGGACCGAAGTGAAATCCAAAATTGCGTTTATTCCACAGCGAATTCCAAGGTGGTATGGTAGTCTTATCCAAAATCTAAAACTTAAAGCCTCGTTGGACGGGATTAAAGCAGATGAGAGTGACGCGTATTTAGATGAGATTCTAGAGTTTCTCGGACTCATGGATTACAAGCACTTGAAGTGGACAGAAATTTCAACTGGTTATAGACTAAGGTTTGAATTAGCGCGAATGCTCATTGGTAAACCTAATTTGTTGGTGCTCGATGAACCTTTAGCGAATTTGGACATCAATACGCAACAAAAGTTTTTAAGCGATTTAAAAAACATCCTTCAGGATAAAAGCTATGCGACTGCGGTAATTTTAAGTAGTCAGCAGTTACATGAAATTGAAACGGTGAGTGACCACATGATATTTCTGCGGAAAGGTCAGTCGGTATTCAGCGGTGCGGTGAATGAATTAGAAGCGGATAATAAACAATTGGTTTTTGAAATACAGGTTGAAGCTGAAGATAAAGCTCGATTTATCACGTATCTAGAATCCAAGGAAATGCAGTATGGAACTACAGGAGAGTATGTGCACGTCTCCATTGATAAGTCTAGTTCAAGTAATGATTTTTTAGCCTCTTTAATCAGTGAAAAGTTTTTGATTAAGTACTACAGAAACATTAGTAAATCAACCAAAAGATTATTCAACGCATGAACCTAAAATCGTACTACCAAAAAATAGATCATCGGATGCTTGAACGTTTTCCGAATCTATGGGTGTTGGGCATTCACATCTATCTCCCAATTTTAGCAACGTTGTATTTCATACTGTTTGCAGTCGGTTTTATTTATCCCCTAAACCCGTTGCCATATTTCTATGACTATGAAAGTTTCTTTGAAAATCTTTCATTAACCATGGTCTTGCCGACCATACTACTGTTGGTGGTATTTGTGATCAGGCAAGTGAAGTTTAATTCTAAACGTGTGCATTTGAGCTTGCCTTACAAGCATTCGTTTTTGGTCTTCTTGTATTTCTTGGTCATTATCTTTTCAATCACAGTACTTCCCTTTATCGGTAATATCGCTGCTTATTTAAAGACAGACTTAACATTAAACCAACAGCAATATGCACAGGATGCGAAGGTGATGTCGAAAGGATTTTGTCATTTCTATTTAGCCAAAGAATATATCGATGATCCGGAACATTGTGCCGAGGCTGAAGCGCAAGGATATTACATTGATGATTACGGTGACCGGACGAGATATGTGCGGTATGAACTCAATACATCTAGAGACAGTTTAATCGTTACTAGAGAGTTTGTTGATTATAGTTACTCGGGAGGTCGAGATACGATTTCATTAGACCAAGCGTATAAGGAAATTCAAGATTTTATTGATTTATCAGCAACCTATGAGGGAAATGTAAAGCGATCAAGTCCTACGGAAATAGTTGCAATCAATCTTAAGTCAGATCGGTTTTACAATAGACTAGATGAAACACATAGACCTGCTTTTGATCATTTGCAGAACTATGAGCGATTTGATAACAACGTTAATTTCCATGAACAATTAAAGGATAAACGTTCTTTCTTTTTTGCAACTGAGTTCGAGTTTTGGCAATGGTACATTTTTCTAGCATTAGCCATATCTGTCTTGCTCATTATCCTATGTTCTGTAAACATATCTGAATTCGGTTGGGGTATGTTAGTCATTGCACTACATCCAACTGTGTTTGGTATTGTGGCAGCTTTAACGGCTTTTGTTTTTAGAGATTTCGATGGAGACACGGCCCTTTATGCGGGCATGGTTCTGTTGTTGTTATTCACGTTGAACGCGTTGTTTTTTGCCTTTTATAAACGGTTTAAACCAGCACTTAGAAGAGCGTTTGCCATTACGAGTCACATCTATTTGCCAATTGTTGCAGTCATTCTGTTGCTGATGATAAAAGAGGTTTCTCATTGCTGCTTTTCTAACAATGAGTGGAGTGAGAATTGTTCCTGCTTCCTTCCAGTTACTAGGGATCAATTCGAATTAATTTCGATAGGCGTGGTGTTCTTTGGATCTATTTTAATGACTTATCTATTTGGTCGTTATTACAAACGCCAGTATGTAAATCCTCAAATTAAATAAACTCGATTTGAAACGGTTGTATAAAAAAGCTGATGCGTATTTACTGCAGAATCACCCTCGTTTATGGGTGTTGGGTATTCATATATTTATTCCAATTACAGTTTTACTGTGGTTGATTCTATTCATCATTGGAATCTTACGTATAAATGAGCCATGGAGGGATATATATAGCGTTGAAGATGGATTCGAACAGATAGCGGTGGGTATGATATTACCAGTCATGCTGTTGGTCATATTGTTCATTATCCGACAAGTAAAGTACAATTCAAAACGTGTGCATCAAAAACTGCCATTTAAGGGTCGATTTGTAGTTTTTCTAAGTTTTTGGATTGTCTTGTTTCTATTAAGCAGCCTACCAATGGCAACATATTTTGGTAGCTGGTTTGCACCTGGGTTAAATCACGACAAGGATGAATTTAAATCTGATCGGGAAATCATAGAATCCAACTACACACACTTTAATTTAAAAGGATGTGGGACCATACAAAACACAGAGGGCGCCAATGACTATGAGCAAATTGAAGGTCTAAAGAGCTTGGACAGTGAGAACTGCTTATATAAGTTAGATGATACGGGTGACTCTATCATAATGGAAAAGCATCAACAGGACTACAGTAATTATTATGCTAGAGAAACTGTTAAGATATCTCGCCAACAAGCGTTGGATCAAATTGATCTGTTTCTTCAAGTAGCAAAAAAATATAAGGCTAAATTTAAATTGGAGGATAGCCGACAAATTTTGAATCAAAATTTGAATCCTGAAACCATAACATGGGAGATGGGTGATGAAGGTACGCATTACACCCACATTGAGAATAAAGAGGTATTCGACAGAAGTATTTCAATGAACCACCAATTCAGAAATAATCGTAATGTTTTTACTTTCTTTAATTGGAAGTTTTGGCGTTACTACGCACTCTTGTCATTTTCGTTTGCTTTTTTACTGATAATTCTGTGTTCAGTAGACCGTGCAGAATTTGGATGGGCGATGCTGGCTTGTGCATTATTGCCAACAGTTTATGGAATTATTTTAGGCCTATTGTCTCTCATAAATGTGATGGACAGTGAAGGTGGTGCAAGGTTTTTACTGATATTATTTGTGATTATATCTGGATTTCTGGCATTTGCTAGTAAATACAAACCTGTGTTGAAAAGAGCATTTGCAATCAGTTTAAATATCTTTCTGCCATTGGTTTTACCTGTGATTTTCTTAGATGATCATTTTGATGAAGACTTGTATGTTGTTTCCGTTTTTGCATTGGGTTTGGTGCTCACGTATTTGTTTTCGTTCTACTACAAAATTCAATACCTGCATCCTAGAAAGACCTAAATCAATTCGTCGTTAATCGACTTTGATCCTGGTATTGTTTTTTCCAGATGAGTAGGCCAGCAACACTGAAAATACCAAACATCAACATCATCATCGCCAAAATTGGTAAATCACGAGATTGATATAGCCAAATGCTAAATAGATTGACAACAATCCAATAGACCCAATGGTGCAATATCTTTTTGGCTTCTAAATACGTTGCTACAAACGCGAATGCTGTGGTGAAAGCATCAGCCCAAGGCAACTTAGAATCTGTATAAAGCATGAAAAAGAAGCCTAACAGGGACCAAACGGCAATACCAATTACGATAGCAATTAAATGAAACTGACTGCCTTTTTTTAGAATTGGCATTTGTTGTTTCAAACTGTTACGGTGCCAGGTTATCCAGGCGTATAAGCCGAGTACCACATAAACCGAGTATAACAAAGTTTCGGAGTACAATTGAGCTTGATAGAACAAGCTCACGGATAATGCTGATGCTACGATACCAAATACCCAACACCAAATGTTTTCGCGAATAAGTAAAACAAGAAAAACGACGTTTAAGGTAAAAACAATCCACTCCAAAACACTTACTAACTCCGCCGTCATCTTGGCGGCAAAAGTAAAGTCTTATCACTGGAAGGGGAATAAAAAAAAGGGCAACCTTGGCTGCCCTTTTCTGATAACATGCGATTTGACCAATGTCAAAATTATTATTATGATGAAATCTCTCCACCAATTGATTAGTACCTATATGAATTCAAACGACATGCCACTTTTTTTAATTTACAAACGCAATACAATCAGTGAGTTATGTAATTTTGAGATTGTTAATTATATTCAATTTGAGTTTGCACGTCTAATATGTAGAAACAAGTATTTGGATTATTACATTTGTTCCAATTGACTTACAAATGGTTTTATTACTTGTCATATTTTGTGTAAGCTTACTTGGGCTTATTGCTTCCGCAAAGTTTTTTACGGAAGCTGCGGAGCGTATTGGATTAGCAATGAAACTATCTCCTTTTATGGTAGGCGTTGTTATTGTGGCTGTTGGCACATCGCTTCCAGAGCTCATTTCTGGAATTATTGCTTCTACAAGCGGGCATTCTGAAATTGTTATCGGAAACGTATTAGGTGCAAATATTTCTAATATCTTTCTAATTCTTGGTATGACAAGCCTGATTGCATCCAAAAGCATTCAGCTGGGTAAGGAGTACATATTTGTCGATTTACATTTTATGTTGGGGTCTGCGACTCTTTTGATCTTGTTTTTATTGGATGGGTCTATTTCTAGAGTTGAAGGGGTAGGTCTCCTTCTTGGTTTCGTGATATATCAAGGATACCTTTTGAAATCGGACAAACCCGATGAAATGCCAACGTTAAACGATCCTGAAACAGTTAAAAACATTGATAAGATTAAATGGAAAGACGTTTTAATTCTTGTCGTTTCTGGTATTGGGATATTTTTCGGTGCAAAGTATGTTGTTCAATCCATAAGCGACATTGCAACAGCATTTGATGTCGATAAAACAATCATTAGCTTAACAGTATTATCTCTCGGTACAACACTTCCAGAACTGACTGTAAGCATAACAGCGGCACGTAAAGGTAATCCTGAAATTGCCGTGGGAAATATTCTAGGCTCCTGTATTTTTAATTCGTTCACAGTAGCTGGTGTAGCGGCTTTAATCAAACCTATAAGCGTACCTTTTGAAGCTGTAAAATGGTCAGTAATCTTTTTAGGTGTAGCCGCCGTTTTCTTTTATTTGTTGAGTCAGGATAAAAAAGTATCACGTTGGGAAGGGATGTTGTTTCTTTTGTTTTACGTGATGTTTATTCTAAAGGTAAGTGGAGTCGCTTAGTACATGTCATCAGAAAAGTTAACGCCGGAGCAACTCATCTATGCTTATTCCAACGGTTATTTTCCAATGGCCGAAGATGCTGAGGACACAGAGATTTTTTGGCACCGGCCAGAAATGCGAGGGATAATTCCTTTGGATCAATTTCATGTCAATAAAAACATGAAACGTTTATGGCGGAAACATGGCTATCAATTGAAAATCAATACGGCATTTAAGGCAGTGGTCATGGCCTGTGCAGAACGTGAAAATACTTGGATAAACCCAGAAATTGTTGAAGCCTACACAGCGCTGCATGAGCTGGGATACGCCTTGAGTTTTGAAGTCTGGGACAATGATAAATTAGTTGGAGGGTTGTATGGGATCGCAATTGAAAAAGCATTTTTTGGAGAGTCCATGTTTAGTAGAGCCACAAACACCAGTAAGTTGGCTTTAATTCATTTGGTAGAGTTTATGAAGAAGAATGATTTTACCCTACTCGATACCCAGTACTTGAATGACCATTTAAAACAGTTTGGGGCGATTGAAATACCTGATGAAAAATATATGGAAATGTTAAACGAGGCTATAGCTAAATCGTTATAATTGTGTGTGTTAATGAAAAATAAATCAACTCATTCCAAATTTTTGACATTGTTGTTTCTGCTTATATTTAGTGAGGGGACAACATTTGCTCAAGACATAGACTATACAGATACCCTATCCTTATCCAACCGTAAAATTATGAAGGGGTTTTCTGGATTAGATTCTATCGTGGCCGATAAGAAACTCTTTATCGCAGGCGAAAACCATACATATCGATCCAGCAACAGCGACTTATGGGTTCAAAACATTAAATATTTGTATGTGCATGCTGGCGTGAGAAACGTCATCATGGAGAGTGGTTTGTCGACTTCGTGGCTTGCAAATCAATATGTCCTTACCGGTGATACCGCGCTTTATAATGTGTTGAAGAAGTACATGTATAAGGAATATGCGGAACGTTACAAAAAGCTATATCGTTTTAATCGCAACCTAGACAGTGGTGAAAAGGTGCAAGTTTTTGGCATTGATTTAGAACGTGGATCTTTTGGATCCGTGAAGGTCTTAAGCATGTTAATTCCAGACAGCGTTACGGCACCTGATAGTATCGACTTACATATCGAAAGTATTTTGGGTATGGCGATGTATCAAGATCGTGAAATATTTGATGGTACTGGGGAGGCAAATTTATTAGGTTATACCTATTCAGTAAGCAGTACTTTAAAGCTAGTCATTGAGAATCATGAAAATCATGCTGACCTGTATAAAGACTACTTGAAAGGAGATTATGACCTTTTTAGAAAAATATTAATGGGGTTGAAAGAGACGATTAGATGGAGATCGTTTGATAAAGAGAAGACGGTTCAAGGTTATATCTTTCGTGAGAAATATATGTACAATCGCTTTGTTGAACTGATTGATAGTAATCCTGGGAAATATTATGGACAGTTTGGAAGATGCCATGCAACGACCAAAAAAGCAGATAAAAATTCATGCGAATGGTATGTCTTTAAAAGCTTGGCAAATCGAATTAGACAGGATGAACGTCTTGGTTTAGCATCTGATATGCTGACTTTTGGAATATTATATGATAATGAATCTGACTATGCTGACGACGACTGGCAAAAAGTAGGAAGTCACATCAAAGGGTTGTTCGGAAATTTGGATGAAAATCGAGTGATGTTGTACGATTTGCCTAAGGATAGCACGCTGTCTGAGTTCTTTGTTGATGATTTTAATTATCTATTCCTGAATTCCTATCAACCTTCTGTTAGAAATCCGTATCTCACCGATTTCTTATTGGGTTATGATTTTGAGACTACAGGTTCTTTTAAGCTAACCTATTTTTATGGACTACATGATATGAGTCTATCTTCTCTCGGTAGTTTACATGCCAACCAAGACAAAGAGTTGTTCAATGAGTATACCGAGTGGCAAGGCGGTAACATGATCTTTTCCGAAGAAGGTATTGTTAGTGTCACCAACGTTGGTTTCCTTAAATCAATTAAAACCACCACGAGCGATTCGTTTGGAACTACGCTCAGCGGTTTTACACTTAATAATTACATTTTTTATGATGCTTTGCCAAATGTCAAAGCGCTAGACGTATTGTTTGGTGGAGCACTTGGATATTCAGTGCTTAATTTTAAGGTTAAAGAAAACACTGAATCTACTGGACCAATCACCACAGGGTTTCTAGGTGATAGAAGGCAGAGTATATATCGAAATCCAGCATTTACAGCTCGCCTGTCGGTCGGACTAAATATTAATCTTGGCAGATTCACATTTGGTGGAGAAATTGG
>JBLHOC010000109.1:0-10825 GCA_047620825.1 Bacteroidia bacterium | reverse complement strand
GACTTTCTTTTGATTCACAACTTTGATAATCCCATTTCCGTTGTAAAAATGAAGAGCATTTCCCTTGTCTTTAAACATTTTTACATACCGCACGCCCCTATCCGCGTAGGTCCAATAATCAATATGTTTGTTGATGTATCGACCTTGGGAAAACGCAAAGTCTTCTATGGTTTGGGTAAACACAATTTTTCCATCCACCTTAACAACAGCGTAGTTAATTCCAAGTCTGTTCAGTTTGTCGGTAAAATAATCCACCCAACTTACACCAACGCCATAATTCCCAGGTGGTACAGACATGGTTCCGTTTTTATTGACAGGACCGTTGGCAAAGATGCCATGCGATTCGTAACGGGAATTGTCTAGATGGTACAACTTCGCACTTTTGACAAATGGCGGAATATTGTCTTGTACCTCCAACCCGTATAACAATGGATTTACTGTATGCCCTCGTTTGTCTCTAATTTCAAAGTGCAAATGTGGTCCACCCGAGCCTCCGGTATTACCACTCAATGCAACCACTTGTCCTTTCTCAACCTTTAACTTACCTGCTGGGACGTACCAGTCAAACTCATATTGCTTCAGTCCATATTGCTTGGCAATAACGGCATCTTGTATCGCTCCTTTGTATTGCTTCAAATGTCCATAAACAGTGGTCGTCCCATTTGGGTGTTGTATGTACAACGCCTTGCCATATCCGCCGCCAGCCACCTTAATACGACTTATGTATCCACCTGCTGCAGCTTTTACAGACTTGCCTTGTACCCCGCCGGTCCGTAAATCCATGCCCGCATGGAAATGATTATTTCTTAATTCCCCAAAAGACCCAGACAAATGCAATGGTCCATCCAATGGAGATACGTAATACGATTTCTTTTTTGAGCCTTTTTTAATTGGCGCTATTTCTTGTTCAACTTCTTCTTCACCTTCCCCACCTTCAACTTCAACTTTCTCTTTCTCTTTCTCAACTTCTACCTGTCCATCAACAACCTCCTTCTGGTTGACCACTGAAGTTGAATCATTGGTCACTATATCGTTAGCATCACCGGAATCCTCATTTTTGTTGCACGTGTAAAGTACAGTGAGCAATAACACCAACCCAAGAACGATAACCGCTATTTGCTTCCCTTTTTTCACAGCACAAAATAAAGGCCGACCCTTTATCTTCTTACTAACGAGATATACACAAGGTTAAACTAACGTTGGCAAAAACAATCGGTAGGCATTATCTTTGAATAATTCATCACGGTAGTTCATATCAATAATACAGCACATTGAAAATTAATAAAGTTGTCGAAAATCTCGGCTTAAAGGAAATAAATGAAAGTACAAGTACTGGTCAGCTTTGGATAACTCCTGTTGGCTCTGAAACACGCGATATTGTCTCACCAGTTGATGGACAAAAAATTGCTTCAGTTGTACTAGCGACAGAATCTGAATACAATCACGTCATAAAAAAAGCGGAAGAAGCGGCTACAATGTGGCGCGATATCCCAGCGCCACAGCGCGGAAACTTCGTTCGAAAACTTGGAAACAAGTTGCGTATTAAAAAACGTGAATTGGGATACTTAGTCAGTTACGAAACTGGCAAAAGCCTACAAGAAGGGCTTGGTGAAGTACAGGAAATGATTGACATCTGTGATTTCGCAGTTGGCTTGTCACGACAGCTTTATGGATTAACCATTAAAAGTGAAAGACCCAACCATCGTATGATGGAGCAATGGCACCCTATTGGCGTAGTTGGTGTAATATCGGCATTTAACTTTCCTGCTGCTGTTTGGGCTTGGAATGCTGTTCTTGCTGCTGTTTGTGGTGATGTAGTTATTTGGAAACCGTCTGAAAAGGCGCCTTTGTCAGCCATCGCTTGTCAGCACATAGTTTCAGAAGTTTTGATTGAAAACGAATTACCTGAAGGCATATTTAACCTCATATTAGGTGATCATACCATGGGAGAACGAATGGCACTGGACACAAGAATTCCATTGATTTCAGCAACAGGAAGTACACGAATGGGTAAACGTGTTGGCCAATTGGTTGGCGCTAGATTAGGACGTTCTTTGTTAGAATTGGGTGGTAACAATGCCGTGATTATAAGCAACAAGGCCGATCTTAAAAACGCATTACGTGCGGTTGTTTTTGGCAGTGTTGGTACATGCGGACAACGTTGTACATCAACTAGACGTGTTATTATACACAGTGAAGTCTACGACCAATTTAAGTCGATGTTGATCAATGCCTATAAACAAGTTAAAATTGGAAGTCCATTGGACGAATCCAACCACATGGGACCTTTGATTGATAAACAGGCAGTTGAATCATATCTTAAAGCCCTCACAGAAATAGAAAACCAAGGTGGTCGTATTGTTTATGGTGGTCATGTATTAGAAGGTGCAGCATATGCTTCTGGATGTTATGTCGAACCGACTATTGCTGAAGCCGCAAATCATCTTGCCATTGTACAAGAAGAAACATTTGCTCCGATTTTATATATCATGCAGTATGACCGTATCGAAGAAGCCGTAGCCATGCAAAATGATGTTAGACAAGGCTTAAGCTCTGCAATCTTTAGCGATAGCGTATTAGAAACAGAGTATTTCTTAAGCAATGAAGGTTCTGATTGTGGCATTGCAAACATAAACATAGGCACAAGTGGTGCTGAAATTGGTGGCGCATTTGGTGGAGAGAAAGAAACTGGTGGTGGAAGAGAATCCGGATCTGATGCATGGAAAAACTATATGCGACGACAAACCAACACAGTCAACTACGGCGTCAATATGCCGTTGGCTCAAGGTATAAAATTTGACATTTAGTCGGTTGTCAAATGATGCCAAGCAGTGGCAAAATGAAAACCGGTTTATTCAATATATCCTACACCTTTGTAGTATGCGGTTAACTTTTACGGTGTGCATTATTTTTTTGAGTCTTTTTGCTGTGGGACAGCAAAAGTGGGAAACCGGAATCAATTTAAATTTCAATACATCATTTATAAAACCCGTTGCTTCTGATACGTTTACGAACAAAGCTGGATTTGGAGGTGGTTTAATGTTAGAGCGAAAATTTAATGCTTTTGCTTTACAACTTAACGTAAACTACACGCAGTCCCGATTTTCAAATGATTTTGCAAATTATACAGGAATATCAAATGCCTACGACGCGTCGTTGCTTGCCACCCACCCAATCGACAAAAGAAAACAAACCGTTATAAATTATGGATTTGTTACCTCATACAACTGGCTGTATACGGAGCGAAACTTAGATGGTTCTATGGCAACCATACAGAATACATTGATTGTAGATCAACCTTTGAATTACGGTTTGCAATTGGGCTTGGGTTTAGACCTAAATCCAGGAACGCGTTTAACGATTAACTATCTAGATTTCTTTAATGGGAAGCAAAAATCAGGATCAATATCGGGACAGATAGATTATCTACAATTCGGTCTTCAATTAAGAATTAATGAGTTGCTTGCTTCTAAAAAGACAAATAACAAATACGAGAGTCAACAAAAGGATCTACAAACAGCAACACAACAAGTGAATGATTTAAGAAAGGGTGGCAACGGTTTCCTTGTCTTTATTTTAAGTACAACGGAACCTGAATCAGTTGGTTTATTTGACCCTAAATCTAAGGACCAAAGAGATAGTTTAAAACACGCTCGATTGGTTGCTTTAAACGCGGCAATTGAGAAACACTATTCTTTTGGGGACTATATCGTGACGACAGATACCGGGTACAAGATTGAATTAGGAGTGATAAAGCCCTTCGCAAACACTCAATCAGAGCAATTCAAAATACCATCATCCAAGAAAACATATTACGCAAGAATTGATGAGTTGTTTCTGAAAAACAATGGTCAATTGAAATGGGGTATTTTTGTTTTTGATGCCGAGATGAATCGACTTAAAGCACCATTCCCATTCTTTACACCATACCGCCAGTTAGATAAAACCTTTGAAGTAGGTGAGTATATGATTAAGGCTTTTAATCTAAGTCTGAATCAATACGGCACTGTCCTCCGTTAAAGGTCTTTCGTTAATCCTTGAACCACTTTGTAACCTTGGAAGAATTCCTTTGCCACAATACGCAAGAAGGTATAAGTCGGCACAGCTAAAATCATCCCAACAACACCTGCTATCATCCCCGCAGCCATAATCACAACAAATATTTCTAATGGATGTGCTTTCACACTCTTTGAAAAAATTAAGGGTTGAAGTACAAAATTATCTGTCAATTGCGCAACGCCAAAAACAGATATAATTTTAAGAATCAATGGCATCAAATTACCATCCATACCTAGGTGGACGTGTGACAATAAACTTAAAGAGATCCCAAATGTTGCTCCGATAAGTGGTCCGATATAAGGTATGATGTTTATCAATCCAGCCATAAATCCAATTAACAGTGCATTTGGCACATTAAAAATGGAAAGGCCAATACTCACAACCGCTGTGACAATAGACACCTGAATCGCGACACCAATAAAATAACGCGTTAACAGATCTTTTGTATCAGACAAAATATTATGGATGCTTTTCAAGTATCGATCTGGCGTTAAAGTATCAACAATGTTATTGACGATGTCTTTATCCTTTAATAAGAAAAACGTTATAAATAGTATACTCATTAAGCCTACCAGTATGCTACCTAATCCCGACAGCACATTCTCGAAAGCATTTGAAACGGAGGAGAAATTTAAATAACCAGCGAGCTGACTTTGAATGGCATCCCGGTTCATCCCATTAATATTCATCCCCTGGAACCAAGCTTCTAAATCAGAAATCGGCCCATTGAATTCCTTCAACAGTAACTCCACATCTAGGTTCACTATAATGTCGATTTGACTTGCTAAAACGGGAATTAAAAATTTAAAAAACAATCCAAGCAACACCATGTATGCCAACATCACCACAAGTGCGCTTGCCCAATCTGGTACCGAGCGTTCTTTAAAATTGACTTTGGCCAATTTACTCATTACGGGCCGCCCCATTAAAGCAAGAACCACAGACACTGCAAAGTATATAAACACCGACTTCACCTGCCAAGAGAACCAAACAAGTAATACCAAACCGGCAATACCTAAGGCAAAACGAACAATTTGATTTGTTTTCATCCAGTGTCAAAGATAGGATTTGTTGGAATAGTTATGTTTGTTGTTGATTAAGTTTAAAACATGATTGCGCTCGCAAAACCATTCTTAATAAGGTTTAAATCAGTTGTGACTGGGATGTTGGTTTTGACACTCGTCACCTGCTTCAGTAATAAAACTTCTGCGCAACCCCTATCAAAAAAGACCAAACAAGAAATTCAAACGATATGCAATCAATACGTAACTCTTAAAAATGTTTTTCTTTCAGACAGCTTGGATAAAGAAGTCCAGTCGATTGTATCCGACTCACTTTTCGAGTTCTTTCTGTTGCAACGTACCTATTTCAATTTGATGGAGTACCGAATCGGTCGATCCGACTCTTCACAGATTATCGCTCATAAAGTAAATAAAGTAGGCTCTTTTGCGCAGTGTGAAATGTTTCACACAGACACACTTTTATACACGATAGAATTATCACCAAACGATACAGGTTATATTATTGTTGGATTTAACAATGAGTATTTTGACATCAAATATGCCAAGTTCTATGTCAGGCAAATTGATAGCTTAGTCAAACAAAATAGTATTAAAGACACAATCAAAGCTACCGTACGAAACTTTATTGAAGGCCTCAATAGTTACTACGGAAATCACGATACGACAGCATTAAAAGCATCCACTACGCCTTTGAACTTTAATACGCTTGTCCTTCGATATGCCTGCGACACATTGCGAGGTTTTAGACGAAGTAAAACAATGACCATACGAGAAATGGATAAACCTGTATTACTGAACGACAGCGTCGCCACCTGTCATATTAGTACTAATTCTGGGAACACAACCATGGACTTAAGACGAAAATCAAACAAATGGATTGTTGTAGGTGAAAACGGTCATGCACCCGATACTAAATCTTACGACGAATTAGTACTGCGATTAAACAAACAACTTGCGATTAAATTTTTAAGTAACGATATGGATAGTTTTAATAAGGCGGCTTTGGCCTATTTAAAACATGGAACATACAACGACTTCGCGTTAAAAACCAGTTACCAAGTCGCAGATGTTCTCGAATTAATAAAGAACCACCTAGGGGTATTTAATAAAAAACACATTAAGCTTTATGGTTTCTATATTGAATCTCACGGCAACAATGTTGAGTTTTCAGAAGATCTCATGAAAGCAAAAGTCACTGTAAAGCAAACCACGTTGACTGTTGAAAAGAAAGACATTTGGCGTGTCACCTCTATTGATAGTACGAAGCCATTCAACAATCCTGCTTGGATGATGGATCACTTTAGAGATTACACGAACGCGTTCAAAATCTTCCAATACCCTTTTGATGAAGGCGTAGAAACAGATATTGTAGAGATGATATCTGTGGGTGATGTAGATACCTCCATTTTGGGTGTTCTTGCTCAATTTAAGTCAACACCAAGGTCTTTGGTGACGTATGAAGCACTGTTTACACAAATCGATGCACTGACAAAATCGTATACCAAAAACGGTACGCTTACGGGACAGGTCTATGTTCAATTCGTGATAGAGTATGGTGGATCAGTGAACCACGTTCAAATATCGTCCAGCACAAACACTGCGCTAAATTTAGCTGCGTTAGAGATTTTAGGAAAATTACCTAAATGGTATCCAGGTTTCACACTTAGAGGACCGGTGCGGTCTAAGTTTGTACTACCGATTGGTTTCTAAAGTGTTGTCTTTATTGATGTCTTCGCATAGTTCTACCAAAATCCCGTTTGTTGATTTTGGATGCAAAAATGCGATCTTTTTACCATCAGCTCCGAGTTTCGGTTTTTCGTGAATGAGTTGAAACCCAAGATTTTTCAGTCGCTGTAATTCACCTTCTATATCTACAACATCCAGTGCGATGTGGTGAATCCCTTCACCCCGCTTTTCAATAAATTTAGAAATGGCACTTTCTTCTGAGGTCGCTTCCAACAATTCTACTTTCGTTTCACCCAGTTTAAAAAATGAGGTCATCACGTTTTCTGAGTCCACAGATTCCTGCTTGTAAGCCTCTGTATCAAGCAATTTGGAGAGAATTTCGTTTGAATTTGCTATGGACTTAACCGCTATCCCCAAGTGTTCAATTTTTCGTATCAATGCCTTGATTTTTATTCAAAGATGACAAAAAAATATTAGCTCAGAAAATTGCACATTTCACTGAACCTTTTTATTGTTCAAGTCGTTATATTTGCAGAATAGAATTAATCTAAATAAAAATAAAGAATGTTATCGTTTCCGATATACTTAGACAACAATGCTACAACTCCGATGGACCCGCGGGTATTGGAGGCCATGTTGCCATACTACAATAGTAAGTTTGGTAATGCTGCAAGTCGTAACCATGCATTTGGCTGGACCGCCGAAGAAGCTGTGGATTATGCGCGTGAGCAAGTTGCTAAATTAATCAACGCGTCACCAAAGGAAATCATCTTCACCTCTGGAGCAACTGAGTCTGACAACTTAGCCATTAAAGGTGTTTTTGAGATGTATGCACGAAAAGGGAATCATATCATTACCGTGAATACAGAGCACAAAGCAGTATTGGATTCTTGCAAACATGTTGAAAAAATGGGTGGTGAGGTTACTTATTTATCTCCCAATGAAGATGGATTAATCAATATTGAAGATTTAGAAGCGGCCATCACACCAAAAACCATATTGATTTCTGTGATGTACGGTAATAACGAAATTGGCGTTTTACAGCCGATTGAAGAAATAACAGCCATTGCTAGAAAACACGATGTACTATTTCATACTGATGCTACACAAGCTGTTGGAAAAGTACCCGTAGATGTAATGACGCAAAACATTGACTTAATGTCATTTTCGGCGCATAAAATGTACGGCCCAAAAGGCGTTGGTGCGTTATATGTAAGACGGAAAAATCCTCGTGTAAAGGTTACTTCTCAACTTGATGGAGGTGGACATGAGCGTGGCATGCGAAGCGGTACATTAAATGTTCCTGGGATTGTTGGTTTAGGCAAGGCTTGCGAGATTTGCATGGATGAAATGTCTGAGGAAGCAGGTAAACTCTCGAAAATGCGTGACTACCTTCAACAGGAGTTGTTGGCAATAGAAGAATCATACGTAAATGGAAATGTTGAACACAGACTACCACATGTGGCTAACATATCCTTTAAACATGTTGAAGGTGAAGGCTTGATGATGGGCATTAAGGATTTGGCTGTATCATCAGGGTCCGCATGTACTTCGGCGTCGTTAGAGCCAAGTTATGTGTTGAAGAATCTAGGTTTAGATGATGATTTAGCACACTCTTCCTTACGCTTTGGTTTGGGCAGATTTACCACAAAAGAAGAAATTGATTTTGCCATTGATCATGTTAAAACAGCTGTACATAAGTTGCGAGATATGAGTCCACTTTGGGAAATGTATAAAGAAGGAATAGACTTAAAGTCTGTTGTGTGGCAAGAACATTAATAATTATAAAAACAGAAAAATCATAAAATGGCATATTCAGAAAAAGTGATCGATCATTACAGCAATCCACGAAATATTGGAACATTGAACAAAGACGAAAAAAACGTTGGAACAGGTTTAGTGGGTGCTCCTGAATGCGGAGACGTGATGCGTTTGCAAATACAAGTAAACGAAGAAAGTGGCATCATTGAAGATGCTAAGTTTAAGACTTTTGGTTGTGGCTCAGCTATAGCTTCCTCTTCATTAGCCACTGAGTGGTTGAAAGGAAAAACAGTAAACGAAGCTATGGAAATAGACAACATGGCAATTGTAGAAGAATTGGCATTACCTCCTGTTAAAATTCACTGTTCTGTGTTAGCGGAAGACGCTATTAAAACAGCTATAAACGATTACAGAACAAAACAAGGTTTAGAAGAAATCGTATAAAAATAAATTTATGATAACCATCACCCCATCTGCATTAGATAAAATCAATGTACTTAAGTCGGAAGAGAGCTTAAGTGCTGAATATTTCATGCGTGTGTCCGTTGTTGGTGGAGGCTGTAGCGGATTAAGCTACAATCTCGATTTTGACAACGAAGAAAAGGAAGGTGACCAAATTTTTGATACAGACGGCGCAAAAATTGTCTGTGACATGAAAAGCTTCCTTTACCTATGTGGCACTGAGCTTGACTTTACCGACGGTCTTAATGGTAAAGGGTTTAACTTCATCAATCCAAATGCGACACGTACTTGTGGTTGCGGTGAAAGCTTTGCCGTATAATTGATTTTTACGCTTTAAGTTTTATTTCTGGTCTTTTTTCACTAAAATTTGTAAAAATTATAGTTATGAAAAAAACACTTTTTACCACCGTATTTTTACTAGCAACCGTTTTCTCGTTTGCTCAAAAGCCCGAACAAGGCAACGTAGTGACTGAAGCTCAATTCAACTTTGGAAATAACGCTACAACCAACTTTGGTTTATCTGCACTGAAATTTAGATATTTCATAGCGGCTGATATGGTTGCTCGATTATCATTAAATTTAACCGGAACGTCATCAACAGACAATTTTGCTGCCATGCCTGACGGATCAGGAGCTACTGGATCTTATGATTGGAAAACATCAGGATTTGGTGCAGCTGTAGGTGTTGAAAAACACTACACCGGAAACAGTAATTTTTCTCCTTACATGGGTGTACAAGTAGGATTTGGCTCAGGCAAGACTACAAATGAAGGCACAAACTCTGATGGTTTTACGTATGTTATGGATTACTCTGAATCTTCAGAAGCCAAAATCTCAACATTTGGCGCTAACGTTTTTGTTGGTGGTGATTATTGGATTGGAAAATCGTTTTACGTAGGGACTGAATTAGGATTTGGTTTTACTTCAAGAACACGGCCAGAATCTACCATGACAACTACTACGGCAGGTACAACTGCAACACAAGTTACTCCAGAATCAACTGGCATGAGCTTTGGTCAGTTTGTGATGCCAGCATTCAGAATTGGTTTCGTAATTATGTAACCAATTAACAATCAAATTATAAAGGAGTTGCGAAAGCAGCTCCTTTTTTTTTAGTCCAATGTTTTCACTTTTTGCAGAAACTCGAACGGTAGGTTAATCTTAATGCTTTGCCCTAGTGTATCGAAAGACACCAAGAATATTCTTTCATTATTTTTACGCACTAAGTCAACGGTTTGTCCTTTCAATGGACCTTCAACAACCAAAACCTTTTCACCGGCTTCAAAGTCTTCTGGACTCAAAATGGTTTCAGCAAAATACCCTTCAGTTTCAATGATTTTGATAATCTGAATTTCTTTGTCACGAACGACGGCATGTTTGCGTTCAAACGTCAGGTATCCAACAACGCCAATGGTTTGAACAACTTGATCAACTTCTTTTGCCGTAGGTCTTACAAACATGTACCCGTTGAACATTGGAAAATCAATCCATTTTTTTCGGTCACTCCAAGTACTTAGTCTCTTTGCTATAGGTAGGTAATGCTCTATGTTTCGATCAGCCAACCTCTGGGCAACCTTTTTCTCTTGTCGAGACATAACATAAACCACATGCCACTTTAAATCCTCTATCATAAACCAGGTCGTATTGGTCCGACAAACTTACCCAATTCCATCTCATTTCCATACCACCACTTTCCCCCATCAACACCCAATTTGACTCAATTTAGTCTGACAAAACCGTTTAAACCACGGCAAAACACCCCATAAACATAAAAAATACGCGAACAACCTCCACCCCTTTTAAGACTCACAATCAATGACTTAAGTCCTTTGTGG
>JBLHOC010000108.1:0-10867 GCA_047620825.1 Bacteroidia bacterium | reverse complement strand
CTAACGGCAATAATATTTCCAGCAAAGAAATACCAAAGGCTTGGGAGCCTATCGTGGGAATAATATCATTTGAACTTATTCCGAATTGTTCTTGGTTGGCCATAAGAGAGAAAAACAAGCTTTCATGGCTAACCAGTACACCTTTAGGTTTCCCCGTTGAACCAGAGGTATAGATGATATAAGCCATATCTGTTAAGTCACATAAGGAAAGGGGGGCAGAGGCTTCTTCGCTCTCAGAGATGGTTTCAACATCAATAATTAGTGCAAATTTTGAGAAACACTCTAACAAAGCAGTTGAACCGCTAGTCAATATTATTTGGATGTTTGAGTCCTCAATCATGTAATCCAATCGCTCTTTGGGGTAATGAGGATCTAGAGGGACATAAATGCATCCAGCTTTAAAAATTGCCAACATACCTTTGACGAGGTTGACAGATTTCTCCATGCATAGACCAATTCTAACTTTTTTGCCTTTGGTCAACATTTTCAGATGAGTCGCAAGGTTGTTTGCACTGTTAGCAAGATCTAGATAATTCAGGTTTTCACTACCTTGACGTATTGCTATGGCAGTAGGGGTATTTTGAACATGCGTTTCAAATAACTGATGAACACATTGAGCAGTATGATAGTTACTACTTACAATTTCTTTTACTTGTGTATCAGAACGGTTAACTAGCTCTATGTCACCTATTCTCATGTCAGGGTCATCTAGATATTGGCTAAAAAACGTAACAAAATGCTGAGCCATTCGCTCTATTGTCTCGGCTTTGAATAAATCTACCTTGTATTCCCACTGTAAAACAGAGGTGTCACCGTCAAGTTTGAAGTGAAGAGCTAAGTCAAATTTGGAGACTCCTTGAAAATTATCAAGCTCGTGTACTTTTAGTCCCTCAAGATCAAAATGTGCTACATTATCTTGCTGCATCACTAACATTATTTGAACAAGCGGATTGAAACCCAAACTGCGTTTAGGTTGCAGCTCTTCAACCAAAATATCAAAGGGAAATTGTTGAAAATAACGAGCTTGCTGATTAATGCTCTTTGCGGCACTGACTAGCTCACGGAAGGTTCTCCGAGGCTCAACAAAATGTCTCATTACCAAAGTATTTACAAATAATCCGATAGTATTACTGAAATCTGCGGGCAACCGGTTGGCAAATGCGGTACCAAACGCAACGTCCGATTCTCCACTAAGCCTTGACAAGAAAGCTGCAAATACACTCTGAATAATTATGAAAGGCGTCGTGCTAAACTCCTGCGATCTTCGTTTCAATAAATCAATAGCAAGTGTAGTCATTCCAAGCTGATACCTTTTCCCCCTTACAGATTGAACCTTTGGTCTTATGAAATCTGTCGGCAAGCTATGCAGTTGAGGTAAGTCAGTGAGATGCGTTAGCCAGTATTTTTTCGCATCCAAAAAATTCTGACTATTTAACCATTGTTTCTCATTGTCAACATAGTCCGCGTATTGAAGTAAGTTTTTGGTAGCAGTACCTTTAGATAAGTCTAGGCTGGAATATTGCTTACAGATATCTTCTATTAACTTTCGTGCACTCCACCCATCTGCCGCAATATGATGCAAAGTGATACTCAACACATGAATTTCTTCACTGAGAACGAAAAGTGACAGTTTGACCGGCCATTCTTCTTCCAGCTTAAACTTATAGTGGGCATTTTCAGCAAGGTCTTTTTTTAGCTCGGCTCTTTGTTCAGATCGATGTGACAAGTTTATTTTTTTAACTTTAAAGTAATGACTAGCGAATTCAGTTTTCTCGCAGACATACTGCACAACATCGTTGCCCTTCTGTCTAAATAGTGTCCTAAGAATATCGTGAGTATCAACGAGAAAACGAAGCGATTCCTCTAATCTTTCAATATCCAATTTCCCTGATAGCTCAAAAGCAGTTGGAATGTTGTAAAAAGATTCCTTTCCTGCCAGATTCTCTACAAATAACATTCTCTTTTGAGCGAGAGATGGAACGCATTCGTAGGGCAAACTTCTTGGCGTTACAAGCAACGCCGCTTTCCTACCACCAGACAAAATTTTCAAATCTGAAACTATATTTTCCTTATTGTCTTTTATTGTTGCCAATGTTTCATCATCCAATATGCATTCGTCGGCATCTATCAGCAGACTTTCACCATCGAGAGAGAGTGCGATCCCTTTTTCATAAAGGTTTTTCAGTAACTTTTGGGCTTTCATATTCTTACACGTTTGCGTTCAGACTGGTTGGATGTGCAGCACGGTTTAGTTTCAAGATGTAACTTCTTCATTTCAATGTAATCGGCCATTCCTTTGATAGTCGGTAAATCCAATAAATGGTCCAAGTCCAGAGACAATGATTTGAAGTGCCTGTCCAGAGCTGCACCAATTTCCAACGCTACTATAGAATCGCCACCGATATTGAAAAAGTTAGCATGTATCCCGATTTGTTTTTGCTTAAGTGCTCGACACCAGATTTTATGTACACTGAGCTCCATTTCTGTTTTATAAATTTCAACCTTAATTTCCGGGCCGTCACTAATCTGTCTCAACACTTCTAGCAAGCCATCATTCAACATTATACGTGTTTGCAAACGCTGAATTTTTCCACTTGATGTTACGGGGATGCTGTGGGGTTTGAGCAGCACAACATGCGTAATTGTCAATTGAAGGTCATCTGCAACTTTTTGTTTGATGGACGCTGTCACTTCCTTAGTACAGGCCTTTCTAAACTGACTACGTTCAAGTTCAGCGACGACAGTGAGACTTGTTTCGTGTCCTGTACTATTAATAAATGCTGCTACGTAACCAGCTTTGACTGCGGTATGAGCAGAAGCAGCTGTGGACTCTATATCCTGAGGATAGTAATTCCTACCTTTCAGTATAATCAGATCTTTAATACGGCCAGTTACATAAAGTTCGTCGTCGTAAATTGCGCCTAAATCCCCTGTTCTCAAATATTCATCTTCTTGCTCACTTCGACCAGCAATGCACTGTCCAAATGTGTTTTTTGACTCATCTTCCAGCTGCCAATAACCTGGCGATACACTTGGTCCGCAAAACCAAATCTCCCCTACATTCCCAGTTGCTAATTCTTGCTTTGATTGTGGATCAACGATTTTGACATGATGTGGGAACTTAGCGAACCCACAACTTACCAGTTGAGTTGAAGATTTGTCTATTTTCTTCACGACCTTTAAAAAATTTTCTGCAAGTTGACTTCTGTCTACATCAATTATTTTTGGCTTTAATGTACTAGTGCCGCCAGTAATAAATACCGTGGCCTCTGCCATACCATATCCAGGGTAGAAGGTTTTTTCAGAAAAACCATAAGAAGAAAAATAAGCGCTGAATTTTTCTAATGTGTGAGCTTTTACAGGTTCAGCAGCGTTATATGCTACTTTCCAGGAACTTAAATCTATTCCACACAAATCAGCCTTTTTTATTTTGCTATAGCAGAGGTCATATGCGAAGTTGGGTGCTCCGCACATAGTTCCTTTATAATCACTTATCGCTTCGAGCCAACTTATCGGGTTGCGAACAAAGCTGGCAGGTGCCATTAACACAGAGATTGAGCGAAGATAAACAGGCCACAGTATCGCGGTAATGAGTCCCAAGTCGTGGAATAAAGGCAACCAGTTAACAAACACATCTTGCTGCGTTCCACCTGCAGTACATGTTAAATGTTTTACGTTTGCAATGACGTTTCCATGTGTAATGATAACGCCCTTAGGCGATCCTGTTGAACCAGAAGTATATTGCAAAAATGCAGGGGTCTCTGGAGTTATTGTACATTTTTCTTTAACACAGTTTGTATCTCCCTTTGACAAAGGCAAGCAATCCGTTGCATAAAAAGCCAACTTCAAGCGAAGGTCATTTTGTTGCAACCAACAGTTCTCAACAGTAGGAAGACTTTGTTTATTGGTCAAAGCGATTTCAGAACGACAATTTTCTGCGACTTTCACAATTCTGTCCGATTTACTACTTTTACGCGGTGGATACAAAGGTACCGCTATCATCCCGGCAATCAAACAGGCATAAAATGCTTTAACATATTCCAGTCCGGGAGGATAAAACAACATTATACGACTACCAGGTTCCGCTATTTTTTTCAGAAAACCCGCCAAATTTGACGACGCATCCCAGAGTCCCTTGTTACATATTTCTTCTGGTTGAATACCGTTATCATTCAAGAAACGAAATGATAGAGCCTCAGGACTAAACTGCGCATTTTGATATAAATAATCGATTATTGTTTTACTCATAATACTCTATTTCTAATTAACTAGTATGCATCGCTTGCTTCTAACTGTTCAAAGAGACTTTGTATGTTGTTTTCTTCAAACCCCTCATTTCCTTCGGACCTATTAATAAACTCGAACATCATTCCAGAGTTTTTATCTCGTTGGGTGAATATCTGTATGAGGTTTTCACCTTTAATTACCTCGGTGGCGAACTTCACTCCAGCCTTTTTCAACCGTTGACTAACTGCCCCGATGTCATTGACTTCGATAGCTATATGTTGAACACCAGGCCCGTATTCTTCTATATATCGCGACACTTGAGAATTTGGATCTGTACCTTGAACCAGCACAACATTAAACCCTCCAGCACACAATTCCACGGCTTCCATACCTGAAAACTCACCTTCAATTTTCCTTCGATTACAAAGCTCAAACCCCAATAGTCCGACATAAAAGTTCAGTGCTTTGTTAATATCTTTTACTGCAATTGCGACATGATCAATTCTGGTTTTATGTGATAAATGCTTTTTCATGGATATCCCACTTTTCCTTGATAATAACTAACTAAATTACACGACTGGCATATTTGCAATTAATTATTCCTCGTTTTCCCAATCACCTACCCTTACAAAACGGTAGGTCCAATTCAATAAGTCATCAAAGTCATCCGATTCTTCTCCGAATCCTCCCCATAAAATAGCATTATATTTAACAACGTAATTATTACCATTCTGATGCAAAAAACGCATTCGTCTGATGTGCCCAAAGCTAAGTGTTCTTAATTCGTCGTCACCTACTGTCGAGAACCCTGTCAAACATGTTTCATAATCTGTGATGTTGAGTCCAAAGCGATCAGTGCACTCAAAACTGATAACATCACCTTCTACATCTATAAACCAGTGCCCTCCTAAAACCAAATCACTGGTCGATGCTTCGAATTCTGCTGTGTTGTCATCTTTAAAGTTAGCAACAAGTTCAGAGTAACCATCATCACTTTTAACTATAAATCGCCCAGGGAAAATTAACTCAGGTAATATAATATTTGCTGTCGTAACAAAATCATGTATTGAGTAGGTGGTGCCAAAATCGACATCTTCAATAGTATATAATACTTGGTATCCACCAGTAACAGGCTTTACAAACTTAAAACTCAAGTCGCTAAAGTTATCAAAGTCAAGTGTAACCTCACCTGATTCACTTTGAGACCAAGAAAAATCATATATGATGTCATCATTTGCGATACCTATTCGACTGGCAATTCCTCGAGTCTCAGAAATAAAAGTCACGCTGTTTAAAAGCATTTTTCTAGTTCGAATCAGAGTGTTATAAGTATCATTCGGTAATATTGTAAATCCTTTATCAAACTCACTTATTAAATTACCTGACAAGGTATATTTCTTTATGCTTTCAACGCCCTCCAGCCTGACTGAATCTCGTGAAACTCCGTCTGGTAGTACAACTTCACTATGCACCTCGAAAGTTAATGTATAGGAGTTGTCTATTGATTTCAAAAGCACTACATTTTCATACCATTCTCTTAGGACAATATCTTGATATCCCTTTTCCTCAATAAACACTTCTACATCCGTCTGCACCACTGTTCCATCTATATTATTAAATTCGATTTGACCGAATTCATTCAATGCAAGATCTGTTGTTACTGAAATTGGAGTGTTTATTACATCAAGTAAAACAGAAACGTTTGTGCTCGATACTTCCATGATAATAGGAAAATCAAAGTAGTCATGATCTGCAGTTTGCAAAACATGGGATCCAAATGTGAAGTTTTCTATGTCTATTACACTACGGTGAAATGAATCGTTCAATTTTTGATCGCTCATTCCATCTAAATTGTTGTCAAAAGCAACTTCCCAATCAGCCCCATCAACATTATTTCCGCTAGCATTGATCGTTGCTGTTCGCTCCACTGTACAAGCATTTAATGGAATTAAGTAACAAGCCTTTTCAATTATATTGAGCGTCACAGTACCGCTGGTTTCGATATCCCAAAAGAATCTGTCTATTACCACTCCCGACCTATATATTTTGCCTGTGGCGACGCTCTCATCATGCGTTCTCAGGCGTCCCCCTGCTAAAGTATCGAAAAATTCGAATGACAGGTTTTGTGTATTACTTGATTGCCAAAAACCCAATACCTGATCTCGTTGGAAATTGATTTCGGTTATTGTTTTTATATTAAGTTCATCAACCGTTTTAGTGTCTTGGCCACCACATCCAACCAAACCAAGAATTAGGCTAACAAACAATAAGTATTTTTGAGTACATCTAAACATAACATTCCTTGATAAATCGCCACTAAATTAAGTGCTTACTTGACATTTAGCATTAATATTTTCTGATATTTTATTCTTCAATTGACAGATTAATCATCCAAAAATTGATTAAGAATTTCGAGATCTACGAACGATATAACTCCAGCGGCTTCCTTTAATCTTAGACCTGAGACAAAGTAACTATAGACCGCGTCGTTGTACTGAAGCTTATCGGAAAAAAGTAGTCGTTGAGCAGCCGACAAATCTCTAAGGTCGTTTAATCCCGAAATATAATCGAGTTCACTAGAATCTAACGATTTCTGACCGGACTCCACCGCTACTTTCCTTGCTTCTAGGGACGCTAAGCCCGACAATATGTCTAAATAGCTGCTGTGAATTGATTGCTCAACTTCTCGTCTCACTTGATTGTAAGTATGTTTCTGAAAATTACGCCTATGAAACGCTTCGCGTGATTCTGCCTTAATTAAGCCGCCTGAATACAACGGCACAGTTAAACTGATAGATGCATTCCAACTGTCTTGAAACACCTTATCTGGAATGGCGTAATTGTATCTATTGTTGTTAACATCATCCGTAAAATTCAACTGAGCAGAAACCGTTGGCAGATGCTTCGCCTTTTGAGCCTTATATGCCTTGTGTGCTTCTTTTTCTCTATATCGAGCAACTTTGATATCCAAGTTATGTTCGTAAGCCGATTTCACCCAGTGTTTAATGTCAGACGGAACAGGCGCACTTGGAGACATTTTTTTAGGTAACGATTGAGTTAAGGTTTTGTGTTGCTGACCTGTCAAAACAGTCAAAGACTCAAGTAAAACATTTAACAAGTTTTTAGCAGAAACAACAGAAGCAGATGCAGAATAATATGATGAGCGCGCTTCATTAACCTCTGCAACTCTTGCTATACCCGCCAAGCGTTTTCGCTCCGCATATTTCAACTGACGTTCAAATGCATCTTGTGTTTCAACTGAAATTTCATAGTCCTCCTGTGCCTTCAAGGTCTGCAGATATGTGTCTGCAACCCGTAAAATCAGTTTTTGCTCTATATTTTTGAGTTCGAGTATTGACCTCTCATCAACAAGTACTGTTTGTTCGTAAGTCAAATATGAGGAAGCATCGAAAACAGTTTGCGTCAAAGAAATCGAGTATCCTTTACTATCGGATTCTGACGTGAGCTCACCTTGGATGGAAAATGGGTTTGAAGAAATAGTATCTATCTTTGAGCCTGATTTACCAAGTGTCCCTTGCAGGGTTAACTGAGGTAATAGCCTAGAGCGGGCGATATACTTACTTTGCTTTTCAACCAAATATGCAGACTTTGCTACTTTTAGTTCAAAATCATTATGTACAGCCATTTGATATATATCTAATAAAGACTCGGCTTCGGCAACACCGCACAACAGAGTACACAGTACCCCAACGTGTATTCGATTAAACATTCTCAATTTCCCTTTATTTTAGTCTTTAGTCTAAGTTGTATTTCGGCAAATATAGATTTAATGATTCTGCAGAAACAATCACCATTTAGACTTAATACAGACTCGAATTAACTATACTTATCCTTACTAATAATTTTATATTTCTGGACATGAATAATGTGAGTCTAATCATATTTTTGCTCAACAATTTTAAGGTATTCACTTCAGCAGCTACACAATACCCAATTAGTATTTACGTACATTTCTGATACCCTCAAATTCCGTCTTTGATAAAATAATCTTTGACGAATAAAACACTTTGCAAGTAAATCTAGATTGTCTCACGCGTGAGACAATCTAGATTTACTTGCATATAAAAATACTGTCAAATGCCCCACTTCCAACTTGTGTAGTGCGTAATTCATGAAAACAACGTACCGACCAAATCCTAATCAGAGCTAAAATCATAGACCTAGTGAATTACATATTAGATAAACGTCTATATTGAAAAACAAAATTTTGAAGTTAAGATTATCAACAAAAATACCTAATCCGTCAATGACTTCAACATAGTTAAACACTTTATACGAGCTAAATTGACAAACTGAGCAGCGGCTCAGAGCAAGATTTTGAACATCTATCACGAGCTCCAGATAGTAGTTATGATTGTAACTTGCTATTTCTAAGGATAAATAACTGCGATGAAATTTTTCGGTAGGATTATCATAACTACTTTTCAAAGCCAAGACTAGAAGGACTTGAAATTTATTGATTTATGCCCATCCTCCGACCCAATTCAGTGATCTATTTTACAAAATTGTGTATTCTAGCTAGTGAGAAGCTCATATGTATAATAAAAGATATTTTTGTACATTACGTTAAAGTAACGCGAATAACGCCCAAATTATCTAGAGTAGTATAGTGCTATTAAAATAATACTATCTGGAAATACGATTTATTAAGGCCTTTGGATATTCGGAAATATAAAAGTATCATAGGACTCAAATGCTTGAACAATTTTTTTTAACCATGCAAAGCTCTAGCCAGATATTTCAGTGCTTACCACAAAATCTAATGTTATCTTATTGTGAATTTAGTGATTCAAATTACAACACCCAACTGCATCGAAATTACTGTGTCGAATTTCCTCCCAAGTTACTTTCAGCTGTTATTAAAAGGCAGGCAGAATTCTTTGCTGGAAGGTTTTTAGCTCAGCAATCATTAAAAACTATTCTTGATTCGGACATTTCGGTTAATGTAGGTATGAATGCAGACAGGAGCCCATGTTGGCCTGTTGGAACAATAGGTTCCATAACACACTGCAACGGTAGAGCTCTTTGTTTAGTTTCAAAAACAAGCCTATATCGTCATATTGGCGTTGATATAGAAGAATACATAAATCATGAAACGATGTTAGAAGTCATGGATTTCGTTGTTTCAGACAGTGAACTTAAAATATTGAAGGACTCGACTTTAGACTTATGTCAGGCCATCACCCTTGCATTTTCTGCAAAAGAAAGTATTTATAAGGCACTGTATCCTACTTCTATGCAGACAGTTGATTTTAGTGCCGCAAAAATACTCTCTATTGATATGACGTCTCAAACTATGACAATTTGTCTTACTGTCGATTGGTGCAAACAGTTAATCAAAGGAATGAAATATCAATGTTATTTTTCGCTCAACACTAACTTTTTAGTGACCATGGTATATAAAAAATAGAGAAAAAATTAAACTAACTAAGGATAAAATATGAATTATATACTCGAAGAATCACAAGATGTTAAAATTGGATTTTTAAAAGAGTCTCAATTATTGCCGTTGGTTATCATGCCAAAAAACGCGCTATGCTTAATAAGTTGGGCTGCGAGAAATAAAGATAAAATAAACGAACTCATCACTGAATACGGAGGCATATTATTCCGAGGGTTTGATGTGGAATCCAGTCAAAAATTCGAAGCGTTTATTGAATCTGTATCTAGCGACGCTTTAGAATATAAGGAAAGATCTTCTCCTAGAAAAACGGTAAGTGGAAATATTTATACTTCTACAGATCACCCGAGAGAAGAAGAGATCTTTCTGCATAATGAGCACTCATATAGCCTTAATTTCCCTTCACGGATATTTTTTTATTGTGAGAGTCCATCTTTAGTAGGAGGAAATACACCAATTGCAGATACACGTAAAATATATGAGCGAATTCCACAAGAACTCCGAGAAGTATTCTCTGAGAGGCAATACCGATACTCACGTTGTTTATGGCCAATGATGGGAATGACATGGCAGCAATCTTTCCAAACTCATGACAAAATGAAAGTTGAAAATTACTGTCGAGAAAATTCGATTGGGTTTGAATGGATTGATAATAATGCCCTCAAAACCTATCAAATAAGACCTTTGATTGCCACTCACCCCATATCCAAACAAAAGTGTTGGTTCAATCATTGTACATTTTTTAACATCTCATCATTATCAGCCGATACGCAAAACCTCATTAGGTCATCTTTTGACGAACAATATTATCCAAATAATACATATTACGGGGATGGGGAAGTTATTGCAGATAAAGATATGGCGATACTTCGCGATGCATACAATGCTGAAAAATCCGAGTTTGAATGGCAAAAGAATGACATATTAATGCTAGATAACGTCTTGACAGCACATGGTAGATGTAGTTTTGAAGGCGCGAGAAAAATCTATACAGGAATGAGTCAACCTTGGAAATGGGATCATTTACTCGCTTAGACTATGATTTTCAATATAGTAATCTAAGAGTACCGTTCGGGGAGAGATAAACAATTAATAGTTATTTTAAAATTCTGTGTCATTCATTTAGCTTTGAACACGCGTTGGCAGAACTTCAGTCTGGCAAATAGTTGACGGGTAAGGACGGTATTCTAACACCACTTATTAAACAGTTAACTGAAG
>JBLHOC010000107.1:0-10901 GCA_047620825.1 Bacteroidia bacterium | reverse complement strand
ATTAGCACTTTGGCTTACAGCGAAAGAATGGGCATAGCAAAAAACTATAAATGCGCCTAGACGTTTAATTGATTTCATGTTTTAGTTTGGTTGTTCCCCAAAAATAATAAACACAATTAAATGGGCATAATTTGGTGTAATTTCGCGGACTTATAAAATTGGCAATTCAGGACGACATATTTGAGCACGGTTCAATCGACATTATAGGTGCTCGAGAACACAATCTTAAGGATATAAATTTGACCATCCCACGTGGCAAATTGGTAGTATTTACGGGCCTTAGTGGTAGCGGCAAATCGTCCTTAGCATTCGATACCATTTTCGCAGAAGGTCAGCGTCGGTATATGGACACTTTTTCGGCGTATGCACGCCAATTTATCGGTGACATGAAACGTCCTGATGTAGACAAAATTGAAGGGTTAAGTCCGGTTATTGCCATAGAGCAAAAAACGGTAAGTAAAAACCCAAGATCTACTGTTGGCACTATTACAGAAATCTACGATTTTCTTCGACTTTTATACGCTAGAGCCGGTGACGCTTTCAGCTACATCACGCATAAACCAATGATTCGTTTTTCGGAGGATGAAATCATCAATTTAATCTTAGAGAAATTCCCAGGTCAAAAGGTTGCTGTTCTTGCTCCAATCGTTAAAGGTAGAAAAGGGCATTATAGAGATCTTTTTGAACAATATGCAAAAAGGGGTTATACCAAAATGCGCGTTGATGGTGAGATTGTCAAAATTGAACCAGGCATGCAACTCGACCGTTACAAGGTCCACGACATTGAGTTAGTTATTGACCGAATTGAAGTAGAAGGAGACAATCGTTTCCGTGTTTCTGAATCGGTAAAAGCTGCGCTCAAGTCAGGTAACGGCATATTAATGTTGTATGATTTTGAAAAAGATCAGACACAGCATTTCAGTAAAAACTTAATGGATCCAGAATCTGGTCTAGCCTACGACGAGCCTCAACCAAATACTTTTTCTTTTAACTCCCCATACGGTGCCTGTTCAAAATGTAATGGCTTAGGCACAATCGCAGACATAGAGGAAGCCTTAATCGTACCAAACCCAAAACTAAGCATCAATAAAGGTGGTATCGCTCCACTGGGTCAATTTAGAGAAAATTGGACTTTCACTCAATTGCGCGCCATGGCCAAACGATTAAAATTTAGCTTGGCTGACCCAATCGAGAAACTTGATCGTAATGTATTAGAAACCATTTTGAATGGTAGCGACGAAAAGTTTGAAGTCACCTATACCTATTCAGGTGGTGGATCTCAGACATACGAAACGTCATTTAAAGGGGTTATACCAATGGTCCAAAACTCATATATGCAAAAGTCTCAAGACAGTTTGCATCAATGGGCAGAAGAGTTTATGGTAATGCGTACGTGCTCTGAGTGCGAAGGTTACAGACTCAAAAAAGAGGCTTTACATTACTTTATTGCTAAAAAGCATATTGGAGAGTTGGGTGAAATGAATATCTCCGAACTTGAAACTTGGTTGTCTGAGCTAAACGATAAACTATCTAAACGACAAAAAATAATAGCCACAGAACTACTTAAAGAAATTGCGAGTCGAGTCGGTTTCCTGACCAATGTCGGACTGGGCTATTTAAGTTTGAATAATCCTGCGCGCACCTTGTCAGGAGGTGAGGCACAGCGAATCCGCTTAGCCACCCAAATAGGTTCACAGTTAGAAGAGGTATTGTACATTCTTGATGAACCAAGTATTGGGTTACATCAACGAGATAATATGAGACTAATTGAGTCTCTTAAGAGTTTGCGTGATGTTGGAAACTCCGTCATCGTAGTTGAACACGACAAGGAAATGATTCTTGAAAGTGATTTTGTTGTTGATATGGGCCCAAAGGCTGGGAAATATGGTGGGCAGATTATTGCAGCTGGACCATGGGATACTATCAAAGACGCTAATACAATGACTTCGGATTATCTCAGTGGCGCCAAAGAAATAGCTATACCCAAAAAGCGACGTAAAGGAAACGGGAAGAAGATAACGTTGGTTGAATGTGGTGGCAACAACCTGAAAGATATTACAGTAGATTTCCCATTAGGCAAATTCATATGTGTTACTGGCGTTTCAGGAAGCGGAAAAAGTACACTGATAAATGAAACATTACACCCTCTGCTCTCAGAATTTATCTATAGGTCAAGAAAAAAACCTCTCGCTTACAAAAAGATAAATGGCATAAAGGGCATTGATAAAGTTATTAAAATTGACCAATCTCCTATTGGTCGATCACCTAGATCGAATCCAGCCACATATGTTGGATTCTTCACGGACATCCGTAATCTTTATAGCGAATTACCGGAAGCCAAGATCAGAGGATACAAACCTGGTAGATTCTCATTCAACGTAAAAGGCGGAAGATGTGAAACTTGCAAAGGCGGTGGTCAACGGGTCATTGAAATGAACTTTCTCCCTGATGTAGAGGTGGAATGTGAGACTTGTTTTGGGAAAAGGTATAATAGAGATACGTTAGAAGTACGTTACAGAGGCAAATCTATTAGTGATGTTTTAAACATGAGTGTTGAAGAAGCAACGAAATTCTTTGAAAACATTCCTGCGATTTATAGAAAGATAAAAGCCCTTAAAGACGTTGGGTTAGGGTATATCACACTTGGTCAGAGCAGCACAACGATTTCCGGTGGAGAAGCGCAACGTGTAAAGCTATCAAGTGAGCTGAGTAAAATATCGACAGGTAATACATTTTACATCTTAGATGAACCAACAACAGGTCTGCATTTTGAAGACATTAACGTTTTGTTATCCGTTCTTCAAAATTTAGCTGATTTAGGCAATACCGTACTTGTAGTTGAGCACAATATGGACGTTATTAAGGTGGCGGATTACATCATTGACTTAGGTCCAGAAGGTGGTAAAGGTGGCGGGGAGATCATAGCAGTTGGTACGCCAGAAGAAATTATTAAACAGAATAAAGGTTACACAGCTGAATATCTGAAGTTAGAATTTGACAATTCCATGGCGCCAACACCTTAAATCTGACAGAATTTACTTGCTTTTCTAAATAAAACCAATCAAATTCGAAGCCAATTGAGTTTTATACATTTAAATTGTAATATGAAAAAGATATTTTTACTTAGTATTTTAGCCAGCGTTGTAATGTTTGGCTGCAAGGATGAAGGCGTGACAACAACCCCTGGCACCTCGACTTCTAGCAATCCAACAATGGCATCTATGGAGAAATCCAATAGAAACGCTGTTCTTGAAGATTTTACTGGTGTTAGATGTGGTTATTGCCCGGATGGACATAGAATCGCAAATGACCTGTTAGTAAACAACCCCGACAGATTTATGGTTATTGCCGTTAATGCTGGTGGTTATGCTGCTCCTGCTTCAGGATGGGCTAACTTTACTTCTTCTTACGGACAAGCTTTTGTTGATCAAAGTGGTGTAACTGGTTACCCTGCTGGAACCATGAACAGACAATATTTTGCTGGAAAAGCGCAAAACAAAGGCACTGGTTTAGCAATGAGCCGTAACCATTGGACTACAACTGCTGCAGAAATTTTGGCAGACGAATCTCCGGTAAACATCGGTGCTAAAGCCGTTTTTAATTCTGCAAAATCTGAATTAACTGTAACTTATGAAGTGTATTATACAGGTGACGAATCTGCTAATGAAAACTTCGTAAACATCGCTTTATTACAAAGTGGTATGGTTGCTAACCAAAGTGGTGGAGGTGCAAGCTACGTTCACAAGCATGTTTTGAGAGACTTATTAACTGGTCCTTGGGGAACTGTTGTTCCTTCTGAAAGTACTGCTGAAGGTAAATGGTACACTGAAACTGTAGCTTACGACGTTCCTACTGATTACAATGGTGCTGTAATTCCTCCAGGTGGTGGAAGTGTAGTTCCTGAAGATCTAGACATCGTAATTTTTGTTGCACGTGGACGTACTGATATCATTACTGGTATTCACGTTGACGTAACAGTTGAATAAAATTAAAATATTTAATACAAAAGGCTCTGCTTCGGTAGGGCCTTTTTTTATGCCAAATAATTTAATCCAATGAATACCTTTGCCACTTGGAATCAAGGAATCAGAGCAGTATTGTATTAGTCCCCACACCTATTGGAAATCTCGAGGACATGAGCTTTCGAGCTATAAAAGCACTAAAAGCTGCCGATTTAATTTTTGCGGAAGACACCCGTCAAACGAAAAAATTACTAAACCACTTTGAAATAAATACCCACATTGAATCCTTCCATCAAAACAATGAGCACGCCAAACTTGGTTATGCAATGAAATTATTGGGTGAGGGCAAATCCATTTGCTATTGTTCCGATGCCGGAACACCAGGCATCTCAGATCCAGGTTATTTATTGGTCCGTGAAGCTATCACAAATGACTATTCTGTCGAATGTTTACCTGGTCCTACAGCATTGATTCCAGCACTCGTAGTTTCAGGATTACCTTGTGATCGTTTTGTTTTCGAAGGCTTCTTACCGCATAAAAAGGGTCGACAAAAACGTTTGCTCAATTTAGTGGAGGAGACCAGAACCATCGTCTTTTATGAGAGCCCTCATAGAATAATTAAGATGTTGGATCAATTGGAAGAAGTATTTGGTGGTGATCGTGAAATCAGTGTCTCACGAGAAATTTCGAAACTTCATGAAACACATTATCGTGGTACAATTAACGTCGTACAAAACACAATTCTTAAACAACCAATTAAAGGGGAGTTTGTTGTTTGTGTAGCAGGTAAAGTATGAGACGAAGACTTATTTATTTTGGCTTAACATTATTAGGTGCAGGCCTACTCGCGCTGGCATGGCCCCCAAACAATTTGCCTTTCCTTTTTTTTATCGGCTTTACGCCATTCTTGTTCTTAGAAACATTTTTTACTAAAAAGGGCCGCAGTAAATGGTTTGGATTATATACCTATCTCGGACTATTTGTTTTTAACTTAATTACTACGTGGTGGGTTTGGAATGCATCCAACGGAGGAGCCGTGTTCATGCTGCTCGCGAACTCGTTTTTAATGTTGATTCCTTTTCTCGTCTATCACAAGTCAAAACGTATTATCGGACAAGGCCGTGCACTATTTCTCTTTATAGTAACGTGGCTCGCATTTGAATATATTCATTTTAGATGGGGCGTTGCCTACCCGTGGCTAACCCTCGGTAATGGCTTTGCTACTTCTCCTGATTTGGTCCAATGGTACGAATTCACTGGTGTTCTCGGAGGCAGTTTATGGGTATTAGCCATAAACGCATTAATATTCAACTCATTTAGCAAGTTTAGAAAAATCACCACCATTACGATTGCCGCTGGCTTAATTATTCCCATCATTTGTTCGGTGTATTTAAAAAACCAACAAACGCCTCCATGCAAGCGCCATGAGATATTGGTCATTCAACCCAATATTGACCCCTATAAGAAGTTCCAATCTGGCACACAAGGCGCTCAAATTGATAAATTTATATCGCTGTGTGAAGCTGGTATTACCAAAGACACTAAACTTGTTATGTTACCTGAAACCGCATTGGTAGGCAACATGAACGAAGATTTTATTAACCAAAATTATGGTGTTCGAAAATTAAAAGAATTCCTAAATAAAAACCCTGGAGTTGGCATGCTGGTTGGTGCCTCAACGCACAGATTTTATGGCGAAGGCGAAACACTACCACCCTACCCGAGATACTTTGAACCAGAAGACAAGTATTATGATTCGTACAATACAGCACTCCAAATTGATGCGGACGGAAAAATCCGAACCTATCATAAGTCAAAACTAGTTCCTGGAGTTGAAAGTCTTCCTTTCCCTAATTTATTCAAACACTTTGACAATTATTTAGATCTAAACTTAGGTGGAGAATCAGGTAATTTAGGAAGAGACCAAGAGGCCAAAACATTTCATTACACCCTCGACAACAATTTGAAATTGTCCGTAGCTCCGTTGATATGTTACGAATCTATTTTTGGGGAATATGTGGGTGATTTTGTTAATCAAGATGCCGACTTTTTAGCGATAATAACAAATGATGGTTGGTGGGGCAACACACCTGGCCACAGGCAGCATATGCATTATGCCAGACTTCGCGCCATTGAATATCGACGATATGTGGTTAGGAGCGCCAACACGGGTATTAGCTGTGTCATTGATGACAACGGCAAGATTCTAGACCAGCTAGGGTATTGGGAAGATGGCTTTCTTAATGTGCATATACCCAAACTAACATACCAGACCTTCTATGCTAAATCGGGTGATTATATTGGGAAACTTGCAATATTTGTATTTCTATTTTTAGGCTTAAGTGTTATTGTAAAATGGATAAATCAACGTACAAGTTAGAAGTTGACGACTTAGGTTTAATCGACTATCAGAAAGCTTGGGACCTTCAAAAACAGCAGTTTGAATTACGTCAGAAAAATGAAGTAGCGGACATGTTGTTTCTGTGCGAGCACAACCATGTGTATACTTTTGGTAAAAGCGCTAATCAAGAAAACCTGTTAATTAACGACAACTTTTTGTCGACCATTAGTGCTCAAAAATTTCAAATTGAACGTGGTGGTGATATTACGTATCATGGTCCTGGTCAGTTGGTTGGCTACCCAATTATTAATCTACACGACCTAAATATTGGTGTTAAAAAATATGTCGACTTATTAGAACAAAGTCTGATTGATACACTCGCATCCTATAAAATCTACACGGAACGTATCTCCGGCATGACAGGCATTTGGCTAAAAGAAGGACCAGCAAGAAAAATTGCAGCCATTGGAATTAAAATTAGCCGTGGCATAACGATGCATGGCTTTGCTTTGAATGTGAATACAGACCTCTCCTACTTTAATCACATCGTGCCTTGTGGCATTGCGGATAAAGCAGTCACGTCTATCTCTGAAGAAATTGGTCAACATGTTGAGATGGCAGAAGTAAAACAACGTTATGAAGCCATTTTTAGAAAGCTCTTCTACGCCTAATTGGGTTTCAAAATTTCGCTCACAAATTGATTCGCGGCAGATCTGGCCGATATGTTTTCTTGACTGACGTCGTCAGCAAGGCCCTTTGCTTTTTTGCTTAGGGCTGCATCTGTATCCAACAGTCGCATTAAACCATGTTTAATTTGCTGATAAAACCATTTGACAGCTTGTTGTTTACGATGCGCTTCAAAATCTCCAGTAGACTTCTGTACCTCTACAAATCGTTCGATTTGAGTATAAATAGTAGACAAGTTTAAACCTGATAAAGAATCAATGTTTTCTACCGGAACTTCCCAGTTTTGTCTACTTCCTTGCAGCAGGTGAAGGGCATTCTTGTAATGCATGTATGCCTCTTTTGCTAAGGTTTTATTTGTTTCTGATTTGTTGATAGCCACTAAATCTGCCATCTCAACAATACCTCTTTTTATGCCTTGTAGTTCATCTCCGGCCCCAGGGATTAACAAGAGTAAGAAAAAATCTACCATGTTGTGTACCAAGGTTTCACTTTGACCGACACCTACGGTTTCAACAAGTATAACATCGTATCCAGCCGCTTCACAAAGCAATATGGCCTCGCGGGTTTGTGCTGCTACACCACCTAAAGTATCACCACTTGGTGACGGGCGGACAAACGCGCTTTCTGACACGGACAATTGATTCATCCTGGTTTTATCCCCCAGAATACTCCCTTTAGATCGTTGGCTTGTCGGATCAACTGCAAGAACAGCTACCTTTTTATGGTGCTCATCAATCAGATATTGTCCAAATGCATCAATGAAGGTGCTTTTCCCTACACCAGGCACTCCTGTTACCGCAATACGAATGGAATTTCCCGAATTTTTCAGGCATAGGTCTAGTATGCGATTTCCTAGATCTTGATGAGATTGTAATGTACTTTCTAGTAACGTTATAGCTTTTGCTAATGCTCTATTGTCTCCTTCATTAATGGATTTGTATAGTTTATTGACATCGAGATTAGGCATATCTAAATCAGCATTTTACCTATCATGAAGTATATGAACAATCCAAGCAAATCATTGCTTGTGGTTATAAACGGTCCGGTAGCCAATGCAGGATCCACCTTAAACCTATCCAGTATGAGGGGCACAATCGTTCCAACCATAGCAGCCATTAATATCACGACAAATAATGTAATGCTCACCGTAGTCATGAGGTTGTTTGCTTTGCCAGCTATTAATCCATAACCCATCAGTAATGCTGAACATACTAACCCGTTCACCAATGAGACCATAAGTTCTTTACCTAGTTTCCCGAAAACTGACTTACTATCAATGGTATTATTCGCCAATCCTTGAACAATAATTGAAGATGACTGTACGCCAATATTTCCAGCCATTGCCATAATCAAAGGCATAAATAAGGCGAGTTGTACATTTTCTTGTAGCTCTCCATCAAACTGGCCAATCACAATTGAACTAAGTACGCCACCAAACAAACCAATAATCAACCAAGGCAGTCGTGCTTTTGACAACACCCAAATTTTATCTTTTACCTCTACGCTTTGACTAATACCGGAAAGCATTTGATAATCTTTATCTGCTTCTTCTTTAATCAAGTCAACAACGTCATCTATGGTTACTCTACCCAACAAACGATTCAATGAATCAACAATCGGTAGCGCAACGAGGTCATATTTTTGCATGGTATTAGCAACGTCTTCACCATCCGAATTGACATTGGCAAAAATGATATTACTATCAAATATTTCTGAGACTTGGATATCTGCCTTGGCAAGAATAATTTTCTTTAGAGGCACCCAACCCAATAAAATATCTCCGTCATCCACCACATAAACGGTATACACTTTCTCAACTTCTTCAGCTTGCTTCCGGATTTCCGCTGTACACTGTCCAAGATTCCAGTTGATGTTCACTTTGATTAATTCACCACCCATTAATCCACCAGCCGTATTATCCGGGTAGCGCAACAAACGTGTGAGGTAGAGGGAATCCTGTTTGTTGGGGATATATGATAATATTTCAGACGCATCCGAAGTGTCCAACACACTCAAAACATCAACAGCATCGTCACTATCCATGTTTTGGATAAAGTGCTGTGCAATTTCTTTGTTGCTAAATCCTTCAAAGAATTTAACCTGAACCTCAGGTTCAAGTTTAGCCAGCACATCAATTTTCTTGTCTGAGTCTAAAAGTGATGTGACGTAAACCGCTTGATCAAGCGTCAGTCTATCGAATGTTTCGGCGATATCAGCTGGAAACAATCGCTCCAGAACGGGAATAAGTTCGTCTTCCTTCTTTAGCTCAAGTTGGGTTATAAACTCGTCTAAAAACTCCTTATTTAACTCGAACGCTTCCATTATCCTGCTTGTGTTCCTCTATCCATGCTGTCAATGCTTTAAAAGCCTCAACCGTTAAATTCTCTGCCCGCAATTTAAACATTTGATTGCTGAGTAAAAGGTCTTTAGGAATGTTAAATTTCTTTAACGCATTAGATAGTGTTTTCCGTCTTTGTTGAAATGCCGTTTTAACCACATCGAAAAACATGGGTACATTCCAGTCAATGTCTTGTTCAATCCTTTCACCAGAAATCACTCCAGACATGACTTTAGGTGGTGGTTTAAAAACCGTAGGCGGTATTTCGAACTCTAGTTTAACGTTATAGAATGCTTGAACTAACACCGATAAGATGCCATACGTTTTATTGTTAGGTCCAGCAGCGATACGTTTGGCCACCTCTAATTGAAACATCCCAGCAAAAGCTGGCACTTGCTCCTTATTTTCCAGAATCTTAAATAGAATCTGAGACGATATGTTGTAAGGAAAATTTCCTATGACTCCAAAAGACTCTTTAAAAACGGTTGGCAAATCAACTTTTAGGAAATCATCTGAATAAACAGTCAAACTCGGCATTTCCTTGGCTAAGTAAGCCACCGAATCTCTATCCAACTCTATCGCTTGCAACTGTATGGGTTTTTCGATTAAGTATTTAGTTAACACACCCATCCCTGGACCAATTTCAAGCCAGTTAGGCACCTCAAAATTATCCACTAAATCAGCAGTCCTTTTGGCAATACTTTCATCCTTTAAGAAATGTTGACCTAAAAACTTTTTTGCTCGTACGTGCTTAGCCATTGATTTTTTTGTCGATTAATTGCTTTAAAATGAGAGGCTGCGTGAATCCAAGTGATATGGGTTGCACCAAAAATGTAACATCTGGTTTTAACTCAAGCACGAAGGTTTTTAGTTTTACCCAGTCCTTTTCAGTTGTTATAATGTTGTTATCCAATCGATCTGCATCATAGATCATTTCCTTCACTTCAGTAACCGTATACGTTCTATGATCGGGAAAGCCTTTTGTAACAGACTCAGGGTATTTTTTCAGGATCAGTTGTTGAAATTGTGCGTTATCTGCAAGACCACTTACAACGATCGGTTTTTGTATGTCGCGTTTAATACCATGCACCATGGTGAGCTCTTGGAAATCTAATGTTTGACTTAAAAAGGTAGGTAAGTCAGTTTCTGGAAGTGTTTGCAACAAATCTGGTGCTTTGGTGATAATCAATATATCAGCGCGTTTTATGTTCTGTCTAAACTCTCTTAATCTTCCCATTGGCACCACATAATCAGACCAATAAGGGTTTGCGTAAGTAGACAATACGATTGAAATAGTTGGCTTGACGTATTGATGTTGAAATGCATCATCCAAGATAATTAAATCAATATTGGGATTGATGGCTACCATTTCAGGAATCCCAATGACCCTATTCTCACAGACTGTCACTGTAATATTTGGAAACTCTGTCTTTATTTCTAAAGGTTCGTCCCCTACATTTTTTGCCAATGAAGTTGGCTCGACTTCTAAAAAACCTTTAGTTAATCGGCCGTAACCTCTGCTAAGCACACCGATGGTTTTGTCACCACTGTATTGATGAATTAGGTACTTAAC
>JBLHOC010000106.1:0-10923 GCA_047620825.1 Bacteroidia bacterium | reverse complement strand
TGTTCAGTTAACTTCTCTATTTGATTAATTTTATCAGATTCTAGGTCAGATTGAACTTAATAATAATCGAGATTTATCTTAGTATCGTTGTTTAGGAGCTATTTTTTACAACTCGTTTATATACGAATATAACATCTGTTTATCATACCAAATAAGGGTGTTATCCGTATGTTTTGTGTGTTATAGTGTTGTTGTGAATTACCAACTCACACACAGTCTTGAGTCAAAGAACCTTGTGTCAAGAGTTTTCGTACTCACATCTCTCTGCTCTATTAAACACCAAACATTGAGAATTTCACATTAGACACGTCCTGAATCAACCAGTCCCAATACTTCATACGCACTTCTCAATACGCTAAGAAATCTCCTTCTCGTTCTGGCTATTCACAAACAATACGTTCCCAATGTTGTCGTAACCCATAAAGAAGTCTTTGCCCGTTTTCTTGATTAACTCGCTTCTAAATCCAACAATGGTTAAATCCGCGTCTTTTGAGTTTTGATTGATCACACCTTTAGTGGTAACGTCTTCCATAATTGGAATAATCCGAATGTTATTGGCAGATATTGGCAAACGACCAGTCTTGATCATCTCCTTAAGTTTGATACGTTCCGCTGCAATCTCTGCCACTGGGTGGATGGCAAATAGTTTGATGATACCATTTTTCCAATCAGGGTGACCTAAAATGATATAGGCCAAGTAAATCATCAAATTCGCGTTTTGATAATCACTACTCGTTATCCAAATGTGTATCTCGTTTGTAAATCCAAATTTCTTCTGACTCGAACAGAGAATACAAGTATCATATCCAACTGCTTTAACCAACCCAAAATTATCCAATATTTCTTCGAGCGCATCCTGTTGGGTTTTGTAATATTCGAACAACATCATGTTGTTTTCTTTACCTGAAACACCAGGCAATTGAAGGGTTTGAGTAATACTCGCTTTGTAGGATGGGTTGATAATGGTATCCACAAAAACACTACTATCACTTACTTGTGTAAGCTTTATGAGTCGCTTAAGGCATTCTTTAGATTCTTCTGCGGTTTCCTTACTTAAGTAACCATCAATGTGGTGGATGTACATACCGAATCCTTTTCTGTGAGAAATCCAGCGTAACAAATCAAATTCATCGTGTCTGCTAAAGGAGTCTTTTGAAATGGCAACCACAGAAGGTCTCCATTCGTCCATGTTTTCTTCCTGTTTAGTTTTTTGCAGAAAGACGTGAAGGTTTCGACTGATTTGAAAAATTACACCACTAAAAATACTGCTCATGTCGTTTTTACTTCTCGACTGAGACAAGACGTAATAGGTCAGCACCATTAAGCTAATCGCCAATATGGCGTAGATGGTGTTTATCTTGAACATTAAAATGATACAAAGAGAAGCGCCTATTAGACTGATGTACCATTTGGATTTAAAAGAAGGACGGTAGCCAGGATTTGATGCAAAGTTTTCAAATAAACTGATCAAACAAATAGCGCCATAGGTCACCATGAAAAACATCGATATCACTTCCGCTACGGCGTTGATGTCGCCTAGAAGTACAAAGAAAAATGCAATACCACAGGTTAACAACGAGGCGTTCACTGGTTCGCCGTTTTCTTTTTTTATGGTTCCAAAAATGCGGTTAAAACGAGGTATTGGTATAATCTTATCTGCTGCAATAGCGTTCAGCGTTCGAGGTGCAACCATTACGCTACCGAGCGCACTTGATATTGTTGCGGCAGCCAATCCAATGGGTATAATTGGACCCCAAACTGCAATCTTCGACATTACTAGTTGGTCGCCTAACAGATGTTCTGGTGTAGCAGAACCAGCTAATTTGTATGCGATTAACACATAAATTAGCATGCCTATTACAGTGGCGAAAAGTGTTCCTTGTGGTATGGATTTTTTTGGATCTTTTAAATCTCCCGATAACCCGACACCTGCAGTCATACCGGTAAAGGCGGGGAATACAATGGCAAATACGACAAAGAAATCAGTTTTGTCTGCCTGCCATAAAAATGTCTCTACATGTTCGCCCGTACCTGCGAAGAACATAATGAGTGATACGGCTAATATGGCGACGACAACATAAAGCATCCACATCCCGTTTTTTGCTCCTTTGGTGTACATTAAGATCCCTAATAAAACAACACTAACCAAACCAAGGATTCTCTTGGAAATGGCAATATCTAATCCGGTCCTTTCCTGCAACAATGATAAAACAGGTCCGAATGCTTCAGAGAACGCAATGACATAAAAGGCAACGCTAATGGCTTGGGATAGGTATAGGGCCAATCCAATACTGGCGCCAATCGTAAGGCCGAAGGATCTAGAAATAATATAGTATTCACCGCCACCTTCTACTTTTTGATTGGTCGCAATTTCGGCCAATGACATGGCTGTTGGAATGGTCACCAAATGCCCAAGAACAATAATGCTTAAGGTGCCTAAAAACCCAACAGACGCTACGGCAAAACCAAATCGTAAGAACATGACTGCTCCAAGAATGGTTGAAATCGCTGTTAAAAAGACGGGTGCAGTTCCAAACTTGCCTTTGGAGTGCAGTAACTCTGACATACTTTGTTATTAATATTCAATACTAGTAAAAAAAACATGTAGTAAAACGTCAGTCATCGAAATATTGTACACCTTAAATTGACAACCAGTAGAATGGAAGTTTGTATTTAATATATTTGACACATGAATGTAATTGAACTTTTTAGAAATGATCTTTGGAACGGAATATGGCAACACACAAAGAAGTTGCTGAAACCCATGTTGACCCCAACAGTAGTTGTGGCAGTATTAAGCATGGGCGTTTTTTATGTGGCCTATTTGCTAATAAAACCTATACTTCCACCAGAAATATTTGGAGGTGGAGCAATGACAGACCCTGAGGAAATGGCTCAATTAATGTTAAAAATTACGGAAGCCATAACAGAGAATCTTGTTGAGTTTATGGGTAAAATATTTATTGTCACACTTCTTGGAGCAGTTTTATCATCTTGGTATTACAATTACGCGTTGCTTATAAGCCAAAGAGTTGCGGAGGATAACCCAGAAGATGCAGGTAAACCTATTAATTCATTTGGACCAAGCTTCATTAGAGTATTAGGGTATGGTATTTTATTAGCGGTAATTTCAACAGTTGTTTCTGTGATTGTCAATTATCTTCAGTCGTTTATGCCAGCAATAGCCAGTTTGATCAACTTAGCCATACAACTTTTTTTATTACGATTATTTGCTGGACGGGCTTGGATCGTTTTGGGCAATCAAACGGTTATGGATGGTTTGAAATTGAGTTGGGAACACATCACATTTGTTAGAGCATTAAAACTAGCGTTAATAATGATAGTTGGCTTTCTTGCCATTTCTCTTGGGCTTGGATTGGTCTTCGGACTATCAATGCTAATTGGTAAGGCAGGCATAATGATAGCCATGTTGGCTTTAGTTGTAGTTATGTACGTTGTCTCTGTTGTTGGTGTTGCAGGGTTATCTGCATCATTCTATCGCTATGTTGAAGTTGAATATGAAGAAGACGCGAGCGCTCCAGCAAATCACATCATCGATACGGAAGAATAGCCTTGTCACATTCATTTTCTAAAAAGATACTTGGCTTCCATTGTGATGCCTATGGTCATGTAAACAATGCTCGCTATCTAGAGTTTCTAGAAGAGGCTAGATGGAGTGCATTAGAAACAGCGAACCTCATACAGCTGTTTAAGGATTTACGGCTCCAGTTCTTCTTAGTGAACGTTAACATCAGTTTTAAAAAGCCACTGTTACCAAGTCAGGAAATTGAAATCGTTACACAGCTAGGGGAGATCAAACGCAAGACGATGTCTTTTGTTCAAACAATAAAAATTGGCACCGTTGTGGTGAGTGTTGCTGAGGTGACCTTTGTGCTTTATAACACCGAAACCAAAGGTGCGGAAACAATTACGGCACAACATCTAAATCACTTTAACAGCTTTAAATATGCCCCGAGTTAAAATCATAGAACCATCTAAATACATTCATAAAACACACATTAAGGTTCGTGTTACCGATTTGAACTATGGAAATCATCTAGCCAATGAAAGTGTGTTGGCTTATGCGCATCAAGCACGCATAGCTTTTTTATCGGAACATGGGAAAAGTGAGCTCGACTTTTGGGGTACAAGCTTGATACAAGGCGATGCGGCAATAACGTATCAAAGCGAAGGTTTTTTGTCGAACAACATATCGATTGAGCTTGGTTTAGACGATGTGTCTAACTCCAGTTTCGACTTCGTTTATAAGATGGTGAATGAAACAACGGGTAAAGGGTTAGCACTTGTTAAAACAAGAATGGTCTGTTTTAATTATGACGACAGAAAAGTGACACCTGTTCCTGAAGGGTTTAAAAGCTTACTGGACTAATAAATTATCCTTTTATGGCAGATTTGCCAAAACCAATAAAGGTGGATGATTTCGTTGCGCCCCCAGCTTTTTTGACTAGTGTTCCATCTGGTTTTATAAACAAGTAGGTTGGGTAATACTGCACAGTGTATTTTTTTCCTATAAATAATCCTTGGGCAGTTTCCATATCTATTTTTAAATTTACGAAGTGTTCGTTGTAATAGTCACCAACGGCCTTTTCCTTGAACACCGTTCGCGCCATTCGCTTGCAAGGTCCACACCATGTCGTATATGCGTCGATAAATATGAGTTTATTTTCTTTTTTGGCGAGAGCCTTAGCTTCCTTAAAGTCAATGTGGGCAAAGTTTATACCTTCTTCCTGTACCGCGGTGGTGTCGGATTTCAATCCAACGAATAAAACACTTAACAGTATAACTGTTAATGCCGTGATACTTTTCATCTTTGATATTTTCATAGGTGCAAATTTATTTTATAACTAGAGTTTTATATCCTTTCGTATAATACTCTTGTCAATTACTGTTCCTCTTTTGTCGCATATACAATCCACTTGATTTTTTTCAAAAAGTCTTAGAGCGTATCATTGCCAACTTAGATTATGAAACGATTTGTATACTTAGTCATTGGTTTCCTGACACTCTGTGTTTCAGCATTTGCTCAAACAGTTGAAACCACTACATCTGACTCGACTTTTATTCGTCAAATTTTTGATCAAGCACTGGTAGAAGGCGAAAGCTATAAAAACCTGGAATACCTGTGTAAGGTAGTTGGACATCGATTAAGTGGATCTCAAGCTGCAGATGAGGCAGTTGACTGGGGACGAAAAACCATGGAAAAATTGCCTTTGGATCGTGTTTACCTGCAACCCATTGAGGTTCCTTTTTGGGTGAGGGGTGATATAGAGTGGGCTGCCATAAGTGAAGAGGTCGACGTTGATTTTAATATTCGAACGCTTGGTGGATCTGTTGGTACCGATGGGCCAATGCAAGGTGATTTAGTAGAGGTTCAGAGTTTGGAAGATGTAGAGAAGCTTGGGAGAGCGGGCATTGAAGGTAAAATCGTGTTTTACAATAGACCAATGGACCCTAAGCCAATAAATACATTTAAAAGTTACGGTGGTTGCGTTGATCAGCGATATGCTGGGGCTTCTACAGCTTCAAGATACGGCGCCATTGCGGTGTTAGTACGAAGTATGTCATTGCTGGAGAATGATCGACATGCACATACAGGTAGCATGGGCTATGCAGCGGATGTTCAAAAAATTCCTGCGGCCGCTGTTAGCACACAAGATGCTAAAATGTTGCATCAATATCTTTCGATGAATGGCTCAGCCAAGATTACATTAAACATGAATTGCCATACGAATGCAAATGTATTATCCAACAATGTGATTGGCGAGATAAAAGGATCTGTATATCCGGATAAGATTATTGTAATAGGCGGACATTTGGATAGTTGGGATGTGGGTCAAGGTGCCCATGATGATGGTGCTGGCGTAGTACACAGCATGGAAGTGCTCCGAATTTTGAAGGCCATGAATTACAAGCCAAGATATACCATTCGAGTTGTGCTGTTTATGAACGAAGAGAACGGAAACATGGGAGGGAAAGGATATGCACAGAAAGCAAAGAAAAGCGGTGAAAACCATGTGTTGGCCATCGAAAGTGACAGAGGTGGTTTTAGTCCACGCGGATTTAATATTAAATCAGATTCTAATAAAATAGAGTTTGTCAGACAGTTTAAGTCTATCTTGGAGGAATACGGCTTACATCATTTTGAACAGGGTTATGCTGGTGTTGATATTAGTCCATTGGCGACCGATGAGAATATTGTAAACTCAGACTTGATTATGATGGGTTTAGTGCCCGATTCACAACGATACTTTGACTATCACCATAGTGACGCAGATGTGTTTGAAGCAGTGAACAAAAGAGAATTAGAATTAGGCTGTGCCGCCATTACAGCAATGGTGTATCTCATGGATAAATATCTGCCATAAGTGAAATCGGGTGGCCACATATTGACTATACGTAAAGCAGATTTTAAAGACGTAAAAGCAATAACCGCTATCTATAACCACTACATCGAACATTCAATTTCAACATTTGAGGAGCAAATACTTTCGAATAGGGCCGTCCAAAAGAGGTTAGTCGGTATTACCAACAAGTATGTATGGTTGGTCGGAGAGGTTGAAGGCAAAGTCATTGGTTATGCCTATGCAGGGCAATGGAAAACTAGGAGCGCATACCGTTTGACAGTCGAAACGTCCATTTACCTTAAGCCTGGTACAGAAGGAAAGGGATACGGTAAAGCAATTTATAGCGAATTACTCGACCAAGTGGAACAATTGGGTTATAAATGTTTGATTGGAGGGATCTCGCTACCCAACCCATCCAGTATCAAATTACATGAATCCTTAGGTTTTGTTAAAATCGGTCAGTTTGTTAAGGTTGGTATCAAATTCGGGGAATGGATAGATGTTGGGTATTGGGAGAAGCGGTTTGAGGATTGAATCATTCTTAGAATGCCTGAATGAATTATAATCCTGCATAAGGAAGTGTGAAACAGCCTTATATCGTCTAAAGGAACTTTTATCCAACACTGTGACTTAAAATTGGCCATCAACAAGTTTGATGCATTAACACCTAGTTTATTATCGGCAGTGTTGAATCTCCTAACAAACCTTCAGTTTTTACTTGGCCTTAGAGCTACAGTTATCTTGACGGGATGGTTATGTTGTCAGATCAAATTGAAACTGTCTAAATTGTTTACAATGAGGTCCAAATTTACATTCACTATTTGAGCTTTTTTGAATACTTTTCAGCGGCTTTTACTGTATAATTGCACTATGGATTTAATTAGCCTTAACCTTTGGAATCAGCCATTTGTTGATTGCCTAACATCAGAGTCTGACCTTCGGGTTAACCAAGTGATGCAGGATGATGCATGTTTTTCCTATGTGCAGTCAGGAACCCAGGAAGTATATTCGTCTACAGGGAAAATCGTTGCCAAAGGTGGTGAGAGTATCTTGATGAAATGCAGCAATTTTATTGCCGATAATAGTAACCCTGAGCCTAACACAACATTCGGTAGCGTTGTTTTTCATTTAAATTTTAATACGGTTAAAAAAGCCTTTGAAGGTAAGGATATTAGCTTTTTAAAATCAGAATCTATATCAGTCAAACCATCTTTAAAAATTAGTCATAGCCAAGAGATGGATGCTTTTATTTCATCCTTGACTCCATACTTTGAAAATCCAGATAGTGCGAGGGAAGAAATAATGGTCCTTAAACTACAAGAACTTGTCTATTTACTATGTGATTCAGGGGGAAATCAGGTTGCTACCCAGATAATTGGTTCCCTCCAGTCGCAGGCCCAAATAACTTTTGAAGACATTATTGCGGCCAATTTGTACAGTGGACTAAGCTTAAGCGAACTTGCTCATATTACTGCCCGCAGCGTATCCTCTTTAAAGAGGGATTTTACAAAGTGGTATAACGAAAGTCCTGCAAAATACTTCAAAGCAAAGAGACTTGAAAAAGCCGCAAAGCTCCTGAAAAACACGAATCTTCGTGTGAATGAAATTGCATGGGACTGTGGCTTTGAAAATACTGCACACTTTAGTGCTTCCTTCCGAAAATTATTCGGTCAAACTCCAAAAGAATACCGAGACTGAGCTTTTTTGAATACCCTCTGATCTAAACGCAATATCCTTCTCGTTGTTAGTGCCCCACCTTTGAAGTGTCAATAATGACGCAACAAAAAAAGTTAGATTATGAAAACATTTATCACAATGATTCTGGGGTTACTAACACTAAACAACTACACAATGGGACAAAATGAAACAAAGGTTAAAGCATTTCAATCAAAAAAAGAAATCAGTATTAATACGAGTGCTGCCAAGCTCTGGCAAATTATAGGTCCTGGTTTTGCGGAGTATTACAAATGGGCAACGATTGTTGACTTCTCAACAGGTAAAGGAGATGCAGAGATTAATGGAGCCCCACATGATGAAAGGGTGTGTACCGTGAATGGGCAAGGTGATAATAAGGTAACAGAGAAGTTATTCAAATATTCGGATTCAGATATGAATTTAGCCTATGAAGCTACCGAAGGGATGCATGAAATGATGAATAAGGCGACTAATGAAATGACTATCGTTCGACTATCTGACACTACCTCAAAAATTGTAGTGAACATCGAATGGTTGGTTAATGGTCCTATTCCTGACGAGATGAAACAAATGATGGAGGGCAACTTAAAGATCACAGTTGATACCTTTTTAAATGACATAAAGGTGTTCGCTGAAACAGGATTGGTTTCTCAAACTAAGCAGGAACGACTTGATGAGTTGGCTAATTAGTTAGGTTACATAAAGTGTTGAACCTTTTTTAATGGTTGTCGAACCAAAAAGCCCTGTATTATTTATGCAACAGGGCTTTCCTTTTGTTGTACGCGTATCGAGACTTTAATCAAATTTCTCACACCGCAACCATTTGCTACTCAAGAATTCCAAAAAAAATCGAACAAGTATCTGATACCTGCTGGTTATTCGTAATCGCTTGTTACATCATTTCATGTTCAATACTTTATTTGAAAAAATATTCGAGTTCATCTGATGTCGGTAGACTTCTAACAGCATAAAACCTTAGAACACAAAAAAAACCCAGCCGAATCGACTGGGTTTGAATTTCGTTAAAACGATTTCTAATTAACTTTTCCAGAAAGTTCAGAACCTGCTTTAAACTTAACAACGTTTTTAGCTGCGATTTGAATTTCTTTTCCAGTTTGTGGGTTTCTACCAGTTCTTGCTGCTCTGTTAGATACTGAGAAAGTTCCGAATCCAACTAAAATTACTTTTCCTCCTGCCTTCAATGCTCCAGAAGACGTGTCAAGAAATGAATTTAATGCAGTTTGTGCTTGTGCTTTAGTGATGCCAGCATCGCCAGCCATCTGAGAGATTAACTCTGATTTGTTCATGTTTAAAATCTTTTAAGTGAAAATTTAAAATATCAATAATAATTAACACATAATCGGCTGGAACAGTTGTAAACACTACTGGTCTGCCAATCATGCTGAGCAATGTTAGTTAATTTCAATTATACCAATCAAGGATTTGCCCTTCTTTGTGAATAATTCTACCCTATTTGTTAATAACTGCGATTTTTGGACAGCCTCAACACCAGTGATGATGTGGGTTTGCTCATAATGTGACCTTCTTTCTTCCCACAGGAGTGCTAACTTTTTTGCAATTCCCACTCTATCGAGCCCCAAGAAAAGGGGCCTAGAGTCACCATCTTTTATTATTTGGTTTGCAATTATGTCAAACGAACTTTTAAGAAGGATACACACACCGTTGGCTTTCATTTGTTCCATATTGTTGCCAAAACATGGTGTTCCACCTCCAGTGGATAGAATAACTGCCGGGTGCTTTTTAATTACGTCGTCTAAAGCTTCCGCCTCAATCTTTCTAAATCCTTGTTCTCCGTGTTTATTGAAATAATCGGCAATTGACATTTGAACTATTTCCTCGATGTAATGATCTAAGTCGATATATGGCATCTGGAAAGTGCTAGAAAGGGATTCGGCGAACTTTGATTTACCAACTCCCGGAAGCCCAATAATAAAGAGTCTCATGAGTTTAATCTAATCCTTGGATCTAACACGGTGTACAACACATCCACCAATAAATTAATGAATACAAATAAACAGGCGATAAAAACAATACTGCCCATAATGACGGGTAAATCACTTGTTTCTAATGCGTGTATGGTAACGCTACCCAATCCTTTCCAACTAAAAATGAATTCAACAAAAAAGGCACCTGCCAACAAGGACGCGAACCAACCAGATATAGATGTGACCACCGGATTTAAGGCACTCTTTAACGCATGTTTAAAATACACCTGACGTCTATTCAAACCCTTAGCCTTGGCTGTACGGATGTAATCCTTTGAAAGCGCATCAAGCATTGAATTCCGCGTCAACTGTGTGATGATTGACAATGGGCGTATCCCAAGTGCAAATGCAGGAAGAATCAAATTCTTTAATGCGAGTTTTTTCCCAGTAAATGGGTCTATTTCATACAAACTTCCCACCACATTTAAACCGGTCACATCGCTCAAAACATGACCGAACAGCCAACTGAAGATAATGGCTGAGAAAAAAGACGGGACAGATATACCAAGGGTGCTGACAAACAATAAACCTCTATCCACCCAACTGCCCTGTTTTATACTGGATATAACACCAAATATGAGCCCGAAAAAACTAGCAAAGATCATGGCAGCCAACGCAAGGACTAACGTCCCTGCAAAAGCTTCCATCAATATGGTTTTGGTAGGTTGTCCGGTCTGAAAACTGTTCCGTAGGTATGGCGTTTTTAAATAAAGGGATTTACCACCAATGGTGAGCAACCTGGCATGACTGACTTGTACTTTGTGTGACTTATTGTAGATGGATACAATGGATATATCATTCAAGAATGCAATGTATTGTTTCCCTTTAGGCTGGTCGAGTTTTAAATCTTTTTTAAT
>JBLHOC010000105.1:0-11212 GCA_047620825.1 Bacteroidia bacterium | reverse complement strand
AGCAGACATAGGAGAAGCTGAAGCTCACGTTTGTGGTGAAGTATTTTCAGATGGTTGCACAGCACACAAAGGAGAAGCTGAAGCTCACGTTTGTGGTGAAGAATGTGCAGATGGTTGCACAGCACACAAAGGAGAAGCTGAAGCTCACGTTTGTGGTGAAGCTTGTGCAGATGGTTGTACTGCAGCAGCTGCTACAGAATCAACAGAAGAAGCGCATGTATGTAATGAAGCTTGTGCAGATGGTTGCACAGCTACAAGCTAAAAACATCAATACTATAAAATTTTAAAGCCTCTGCTTTGGCAGGGGCTTTTACGTGTTCAAAGATGTCAACCAATAACATATCTGCCGTAATCATAACCTTGAACGAAGAAAATTCAATCCTTCGTTGCCTGACTAGTATTGCTGACATCTGCGATGAAATTCTTGTCATTGATAGTCGGAGTACCGATAAGACCAAAGAAATTTGTGAAGCATTCCCTAAAGTTAGATTCATAGAAATGGATTGGCTGGGGTATAGTCAGACCAAAAACAAGGGTCACGCACTGGCATCTCACAATTGGATACTCTCTATTGACGCCGACGAGTGCCTAGATGAATCATGTGTGCAATCTATTCTGCAAGTCAAAGACAACTTAAGCGGTGCATACACTTTCAACCGTAAAAACTTCTATGGTCAACAATGGGTTAAACATGGAGGATGGTACCCAGATGTTAAAGTTCGTTTGTTTGACAAAACGTTGTGTCGTTGGAAAGGAGATCATGTACATGAAGTACTTCAGGTAAACGCTGGTGTACAGATAATCCAACTAAAAGGAGATATAGAACACTACACTGTAACAAGCAATGCACAGCACCTCCAAACCATTCACAAATATGCTAAACTCGCTGCCAGCAGGGATTTAAAAGCGAATAAGCCCATGACGGCAAGTCAAGCATTGTCTAGCGCTTTTGCACATTTCATTAAGATCTATATTATAAAACTAGGGTTTTTAGATGGATTGATTGGATTTCGAATTGCTCGTAATTCTGGTTTTTCAAAATGGTTAAGGTTTAAGTATTTCCAAGACCTTAAGTCGTGAACAACTTATTGCAATAAATATGGCTTCATGCCAAATAGAAATGATATTTGTGCCGTCGAATGAAGCTAGAACGCAACAAAGATTTATCTACCTACAACACATTTGGGTTACCAGTGGTGGCTCAGTCATTCGTTGAAGTAAATAACGTTCAGGACGTTCAAAGCCTGATTCAAAAAGGAACATTTCAAAAACCATTTTTCATATTAGGTGGAGGGAGTAACATCCTGTTTACTAAGAATTTCGAAGGTGTTGTCGTGAAAAACAATATCAAAGGCATTAACATCCTCGAAGAAGATTCAAAAACAATTATAATTTCAATAGGTGCAGGTGAAAACTGGCATGATACAGTCATGTATGCTGTTGAACACAATTGGGGTGGTATTGAGAATTTATCTTTAATTCCAGGATGCGTTGGTGCTGCACCGATTCAAAACATTGGTGCCTATGGCGTTGAGATTAAAGACGTTTTAGAACGGGTTCACTTTGTAGACCTTGAAACGGGCGCAGTCAAATTTCTTGAAAAGAAACAATGTCAGTTTGGTTATAGAAATAGCATCTTTAAGCATACGCTCAAAAACAAAGTCATCATCACAAGCATTGAAATAGGTTTATCTAAGTCACATGCGCTTAAACTAGACTATGGGGCAATTAAGGATCAATTGGCGTTACAACAAGCTGACAACGTTACGATACGAGATGTTAGCAATGCTGTAATTACGATTCGTAAAACTAAATTACCAGACCCTGCTGAGCTCGGTAATTCAGGTAGTTTTTTCAAAAACCCCATCATTCCAAAAACAGTATTCGAAAGGATCAAGGAGACTCATCCTATGGTGAAAAGTTATCCAATAGACAAAAAGCATGTAAAAATTGCTGCTGGATGGCTCATTGAGCAATGTGGTTGGAAAGGGAAGCGTGTAGGAAATACAGGAAGTCATGCCAAACAAGCCCTTGTTTTAGTAAATTATGGTGATGCTAAAGGTTCCGAGATCCTTGAATTGGCAGAATCAATTATACTTTCTGTGAAACAAACCTTTAATGTGGTGTTAGAACCCGAAGTTAATATCTTATAATGTCGTTTAACCTAGCAAAATCAATACTCTTCGAAGACAATCATTTGATTGCTGTAAATAAACCCGCTGGTATTTTAGTTCAAGGAGACCATACCGGTGATCAATGTTTGAGCGACTACATCAAAGCTTACATTAAGAAAAAGTATAATAAGCCGGGTGATGTTTATTTAGGCACTATTCATCGTTTAGATAGGCCTGTCAGTGGCATTGTTATTTTCGCAAAAACGTCAAAAGCTCTGACACGAATGAATGCCATGATGCAGGATCATTCGATTAAGAAAACGTATTACGCTTTGTTGCAAAAGAAACCTCGTGATTTATCAGAAGATTTGACGCACTGGTTGGTTAAAAATGAAGATAAGAATGTGACAAGAGCACATGACAAGGAAGTCAAAAAGTCTAAAAAAAGTCAGCTGACGTATAATTATATCGGCACGGCGAATCATAAGTTTCTAATTCAAATCCACCTACAAACAGGTCGTTCTCACCAGATTAGAGCGCAATTGGCAAAAATCGGTTTTCCAATATCAGGTGATATGAAATATGGAAGCAGAAAAGGAAAAGGCACTTACATATACCTACATGCCAAAAGTTTAGAGTTTATCCATCCTGTGAAAAAAGAAAAATTACTTTTGCAATGCCCATTTCCTGATGAAGATAATTGGAACTTTTTCAGAGAATTCGTCTAACTTTTTTGGACGATTTGGGTTATATAATTACATAAATTTTAATAAAAATGAACGGATTTTTTAACGTACCAGCCCCAAAAAATGAGCGTGTAAGAGACTATACGCCTGGCAGTGATGAGGTAAAAAAATTGCAGGCAAAACTGGCAGAAATGCGCGCTGAGCAAAGAGATGTGCCAATGTATATTGGTTCAGAAGAGGTTAGAACTGGTAACACAGGTACTATGCACCCACCACACGACCACAAACACACGTTGGGTCAATATCATAAAGGAGACAAGTCTCACGTACAAGATGCAATCGATGCAGCTTTAGCAGCAAAAGCAGAATGGGCAAATTTAAGTTGGGAAAACAGAGCATCGATTTTTCTAAAAGCAGCTGAGTTAATCGCTGGTCCCTATAGAGACGAGATCAACGCAGCTACCATGCTTTGTCAGAGTAAAAACTGTTACCAAGCGGAAATTGATGCGTCTTGTGAGTATATTGACTTCCTTCGATTCAATGTACAATACATGACCGAATTGTATTCAGAACAGCCACCGGCGAACAGTCCAGGTGTTTGGAATAGACTAGAATACAGACCTCTTGAAGGGTTTGTGTTTGCGATAACACCGTTTAATTTTACAGCGATAGCTGGAAACTTACCAGGCACTCCAGCCATGATGGGTAACACTGTTGTTTGGAAGCCTGCTGAATCTCAAATTTATTCAGCACATGTAATCATGAAGGTATTTAAAGAAGCTGGCCTTCCTGATGGTGTTATAAACTTAGTATACGTTAACGGTCCAGATGCAGGAGACGTTATATTTAAACATAGAGATTTTGCTGCTTTGACATTTACTGGGTCAACTGGCGTATTCCGTCATTTGTGGCATGAAATAGGTACAAACATTGCGAAATACAGAACATATCCTAGAATAGTAGGTGAAACAGGTGGAAAGGACTTTGTAATGGTTCATCATTCATCAAACGCAGACGAAGTTGCTACTGCATTGGTAAGAGGATCTTTTGAGTTCCAAGGCCAAAAATGCTCAGCCGCATCACGAGCTTACATTCCTAGTAACTTGTGGCCAGACGTTAAGCCATACATGATATCTATGATGGCTGAAATGAAAATGGGACCAACAGAAGATTTCTCAAACTATATCAATGCTGTTATAGATGAAAAAGCATTTGACAAAATTGCAGCCTTTATTACAAAAGCTAAAGAAGACGGTGCAGATATTATTGCTGGAGGGAATTTCGATAAAACGAATGGTTACTTTATTGAACCAACGGTTATTTTAACAAAAGATCCGAAGTACAGAACCATGTGCGAAGAGATATTCGGTCCTGTACTAACAATTTACGTTTACGATAAAGACAAATACGAAGAAACACTTGATTTGGTTGATGCAACAAGTGAGTATGCATTAACGGGAAGCATCTTTGCAAAAGATCGCTATGCTGTGGAACTTGGCACTAAAAAGCTACAAAACGCCGCTGGTAACTTTTATATCAACGACAAACCAACAGGTGCTGTTGTTGGGCAGCAACCATTTGGAGGAGCAAGAGGCTCTGGAACGAATGACAAAGCGGGAGCAAAATCGAACTTATTACGTTGGACAAGCATGCGAACGATCAAAGAAACGTTTGCACCACCAAAGCATTTTGCATACCCTTTCCATCAGTCATAAATGGAGATAACATCCCATATTGGGAATCATTCCAATATTGTGAATCGGCTCTAATAATACACGACCAGTCGTATATTAAGACTATAAAAATCCGCAAAGCACTTACTAATAAGACTTTGCGGATTTTTTTATATTATTTTTTGTGCAACTCTTCACTTATTTATTGGGACTGGCATACTCGTTGCATCTTACAAATCGATTAGTGATAACATTTACAACCCTTAATCGGTAACTTATGCGAAAATTTGATTTACTTAATTTCTTCTATGGCCTAGGTGCAGCTATTATCTTAGTTGCGGCCCTGTTTAAATTTTTAGGATTAGAAGGCGCCGACGCCTTATTTATTGTTGGATTGGTAGGAGAAGCAATTATCTTCTTAATTTCTGGTGTACAGCCAGTATTTAAACACCAACCATACAAATGGGAAAGATTATTTCCTCAGTTGAGCAAAGACGACGACAGTAATCACGCCATTCAAATGACAGTTGCTGGCGTTGAATTGACACAAGAACAACAAATCGAACAAATCATTCAATCTATTGTAGGTTTAAATAATTCTGTAGAGAATTTAAACAACGCTACACAACGATTGACTGGGTATGTAGACAAGTTGGAGACAAACTACGAAATGGTGAACAGCTCTACACTTGACTACCATAAAGAAATAAATAGCCTTAAAATCAAAATAGCCTCGGCTAACGATAAACTTAAGGAATTCGAAAACTATAAATTTTAATCGCCATGATGGAATCTAGCTCTCAAAAACTGAGGCAGAAGGCGATAAATCTTCTGTACCTCATATTTCTGGCGATGATATTTACATACGTCTCGTCGGATTTCGTGGACGCCATTCAAAAAAGCGACCAAACAACAAGCATACTCGGTCGTGAGGTTGAAATGCAAACCAATCGGTATAATCTTATTGTCCTGAATCACTTAAAAAATGATAGTGTATCGTACCACAGGACGAAACACAAAATTGCCGCAATAGATGCTAAAACATCATCTGAATTGGACTTTATCGATAGTCTAAAATTCACACTAATCGCAAAAGAAGGGTTCAATGCATTTGGATACTTTAAAGGAGGTAAAAGAGAGGTAATCTCTAATGAAGTCATGATAGAAGGTGCTCAAGCAGCTCATCTATTCGATAGACTAAAAACATTCAAACTTGATATTAGTCAGTTTGTTGAGGCTTCGAAAGTTGATCAAATCGACTCTATCATGCCACTCTCAAGTTTTGAATACAAATCTGACGGTCAATTGATTGACGCTAAAAAATTCTATTTTTCAAAACATCCGCTAACTGTTTCAGTAATGAACTTAACGATGTTTAAAAGCCAGTTAGAACTGGTAAGAAGTTACATTGTAAATAATACCGTGGAGGAAGCTATAACCGAAAGCACCTATCCCTTACCCGCTCAATTATCACGTGCTATAACAGCAGATCACGAGGGTCTAGGGTCAAGAGATTACCTACCCGTTTTCCTTGACCAGATAAATTGGGATTCGTTTATCGTTTACGAGGCTATAAGGGATAAAAACAAGCGCGCTCAAGCCGAACTTAATAAGCAAAAAAATCTTGTAACTATTGAGTCTTTGAGTGACTCTGTGTACGCTGTAGGTAAACCGATTCGATTTGACTTTGGATTTGACACAACCTCTGGTCGACCCGTCACCATAGAGCTTCTTGATCCAGTCGGATTAGAAAAGACCTTTGTTTTAAATGGTCCAGGTACGTTCCTGTTTGTTCCAGAAACGAAAGGCTTTTATGAAATGAGATACTCTAACGGCATTACATCAGGTCGTAAAAACATTAAGGTATTAGATCTTAAACCCATCCTGGAAACAGGGTTGATGGGCACACTGTACATCGGAATAAACAATCAACTAAACCTTAGAACTTCAGAGTTTGAGGATACGGAGGGCTTACAGGCTCGAATTTCCAAAGGGCAAATACTTAAGAAAGGCAAAAGCTTTTACGCCCGTGTTACTAAGGAAGGTCAAGTACGTGTTGAAGTATTTGCTCAAATGTCTTACGGATTTGTCCGAATTGCTGACAAACAATACGTAGTTCGTAAACTGAACCCGCCTATTGCAACATTGCAAGATCAAAAACAAACGACGACCATTTCAACGGGAGACCTTTCAACAGCAAAATCGCTCAAAGTAAAATCTGACGAATTACTGGTCGAAGAAGAATACTACATCTCCAATTTTGAAATGACCATCATATACAACGGTCATACAGCCATATTGCGCCCAATACCGAACGTAGGTAATTTCCTGAACAGCAATAGCTTGGAAGCTTTGTCGAAAGCAAGTGAGGGAGATATCATTATGTTCAACAATATCAAGGCCAAGTCTTCCTTAGGAACTGATATTGAGTTACGTCCATTAACATACACAATCACAAACTAATGATGACGGCAATGAAAAACTTAAAACAACTCGTTACAAATCACCGTCGGTTTACTTGGATACTATTCGTTATAATATCGTATAGCGTTCAAGCTCAAAACTTATTTCCTTTCCCAAAGGTAATTGAGACGAACACAACCTTGGACTCATGTGTCTATGTGGTTAAAGGGAATAACATTGTGCGATCAAACGCAATCTTAACAATATCCCCTGGTACAGAATTACATTTTTCCGAAAATGCAGTAATCCAAATTCAGGGTGGATTGACAATTAAAGGTGAAATAAATTCTTTTGTAAAATTTACAAGTCTTGATGATAAGAAACCAGGAATGGGCTTCATCATACATCAAGAAAGCGATAAGAATATTGATATCAGTTATGCAGATTTTCAAACCTTAAAGAAACCGATCAAGTTTGACAGGTATTGGTTAAGAAACGAAGTCAACATTAAACACTCGATGTTCCACAACCTATACAGTGGTGTGTTTTTTGAGATTCAAGAAGTAGATAAAATTCTAATCAACCAATCCGTTACCGTCAATATAGAGCACAATACATTTGCAAATAATACAGGAAGTGTTATGATCTCAGATGCAGCTTGGGATCAATTACACATCAATATTAAAAACAATGTCTTCTCTCGAAATGAATTTATCGGACGCGACTTGAATGGTTTCTTCACAACCCCATTATTCATCAATTATAATGAAGCTCAAGTTCAGTTACCACAACCTACCGTAGAAGACAATAGCTTTAGTTACAATTACGTTAGTCTGATTTCGATTGATACAGTTCAATTTTTACCGGTTTATCTGACAGCAGTTGGTTCGGCAGATAAAATGAACATATCAAAAAATTACTTTGGGATAAATGCAGAAAAACACCTTTTACAGAATTCGGAAATTATCCATTCTGCACAACGCGCTCCATTTATCGAATTTTCCAATCCCTTTGAAAAACCTTTGGTAGAAAACAATGGTCACATATATAAAATCGGGGTTAATGGTGTCGAAGTCGACAATCCAAACTACGATCTTCATATCGACCAGTTTACTGAAGTGGTAGAATTAATGGGCAACAAACCTGCGCTACCCTCTCCTATTTTTGACGTTACGTATATCTATCTAGATGACGACACGATTAGAAGATATCAAATAAAACACCGCCTTGAATTTTTGAACGGTAATCTTAAAACTAAAATATACTTAGAGGATAAAATTCTTAAAAAATACGAGAATGGATACATCGAAGTAAAAGGTTTGGTAGACCAGAACGGATTTGAGTTTCCTACATTAAATATTGGGCTCAGAAACTTTTTGAACCAAAATCGAGAATTCTTAGTCAATATGAATGACTACATGACAATTCCTAGAATGGCCATGACCAATCGGGATTACATGATTACTTTAGATACAAGTTTTAAATCAAGCAATGACACCAGCGCAAACATTGATGAATCAGACATATTAATCAATGAAAAGTATTGGGACTTTACTTTGACAACAGGTTCTACAGTATACTTTGGTGATCTAGTAACATCATCCGTTTCTATATATATCCCAAACTCTAGACCTCATTTAGGCTTTCGATTTGGCTACAATTTTAACCAACGATGGAAACTTGAAGTCCGACAAAATAATTTAATACTCGCCGGAGACGATAACCGTGAGTCAACTTTAGGCAAAATACGTGGCGTTCACAGTCAGCGTGGTTTATCGTTTAGAACTGTGGTTATTGATTTAGGTATCAGCACCGTGTTTAAACCATTAAAGCACAGAAAGGTATCAAGCCTTATTCCTAGTTTCAATGCTGGAGTATCTGGTTTCTATTTCAATCCACAAGCCAAATACGAGGGGCAATACTATTCCTTACGACCATTAGGAACAGAAGGCCAAACCCTAGATGGAGCTAAAAATGCATATAGAAAATTTGCGGTATCCATTCCAGTTGGAATGAAATTAGAAAGACACGTAAATCAAAACTTGATTTTAGGTATTGCCTGGACTTATCACAAATTGTTTTTTGATTATCTTGATGACGTTAGCATTGGTAGATATCCTGATCCTGAAAGTTTAAAAGCAGTAAACCCTTCTCTTGGAGATATAGCTGTTAAACTATCTAATCCTAACGATCAAAGTGGTCAACGATCTACTAGCGCTGATAATGACGGTTTTGGATATTTTGGTATAACAGCCACCTGGAAGTTGTAAAACTTGCTTTGTTCATCTGTTGATAGGTACATTTGCCAATCAACAGATGAACCCAATGAAGCTATTTAAACGATTATTGTCCATTATCATAATCGTATTGGTTTTACTACTCGCTTCTGCGGTAGCAATTCCAATTATCTATAAAAAAGATATAGTCAGACTCATTAAGTCGGATTTGTCAAGTGCCGTAGATGCTCGTGTAGTGTTCGACGAAGACATCAGCATTAAAATTCTGCCTTCATTTCCAAATTTATCCCTTGAGATAAACGATATCCATATCGTAGGCATTGAAAGTTTTAATCTGGACACCTTGCTTTCGTGTAAGCGACTAAAAGCCGTTATCAGCCTTAAGAAATTATTCCAAGACAAAGCTGTTGATCTTCGTTATTTAGAATTTAACAATCCGATTGTTCGTCTTTTGTCTAACGACACTTTGAATAATTGGGACATATATACGTCCGCTAGCAACAGTACATCTGACATTGAATTGAGTGCTGACTTCGATAAAATTCTTATCCAAAATGGTTTTTTTAGCTACCTAGAAAGCAACACATCAACACACGTTGCACTCTCGGGCATAACAGGCAGTTTTAACGGTCGTTATAACCAAGACACCTTTGATTTAACCTCTTTGTTTGATTGTACTGATGCTTATATCTCTTACAACAACATTGCTTATGTCAACCACATCCCAATCCAAACTGAAGCAACAACTTCTATCGACTTAAATACCTCGGCATATGCTTTTAAAGAAAATCAGCTTAGAGCTGGGTCTATTGCCTTTGAAGCTTCTGGAGGTTTAAAGTTTGTTGGAGACTCCACCTTAATAGAGATTCAGTATGCTTCTAACGATGCTGATTTCAAAGACTTATTGAGTCTAGTACCGTCCAACTACACAAATGATTTGAAAGATTATACGGCAACAGGAAATGCTAAAGTGAGTGGTACTGTATCTGGTGTTATAAGTGAGACTCAGACTCCTGGCTACGCAGTTGATCTACGATTAACTGAAGGAAATCTATCACACAAAGAATTACCTGGTGATATGCAGAAGGTATCTCTCGACTTAAATGTTTCTAATGTGGATGGGCAGGATAAAAACTTGACCATCGACCTAAAAAGATTAGGATTCAAATTTCAAGGCAACCCTTTTACTGCTGCTTTGTTTATGGGAGATATTTATCGCGACCCGCATTTAAATGGAAAAATTAATGGCACCTTAGACTTAGATAAGTTAAACGTGCTGCTACCAAATACACTTGAAACCAGAATTGGTGGATTAATCACTTGCGATCTTAGTCTCAACGGAAGAATGTCTTCCATAGCATCAAATGAGATACAAAAAATGAACTCAAGTGGGTCCATACTGGCTAAAAATGTGAGCTACAAAAATGCGCAAAGCCCTAACCCAATTGTTGTTCGACACGGACAACTCACTTTTAACGAAAATGAAATCAATATACCTGTGTTTGATGTTGCAGCTGGCAAGTCTGACATGATGATTACTGGCCAAGTTCAAAATGCGATTGGGTATTTAATGAATCACCAAGCTTTGAAAGGTGCAGTAACGATCTCTTCTAAAATTTTGGATGTTGGTGACTTTATTGATGTAAGCGCAACCGACTCTTCTAATTTAGAGCCTCTCGAGCTACCAGATGATATGAACCTCGATGTGGTGTACAAAATCGATGATTTCCAATACACCAACCACAGCTTTGCTCAGGTTCAAGGATCAGCTCAATTGAACGATAAAACACTAGATATAAGGCAGCTAAGTACGGATTGTTTAGATGGACAGGTTATTCTAAGTGGTAATTTAAACTCAACTAATATCAACAACCCTTTAGCGGACCTCAACCTAATCGTTCAAAATTTAAATATTCAGAAAGCTTTTGCCAATTTCGAAACGTTGAGAAAAATCATACCACTGGTCGATAACATTACAGGTAAATTTTCTTCCACTTTTCGAATCAAAACTGAGTTGTTAAGAGACTTAAGTCCAAACTTATCAGACATCACATGTCAGGGAATTTTAGATCTTTTCGACTGTGATTTAGAAGGTATGG
>JBLHOC010000104.1:0-11216 GCA_047620825.1 Bacteroidia bacterium | reverse complement strand
TTATATGCTTCAACCTAACTTCATTGTCGTGCACCTTGACCACCATGGAGTCCACCTGGAAATTTGTACAGCTAATTTGTGCTGTTGAATTTGTAGGAGACGTAAATAAACAAAGGCTAAAAATGATGAATGGTAAAACTGAACGGAGGACTGTGATTGTGTTTTGCAAAATATAGCGGGCTGGTGTTAGTCGTTATTTCTTTTTTGGTTTTAAACCATTGGTATGATCTATACTTTTTTGAAAATAGTGTTTCAATAAAGCGTTGTCATTCGTTACACGGGTAGGAATCGCAACAAAGTCCTTCATAGTCTTACCGTGTTGCGTCATTAAGCGTGCGTCATGGGTCTCAATTAATACATCGATGTCGTTCGCGGATAATCTAAAAGCCAATATCCCTTCTTTGCCGATAAACGACGACATGTAGGTATTTGTTGAGGTATAAGGCGTTGTTTTACCCTTTCGTTCAACATCAGGAAATTCAGCAATCAAAGCATCATATATAATAATTACATCTGTAGACTGATTCATTGTCCAAAAGTAGGAATTCCAAATCTAGTTGACAACCCACGAGATTTTCAACTTAATTTGCAGCTGACAAATTCATGGGTTCAATAAGTCCTTATATAATTGGTATTGCTGGTGGCAGCGCGTCTGGTAAAACAACACTAATTCGTCGATTACACGAGCTGTATTCAGAGAGAGAAATCTGTGTCATTTCACAAGATCATTATTACAAACCATTGTCCGAACAACTCATTGACGAGAACGGTGAAATCAATTTTGATGAGCCAAAAGGTATTGATTTTGTAAGACTGGTAAAGGATATCAGAAAGTTGAAAAAAGGAAAGGTCGTGAATATTGTAGAGTATACCTTCAATAATCCAAGCGTGTTTCCAAAGCAAATCACTTTCAATGCTTCTCCAATCATTGTAGTTGAAGGCCTATTTATATATACTGACCCAAAGCTGGATAGTTTGTTCGATTTAAAACTTTATATAGAAGCCAGTTTGGATGTGATGCTAAAGCGCAGATTGAATCGGGATGCAAAAGAGCGTGGTATGACTAAAAAACAAATTTACTACCAGTGGAATGAGCATGTTTTGCCTGCCTATCAACAGTATCTTTTACCTTACCGCGAGAATGTGGACTTAATTATCGTAAATAACACACATTTTGACAGGAGCTTTAAGGTTTTAACGGACCATTTAAACCAACTATTAAAGCCTTAAAAAGGGTATTGCATTCTTTGTCTTAATCCCCTTTTAGAGATTAAAAAAAACCGTTACTTTTGCGGACTTCCGAAAAACGGGAAGGCATACAAAAAAATATATTGATATAGACGAATGAAGAACAAAGGATTTGTACAATTTTTGGTAATTCTGTTGGCCGTAGTTTGCCTTTACCAGTTGTCTTTTACAGTAGTTACTCGAAATGTTGAAAAAGGAGTAATCGCAGATGTAATTGCAATTGTTGGCTCAGACACGGTCCCAGCATATGATCGCGTATACAAACAACATATTGATTCACTTCAAAGTGAAAAAGTATACCCATTGTTTGGTTACACGTACCAAGAATGTAAACAACGAGAAATTAATTTAGGTCTTGACCTTCAAGGTGGGATGAACGTTACACTTGAGATCTCTACACAAGATATGGTATGGGGATTGGGAGGTAAAGATGAAGATGCCCAGTTTAAACTGGCATTAGAACGAGCTGAAGCGGCATATATCGGTCAAGGAAGTTTCATTGATTATTTCGCAAAAGAATATGAAGCTATAAATCCTGAAACTGGATTGGCGCGAATCTTTTACCGAAAGAATCGTAAAGCTGAATTACCAGCTCAATACAACTCTACCAATAAGGATATTTATGATTGGTTGAAGAAAGAAGAAAAAGCCAAGGTAGGTGAGACATACGAAGTTGTAAGAACACGTATTGATCAATTCAACGTAACACAACCTAACGTTCAGTTATTAGACAATGGTAGAATCTTAGTTGAATTACCAGGTGTTGATGATGCAGACCGTGTAACACGTCTTATAACAAATTCTGCTCAATTAGAGTTTTGGGAAGTGTATAACAACGACGAAGTATATAAGTACTTTGAAGATGCACGATCCATTGTAACCGAAAAACTTCAGGCAAATCAGGAAAAAGACACATCGGCTCCAGCAGCTGACAAGGCACCTGATGAGTTTGCCGACACTGAAGGAATTAACTTAACAGATGTAGCTGAAGACACAAACTTAATTGTGGACGATTTTGCTGGACTAAAAGACACATCTAATGGTAATGACAGTACTGTAAAAGATTCTGTTCCTCAAAAGGAATTGTCGAGAGAAGAACAGTTGATCGAATATCCTTTCATGTCTAGAATGGCTTTGCCACAAGACGATCAAGGAAACGTGATGATAAGAAACTTCGTTGGGTATGTGAAAAATACTGAACGTGACTTTTTTGATGATCAATTTAAAGACCCTGATGTTATGGCTCAATTTCCAGATGACCTGGAATTCAAATGGAGCTTCAACGAAACAGAAGATGGCTTTTTAACATTATATGCCCTACGTGGTGTAAATGGGAAAAGACCAGTTCTTGACGGGGATGTAATCGACAATGCTCGACCAACTATTAATCCGAATGGCGCGTATGAGGTGACGATGTTAATGAATAACGCAGCCGCCAAAGAATGGTCAATCATTACAGAACAAGCATCAAGCAAAGCAAATAAAGAAGCCATTGCCATTGTGCTTGACGGTCGTGTTTATAGCGCACCAACAGTACAAGGTAAAATACCTAATGGTAGCTCAAGTATTTCTGGAAACTTCGAAATGGAAGATGCTGAGGATTTGAGTAATATATTAAAAGCCGGACGTTTATCGGTTAAGACAAGTATTGTTGAGCAGACCGTTGTTGGACCAACATTGGGTGCAAAAGCAATCAATGCAGGTTTGATGTCTTTAGCTATTGGATTCTTATCTGTCATCCTTTTTATGATGTTCTATTATGGTAAGGCAGGTATTTATGCAGTAATCGCATTGTTAGCTAACTTATTCTTCATTCTTGGTGTATTGTCCGGGTATGGGGCAGCACTTACCTTGCCTGGTATGGCTGGTTTGGTATTAACGATTGGTATGGCCGTTGATGCAAACGTGCTAATATTTGAACGTATTAAAGAAGAACTTGCCACTGGAAAAGGATTTAAGGCAGCTGTCCGGCATGGATATAAAGCGGCTTTGACGTCTATTATTGATGCAAACGTAACAACACTTATTGCCGCATTCATCTTAATGATGTTGGGTAAAGGACCTGTTGCAGGTTTCGGTATTATTCTATTCATTGGTATCTTATCTTCATTGTTTACCTCAATCTTATTGACTCGTCTATTTGTTGAGCGTGACATTGCTAAGGGTAAAGAAATAGCTTTCAATACTGCTGGTAGTAAGAATATGTTAAGGTCATTTAGTTTTGATTTTATCGGTAACAGAAAAAAATTCTATGTGGTATCTGCCGTTATCATCGCCCTTGGTATTACTTCAATGGTTACAAGAGGTGTAAATACGGGTGTTGATTTTAAAGGTGGATGGTCATATGTAATGGACATCAACGGTGCTGCAAACTCTCAAGACATTCAAGAAGCTATTAAACCTGAAATAGGCAATAGTGATGTTGAAGTTAAGACTTATGGTACTGACGGGCTTTATAAGGTCACTACAGCTTACAGGATAACGGATAAGGATTCGGCTGTAGGTATGGAAGTAAAAGCAGCAATCATCAAAGGATTGAGTAAATATGGTGTTACTGATAAATCAGTGATGTCTGAATCAAAAGTGGGACCAACCATTGCAGAAGATATCAAACGTGCTTCTTCTTTGGCGATTATCTTATCACTGATTGGTATGTTTGTTTACATCGTTGCACGATTTAGAAAATGGGGTTATGGATTGGGTGCAACCGTTGCGTTGTTCCATGATGTATTGATCGTATTCTCTATGTATTCAATTTTACCAATGTTTGTAGATTTCTCAATGGATGTGGATCAAGCGTTTATTGCGGCAATTCTAACAGTTGTTGGTTATTCGATTAACGATACGGTTGTTGTATTTGATAGAGTTCGTGAATTTTTAGGACTACACAAGTTTGAGAAAAACACTTCTGGAATTATCAATGATGCCATCAATCAAACATTAAGTAGAACGTTGGTAACATCGTTAACAACCTTGTTGGTTGTAATTATCTTATTCTTGTTTGGAGGTGAAGGATTGAAAGGGTTCACATTTGCACTCTTAATTGGTGTTGCAGTTGGTACATATTCTTCTATCTGTATCGCGACTCCGATTGTTGTAGATTTTATGAAAAGAAAAGAACAATCGTAGTTCTTAACTAAATAATCAAAAGGCTTCTAATTCTGTTAGAAGCCTTTTTTTGTGACCTCTTTTAGCATAGCGTATTTGTGTCAGAGGTATGCCTAAGGAGCGTTAGTCAAATAGTTCGCTGTCTATTGAGATAAGCACAACTCTTTCCAGTCCCGTCATTCAGAGTATCCGAAAGCAGGAGGATGCGAAGAATCTGTAGAGGGAGGTTCTGCATATGTTATTGATCGCTTCTTTATAACTTACATATTGGTGCAACACTCAATATGATTGTGTCAATACCTATGCTTTATTCAAAAGGAGGTTACGTCTACATATTGACCAATAAAAATCACAGCGTTTTATACATCGGAGTAACCAGCGATTTAAGACATCGATTGTGGCAACACAAGACTAAGTTTTATCCAAAAAGCTTTAGTGCGAAGTACAACGTGAATAGGGTAGTATTCTATAAGTACTTCAATGAAATAATGGATGCTATTCGATATGAAAAGTACCTAAAAGGAAAGAGTAGGGGATATAAAGAGACCTTGATCGTTGAGATGAACCCTAGCTGGAACGACTTGACCGCATTGGTAAATGAATTTGAAATTCTTTGAACGAACGTCATTCAGAGTGAACGACCTAAGGAGTGATCGAAGAATCTGTTGACAAATGCAGGAGTTTAACTATGCGTAGATTTACACTTACTATTCAACAGATTCTTCGCTTTGTCGTATCTCCAAAGCTCTGAATAGCAACTGATTCATACATGCGCAAAGCCCTAAAAAGAAAAAAGCCCTGATAAACAGAGCTTTTTTACATTAAATCAAATGCGACTTGATTAAAATGTATTGATCTTTATGCGTTTAGAGATTTCTTCTACGTCACTTTTAAACTTACGGTCTGTATCCATCAAGTCACTAACCGTTTGGCAAGCATGAATCACTGTAGAGTGATCTCGACCACCGAAGTGCATACCGATTTTCTTCAATGGTGCTTTTGTCAACTGCTTGGCAAAATACATTGAGATTTGACGGGCTTGTACAATTTCTCTCTTTCTTGTTTTCGATTTTAACTGCTCAATAGAGAGTGAGTAGAAATCAGATACCAATTTCTGGATGTATTCAATGGAGATTTCACGCGAAGCATTCTTCACGAAATTCTTTACCATCTTTTTAGCTAAGTCTAAATCAATATCCTTACGGTTTAGAGATGCTTGAGCTAATAAAGAGATAAGTGCGCCTTCTAGCTCACGAATATTTGAATCAATGTTGTGTGCAACGTATTCTACGACTTCAGCATTTAGTTTAATGCCGTCTTCGTACATCTTATGTTCTAGAATCGAAATACGAGTTTCTAAATCAGGTACCTGCAAATCGGCAGATAGACCCCATTTGAATCTAGACAATAATCTTTCATCTACATCTTTCAGATCTCTAGGAGCTCTATCGGAAGTCAAAATAATTTGTTTTCCGTTTTGGTGTAGGTGATTAAATATTTGAAAGAATATTTCTTGTGTCTTTTCCTTTTTAGCGAAGAATTGAACATCGTCAACAATCAAAACATCTAATAACTGATAGAAGTTTAAGAAGTCGTTGTTGTTCCCATTCTTGCAAGAGTCGACATACTGGTTTACAAATTTCTCAGATGAAACAAACAAAACAGATTTGTTAGGCGACATTTCTTTGATACGATTACCAATGGCATGCACCAAATGTGTTTTTCCTAAACCTACTGAACTGAAAATCATCAATGGGTTGAATGCAGTGCCTCCAGGTTTATTTGCAACTGCAAACCCAGCTGAACGAGCAAGTCGATTACAGTCACCTTCAATGAAATTATCGAATGTGTAATTCTTGTTGAGCTGGCTGTCTATGTTTATTTTCTTCAACCCAGGAATAATAAATGGGTTGTGAATATTGGCATTAACATTTAAAGGAATCCCTACTTCATTCTTATTATTATACCCGGCATTACGCGTTGGTACATTAATAGTGTAAGCATGTGGATTACGTGAGCTCGCACTGCTGTTATCCACAATAATGCTATACTCCAATTTAGAACCTACTCCAAGTTCACGGTCAAGTGCCTTACGTAATAACGTTACATAGTGCTCTTCTAACCATTCATAAAAAAATTGACTAGGTACTTGAATTGTCAAGTTCTTATCCTCAACTTTTATGGGTTTGATCGGGTCAAACCATGTCTTGAAACTTTGAGGGTTTACGTTGTCCTTAATTAAGGACAGACAGTTCTTCCATACCTTTTCGTGCTCTGTAGTCATTTAAGTTTTTAGTTATAAGCCAATTAGAGATTTAAAGCCAGTGATGCGACACCTTTCCCCTTAAATCGTGGGTAAAATTGTCTATAAAAAAATTAGAAAAAAAACAAAATACGCTTGTGTCTTAACTAATTTTTACCAAGCAATTCGCTCCAACCTGTGCTTCAAATTTGCTATGTGCTTCATAATCAATTTTTCCAAGATTTATCCCAGCCCATCCTGTCTGCATGATGTTAACAACTTCGCCTTGATTGTTGATAACCTCAACTGGCAGCTGTAAAAAGGTGTGTGTGTGGCCTCCAAGGATCAAATCAATGTCATTTGATTCTTTCGCAAAAGTGAGGTCTGAAACCTTATCTGTCTTATACTCAAAGCCTAAGTGTGATAAACAAATTACTAAATCACATTTCTTTTTGTTTTTTAAAAATGCCGCAGTCGAATTAGCATGTTCAATTGGGTCTCTATATTTAATATTTCCGTATAATTTTTTTGAAACTAATCCATCTAATTCGATGCCAATACCTAAAACACCAATTCTGGTTCCACCTTTTACGAATATTTTGTATGGTTCAACAACATCATTCAATTTTGTGTCAGTGAAATCGTAATTGCAATTGAGAAATGGGAATTTTGCATGTGGTAGATGCCTTATTAATCCATCAATGCCATTGTCAAAATCATGATTTCCTAATGTCGCAGCGTCGTACTTCATGGCGCTCATTAATTCAAACTCCAATTTGCCACCGAAAAAATTGAAATAGGGTGTGCCTTGAAAGATGTCACCAGCATCTAATAATAAGGTTTGTTTTTCCTTACGTCTAATAGATTCAATAAGTGCAGCACGCTTACTTGCGCCACCTAAACCTTGATATTTTCCGCCATCCATGGCGAAAGGTTCAATTCTGCTATGCCAATCATTGGTAAACAACACAGACAGTCTAGAACGGTTTCGACCTACCGATATTAATGGTGAACCTGCTAATGCAACCCCCAATGCAGCCTTGCTGCCAGATATCAAGAAGTCACGTCTATTCATTATGTGGGTTCCAGATGATTCGACCATCCACTTCTGAGGTGAAAGGATTTTCTACAGTGGTGGCTTTAAACTGGGTGATCAGTGCCTGCCTTATTAATATGTCAGTTTCTGTCTTCGGTTTACCTACAAATACAGCATAGCCATCGCCACCGTCTGCCAGGTAGTTAGATGTTAGAACTCTGTACGTCTTATTTTTTTGAAATCGTTTGTCTTTGGATGTAAAACAAGCACCACTTTCATAATTGACTATGGAAGTATGCGCGTTACCAGCAATTGGCTCGCCACCTTTTATAAGTATATGTTTGGCCAATAACCTTAAGTCGGTCGAGTCTAATTCGACAATAACCAGCGTGTTGTCAAACGGCATTAGTTCAAAGATGCGTCCAACCGTTACCTCTCCTTTTGGAATCGAAGCCCTTAGTCCACCATAGTTCATTATACATAGGTCTAAGTCCTGGTTAATTTTAGAAACACCGTATTGCATGAGCATATCACAAATGCCATTTCCAAGAGCGGATTCAGGTCTTGATTTAATCATCTCAAATGCGGCGTATCCAACCACAACATTCATCTGGCTGTCTATTTGAGCTTTGTACGGTGAAATGATGCTATTAATTTTTTTATGGGTCACAGACCAACTTGTATCAAGCTTTTGTAAATGAGCTTCGCTGGCCTTTGTAAATGCGCTTCTATGACATGAGCTACAAAACACAGCCCCAAAGAATAGGATGGCAAAAATGAATCTAGAATACAAGATCGATTTCTTTTTTTAGAAAGCTGATGGCACTTACTGCTACGTTATTTTTACTTTTGGATAATGCCGTAAGAATTGACTTGCCTAAATCGGTGGCCATAGAATCCTTGTTCATTGTTTGAAAACTGGTCTCAATGACCTGTAGTGATTCTTCTTTACTTAATTTGATCATCTGCCAAGCTTGATCGCTCACATATATTTGTTGCGAGATGTTATGATTGAATTCTTTGTCGATTGACTGTGTTAGTATGGACTTAAATTCAGTCGCATTGTGGGTTGGCTCAGCTAGCCTCATCACAATGTTGTCTAGCCGAATCCGTTCAAGCAACAATGTGAATCGCTCGTAGGCCTGAAGTTTAATAGGTGTCATTTCAGTACTTCGAGCTGCTTTAATTTCAAGTTCCTGTCGTCGGAAGTTGTCATCCAACATCTTTTTTAGAATGAAGTAAGTCACTAAAAATACCACAACCGCTGGAAGCATAAAATGCATCATTTCTAAAAAGAAATCCAAAGTGCTCATTGCCAATACTGTCATAACGCTTGTTACCTATTAAGTTGTAAAACTAATTCAATAACGTATTTTTTGAAGGATTTAATCTTTAAAAATTGAATAAATTTGTACAACATGGATACGGATAAAATTTTGTTGGATGCCCCGATTACCTTTACAGCAGGAGCCATTAAAAAGCTTAGCGAAATTAAGGCGGGTCAAACGGACGTTTTAGCACCCTATTTACGTATTGGTGTAAAAGGTGGTGGGTGCTCTGGACTTTCTTATTTACTAGCCTTTGATCAAAAAGAAGCGGGTGACAATGAGTATCAGATCGACGACATCTCTGTAGTAATGAATAAAGCGCATGTGATGTACGTCCTCGGTATGGAAGTGGACTATGAATACGGGCTCAATACCAGAGGTTTTACATTCAGTAACCCCAATGCAAAAGATACATGCGGGTGTGGTGAGAGCTTTTCCGCTTAGGCGTTAGTTTAATGCGGAGTTATCTGAAATTGTGAAGATTGGATAAAGAAAACGGCATAGACCTAACGATATAACCAACTACTTACATCATGCTTTCCATGATGTTATAACTAATAATCGATCCTTCAGTGGGCAGAAGCGTCAAGCCGTTTGGTGGACAAGTAGTCATGTTGTAACTTAGCCTATCTTAAAACGATTTACGACAATTCATAGTATAAACGAACGAATGCATGACTCGTAATTTGGTCACTGAAATAACACCAATGTCAGATTTAACAACTAAGCTTAACGAATATCAGGACTTTGAACTTGCCTTCATTGTTAAGTATAAACTGGATACTTATTCCGATTCAGTGGTTAAGAAATTAAATGAAGAGATTGAGTTGAGAAACTTGAGTAAAAAGTCTTTGGAGAACTTAATCGAGGAAAAAGCAAAAAATGAGATTAAGGAACACCAAAATAAAATATGTCCTCGCTGTACTTCTCAAAAAATAATGACAACCAAAGAGGAATTCCACGGAAATAATAAAGCTTTTGGCCTCGACTCAGGAAGTCCACTTACCTACATAGAAGTTAAAATTTGTGGTGTGTGTGGATGGAACTTTACTGCTGATGAATCTAAATATGAAAAGAGAAATAGAATTACTACAGCTGCGGTAGCCCTGGTGATATCAATTCTTTTTATTTTATTGCTGACCTATATTATAAACTGGGCGAGTGAGTAACACAACGTTCATGTTTTAGCATCACTAAAGTTTAAACAAAAAAAAGTCCCATCAGCTAAAAGCGAATGGGACTTTGATAATTTAATTCGTTTCTTATTCAGCGATAACGTTAATATCGATTTCGGCTTCAATACCTCTGTGCAAATTGATTTTTGCTTTGTATTCACCTAATTCCTTAATGTCACCTGTGATAGATATTTTTCTTCTGTCAACATCGTGTCCAGCATCTTTTAATGCTTGAGCAATTTGTATCGTAGTTACAGAACCAAAGATCTTACCGTTGCTACCTGCTTTGGTGCCAATAGAAAGTTTAACACCCTCTAAAGATTTAACCAATGCTTCAGCTTCAGATATAACTTGAGCTTGTTTACGTTGTGTTTGCTTGACGTTTTCTTCTAGAACTTTCAAACTTGAAGGTGTAGCAATTGCTGCTAAGCCTTGTGGGATAAGGTAATTACGACCGAAGCCGTTTTTAACTACAACCACATCGTTCTTGTAACCAAGTTTTTGTATGTCTTCTTTTAAAATTACTTTCATTTTGCTAAGATTATAAAGTTAGACCTATTTCAACTGATCAGTTACGAACGGAAGAACTGCGATGTGACGCGCTCTTTTAACCGCCTGAGCTACTTTTCTTTGATACTTTAGAGAAGTTCCTGTAAGACGTCTAGGTAAGATTTTACCTTGTTCGTTCACAAACTTCAATAAAAAGTCAGGGTTTTTGTAATCAATGTACTTTATGCCGCTTTTCTTAAATCGACAGTACTTGTCGCCACGATCAACTGGGCGATTTCTGAATACGTAATTCGTTGATGATTTTCTTTTACTCATACCGCTTCTTTTTCAGTTTCTTTTTTCTTGTTAAACTCTCCATTTCGGCGACGCTTATTATACTTTTCAGCATGTTTGTTAAGTGCCAACGTAAAGTAACGCATTACTTGTTCGTCGCGTCGGAAAGCCAATTCAAGTTTTGCAACTAAATCATTAGGTGCGTTGAACTCAAAAATGTGGTAAAATCCAGTAACTTTTTTCTGGATTGGGTAAGCAAGCTTAGTGAGACCCCAGTTTTCTTCATGGATAACCTC